>CATZRJ010000065.1 GCA_958423535.1 uncultured Collinsella sp.
CATTCGGCGAGATGCGTTTGCGAAAGTGGTCAATTTTAGATTAGCGCTAACACCACGGCGGAGTTGTAGCGCGGGCGGCACCACTTGCCGTAGAGGTTGGGGAAGCGGTAGATGAGCACCGGGGCGCCGGTCCTCTCGGAGTACTCGCGGAAGAGGCCCTCCCCCGCGAGCTTCGACTCGCCGTATACGGAGCCCTCGAAGCGGCCCGACAGGCTCGCCTGCGCGGAGCTGGAGAGCATGACGGGGCACCTGTTGCCGTGGCGCTCGAGCGTCTCGAGCAGCGTGGAGGCGAACCCGAAGTTGCCCTCCATGAACTCGGACTGGTCCTTTGGGCGGTTGACACCGGCCAGGTTGAAGACGAAGTCGGCGCGGGAGCAGTAGCCGTCAAGCTCCCCGGGGTTCGAGTCGACGTCGTACTCCATGACCTCGAGGGGAAGGAGCGACTGGTATTTCGCGCGGCGGTCCTTGCCGTCGCGGACGTTCTTCAGCGCGCAGCAGAGGTTCCTGCCCACGAAGCCCCTGGCGCCGGTGACGAGGACGCGCACCCTACTGCACCGCCTCGTGCTCGCGGCCCTCGAGCGCCAGCTGAACGTACTCGGCGGTCTTGATCTTGGCGATGGTGCCCTCCACGTCGAGCCTCTCGGTGTTGTGGGAGGTGTAGGACTCGTCGGCCTGGGTCTCCACCTCGCCGTCGACGACGAACTTGTCGTAGTTGAGGTCGCGCGAGTCGCAGGCCACGCGGTAGTAGCCGCCCATGTCCTCGGACCTCAGGCGCTCCTCTCGGGTCATGAGCGTCTCGAAGAGCTTCTCGCCGTGGCGGGTGCCGATCACCTGGGTGCCCACGCGGCCGAAGACCTCCTGGACGGCCTCGGCGAGGTCGCCGATCGTGGAGGCTGGGGCCTTCTGGATGAACAGGTCGCCGGGGTTGGCGTGCTCGAAGGCGAACTGCACGAGGTCCACGGCCTCGTCAAGGTTCATGAGGAAGCGGGTCATGTTGGGGTCGGTGACCGTGAGCGGCTCGCCCTTGCGGATGCGGTCGATGAACAGCGGGATGACGCTGCCGCGCGAGCACATGACGTTGCCGTAGCGGGTGCAGCAGATGGTGGTGCGGCCGGCGCCGTTGCGGGCGTTGGCGTAGATGATGGACTCCATCATGGCCTTGGACTTGCCCATGGCGTTGATGGGGTATGCGGCCTTGTCGGTGGACAGGCACACGACGCGGTCCACGCCCTCCTCGATCGCGGCGTGGAGCACGTTGTCCGTGCCGATGACGTTGGTGCGCACGGCCTCCATGGGGAAGAACTCGCAGGAGGGCACCTGCTTCAGGGCGGCGGCGTGGAAGATGTAGTCCACGCCGTGCATGGCGTCGCGCACGCTCTGGGCGTTGCGGACGTCGCCGATGAAGAAGCGCACCTTGGAGGCGAGCTCCGGGGACTTCTCCTGCAGGCGGTGGCGCATGTCGTCCTGCTTCTTCTCGTCGCGCGAGAAGATGCGGATCTCGGCCAGGTCGGTGTTCATGAAGTGCTTGAGCACGGTGTTGCCGAACGAGCCGGTACCGCCCGTGATCATGAGGGTCTTGTCTTTGAATGCAGTCGTGGATTTCATCTACTTGCCTTCCTTGCGTTTTGCGCCCGTGAACTGGTAAAAGAGAAACTTAGTGTTAGTAATGAGGTATCGCTTGAAAAGCCGTCTCGGCTCTTGGATAAGTCTGTATAGCCACTCGAGGCTCAAGTTCTGCATCCAGATCGGTGCCTCCGGCACCACGCCAGCGAGAACGTTGAACGCGCCTCCGACGCCAATCATCAACGGTTGGGAGCCTCCTTTGAGCTCATGCATGAGGACTTCCTGGCGAGGCGCGCCCAAAGCGATCCATGCAAAGTCAGCACCAGATTCTGCAAGGCGTCGCGATAGGTCTCGTTTCTCGCTATCAGAGAGCGGACGGAAGACCGAAGGTTCCATGCCGGCGATTTTCAAACCCGGATATTCCTCTCGAAGAGAATCATTGAGAGCCTCGAGGTTCTTCTGCTCATTGCCGTAGAAGTAATGGCTCCATCCTTGCTGCGCGGAAATGTTGAATATCTCCCGCATCAAATCGGGTCCAGTTACACGCCCCATTGACTCAATTGTTTTGCTTCCAACAACAGATAAAGGCTTGCCGTCGGGAAGGGACATGACGGATTCAGCTTGGCAGGCCCAATAGGAGGGGTCGTCATGTGCCATAACCGAGGTATGAGCATTGGAAACGCAAATATACTCGCCATGTAGCTCATCTATATGGCGAGTGAGAAACCCGACGCACTCAGACATATTGGTTCCCGTGATCGGAACATCGATTACGGGAACGCGCTTGAGTTCAACAAATTTTGAATAGTCCTGAAGCATTAGCACGCACCCTTACCGGTGATGACCTCAATCACCGTGAGGGCGACGATCTTGAGATCCGTGATGACGCCGCGCTTGGCGATGTACTCCAGGTCGCGCTGGACCATTCCGTCGAAACCCGTTGAATTTCGATCGGTCACCTGCCACCAGCCGGTAATGCCCGGCTTCACGGCAAGGCGCTGCAGGTCGTACTCGGTGTACTCCGCCACCTCGTTCGGCAGCGGCGGGCGCGGGCCGACGACGGACATCTGACCCAGGAACACGTTGAGGAACTGCGGGAACTCGTCGATGGAATGCTTGCGGATAAACTTGCCGATCTTGGTGACGCGCGGGTCGTCCTTCATCTTGAACATGGCGCCGGCGATCTCGTTCTGCCCCTTGAGCTCTGCGAGGCGCTCGTCGGCGTCTTTGTACATGGAGCGGAACTTCCACATGCGGAAGGTGGACAGGCTGCCGTCGCGGTGGGTCTGGCCCACGCGGATCTGGCTGTAGAACGGGTTGCCCTCGCTCTCCAGGCGGATGGCGGCGGCGAGCACCAGGCTGGGTATGGCGATAACGGCCAGCACGCAGCCGCTGAACACGATGTCGAAGGCGCGCTTGACGGTGCGGTATGCCAGGCGCGTGCGGTCCCAGTCCTTCACGGCCTGCATGGCCTTGTAGCGCATGCTCACGTCGCCGCCGCTCATGGCCTGGGCAACAAGCGCGGCCCCCACCGGCGCTCCTTCTGAATATTCAGTTTTGTCTGACACTATTTCCTTCAAACCTACGTCCCCGCCCCCGGGGATCCTCCCTGTCCCGTTAAACAGTCGCCTGCAGCTAGGCAATCGCCTTTTTAAGGTTTCGCATGACGCGCTGCTCGGCTGAAAGCACGGCAAGGCCAACGCGCGTAGTTACGCGTCGGCCGCACAGGTCGAGCTCCAAATAAGCAGTACTCTTGCGTCTGTTAATGGTTTTGATAAGGCCTTCGTGACCCAGCAGCGGACCTGCCGTCACTACGACCTGGTCGCCGTCTTTTAAGGCCTCGCTCATAGGAACTACGCGGTCTCCCTTATGCGTAAAGCCACCAATAAGCTGGACCTCTTCTTTTGCCAGCGGCACAAACTGACCGTCCTGGGATAGCACCCGGGCAAAGTCGTCCATGCGTAGCAGATACTGTTACACGGTGCGAGGATCTGCCGTATCGCAGATAAGGTAACCGGGAAAGAGCGGCTTGGTCGTATTGACCCATTCGCCGTGCACTTTGATCTCGGTTTGAAATTGGGGATAAAAGAGCTCCTGCATGGCGCTAGCCGGCAGCATGCGCTCGATGCGCTCGCGCATTACGTCTTCGCGACCGTTAATAACCTGAATCACATACCACACGAGCACCACCCCCTTGCTGTCTTACGTGTGGCTCACGGGGTTTGTGTATGGCTTCGCCAGGGCGCTTGTGCGCTAAGGCGCTCCATATTCAAACCCTGAGCCCAGTTAGACAAGCACGTGGCTCTGCCCCACCGTGAACGGTATGTATAAGTGCAGTGGCTAGAGTCGCGGACGTGTATCGCAAAATGACCGCGACCCCAGCTGGCTGCGTGCGATCCAGTCAAGCGGGTACAAAACTGGACCGCACGCAAACAGCTAAGGCATGCACGCTGACAGCTATTTCGCTGGATTAATTCAGCGGGAATAGGCGTCGAACTTTATTGGGTTTCTGCTCAGAAGGGGCACCGCCGTTACGGCCGGATGCTCTTTGCGCGCTCGCGTGGTTGCTCATATTGATGCGTAGAACGCATCCGCACAAACAGCAACGCGGAGTTGAAACCATGTGATGTAAAGCAGTTTAGCACAGCGTTTGGGAACGACTGTATTAGGTTCTGGTTTGTAGCATATAAGGCGCAAGCTGCATTCGCTGGGCTGTTTTATACCGATAAAACGTTATTGCAGGTTATGGGCAGGGTTGCGCAACGATTGCGAGGCGCAAGGTCAATGCGCTGCGAGAGCGCTCGTCACACAATGGGCACGCCCGACTACAGAGTCAACGCATTTTAGACGGATTGTTGGACAACTTTTAGGAAGTGGCTGGGTATATGGGCGCTCAATTTCTTGAGCAAGGCTGACGGGCATCCTTGATCGAGAGGAAAGCGGCAATAACAGGTTGGTTGGCCGGGCACTAATATCCGTTTGGAAAGCGAGTGATATGATTCGATCTACAAGCTTTCGAATCGAAACGGCGGAATAAGCATGGGAAATCCCGTGATAACACTCAGGGACTTGATGCCGGTGGCACACCCCGAGAAGACCAAGGTTAAGTTCAACATGAACGCTGGCGACGTGAACCTACGCGCGTACGACCTGCTGCTAAAAGATACCTCGACCACCGAGAGGACCGATAGCGGCTCGCGATGGTACGAGATGAACGCGTGGAGAAGCGCGACAGGGCAGGCGAACAACAACCTCAACCATGCAGAGTACCTGCTCTCGTTCGCCCAGTACTACACCTACGGGCCCGAGTACTTCATCTTCGGCGGCATGTACAAAGTGGAGAAGGCTGTGCCCGAGGTGCTGGGCGGCGTGGGCTACAAGCTGACGCTTCTTCCTGACTACGAGGCCTACATCAAGCGTCTTATCATCAAGCTGAAGAAGCCGATCGGGCGCAATATCTACAACAAGTTCTACGAGAAAGCGATGCAAGACTTTGAGCCCGTTGTATACGAATACTCGATGAGCCTGGGCAACGTGAGCCCCTTCCCCGGCTACAAGTACGTTCGCATCGACCACAAGACACTGCAGGCCGTCATCGCTAGCGTGGGCTCCGACTGGTACTGGGCGCTGGACAACGTGAAGGGCGTCTACTGCATCACCGACACCGCCACGGGACGGCTCTACGTGGGCTCGGCCTCGGGCGACAGCAAGAAGGACGCAGGCGCGGACCTGGGTATCTGGCAGCGTTGGCGCGCCTATGCCAACCCCGAGGACCCTACGGGCGGCAACAAGGAATTCAAGGCCATCATGGCTAAGCACGGGGCTGGGTACATCATCGAGAACTTTACCTACTCCATCCTTGAGGTATGCGACACAAAGATGACCACTGCCGAGGTGTGCGAACGAGAGAGTCATTGGAAGGACGTATTGGGATCGCGCAAGTTCGGCATGAACAAGAATTAGGTGTGTACCATGGGTTTACTGCGGACGGTGAGGGATTGCGTTTACGACATGGCCGTGGGCGACGCGGTTGGCGTGCCCTACGAGTTTAAGCCGCGCGGCAGCTTCACCCGCAATGACATGACGGGCCATTTGCAAAATGCAGTTCGGACTACTAAATATCGTATGTAAATAAAAAAGACCACTCGATTGAGTGGCCTTGTATTCACGATGGTGGAGACGAGGGGGATCGAACCCCTGACCTCTTGACTGCCAGTCAAGCGCTCTCCCAGCTGAGCTACGCCCCCGTGACGAGGAGATACTATAGGGGAAGATTCTTGGTTGTGCAAGAAGTTTTTTGCAATTGCTTCTCGCACTTACGGGTTTTCCTACTCGCCGACCGTCCCAATAAAACCCTGATGCAGCAAATAAGCTATTGCAGTGCCGGTATGGACTTCGATCTCTGCAGTGGATCGGACTATGTTGCTAATGCCCGTGTCAGCTAACAAGCCCAGGGGGCTGTGATCTAGCTCCCACTCTAGGCCGTGCTCGCTTACCTCGGTGCTGGGGGCTATGGCGATGATAGAGAACGTCTTGCCTTCGGCGCCTTCGATAGCCCACGACTCGCCAGCGTGGAGGATGCGGGCGACCACCTTGTCCTCGGCGATCCAGATGGGAGCATCCTCGTAGCTCGCGAGCAGCCCCAGTACGGAAAGGGCCATATCCGGGCGGCCGCCGGTGGCGCAGGTCGCAACCACTTCGGCACCCGGCCAGCGGCGGCGGACGGAATAGAGCGCCAACGCCAAATCGGTGTAGTCCTTGTACGGGTCATGGCGCTCTACCTCAAAAGCTTCGGCGGCATCGACCAACGCGCGGCCGGCGTCGCTCACCGTGTCGGCGTCCCCCACATACACGTCGCAGCCCAGTCCCGCGCCCAGCAACGCGTCGAGCCCGCGGTCCACGGCGACAACGTGGTCGCACTCCCCCGCCAGCTGACGCAGCAAATCCGCGCTCGCCACCACGGGCGAGCCGCAGACCACTAACACCTTACAAGCCACAGCTCTCGCCTATCCCTCAAACGTAAGAACGCGGGCCAGATCCAGGTCCTCATAGCTATCGATAAAGATATCGCAGTTGTCGCGAACCTCGTCGCGTATCATACGACCGTGCGGGTCATAGATGCCCACGCGCCTAAAGCCTGCGGTGCCCGAGCTCTTAAGGCCAAAGACGGCGTCCTCAAACACCCACGCGCGCTCAAACTTGTGCCCATGGCGCTCCTCCAGACGGCGCAACGCTAGCTCGTACACATCGGGAAACTGCTTGGAGCGCCCCGCCTCGCCCGTGGTGGTCACAAACTCCATGTAGGTATCGAGCCCGGCACCCCCAAGCGCGGACGTAACCAGCTCGGCCGGCGTGGACGTTGCAACGCACATGGCAATACCGGCCTCCTGCGCCTGCTTCAAAAATGCAAGCAGGCCCTCGCGCGGCGGCACCTTGGAGTAGCCATCGATCAGGATGTCGCTCAGCTCGCGGTAGAGCTCTTCGCCATTTGCACCAATGCCCCAGGTGTCGTGGTAGGCCTGGCACTCGTCCTCGAGCGACAAATGCTCAAACTGGGCAAAATCGTCGACCGTCACGTCAACTCCGTGGCGGTGCAATAACTCGGGCTGAGAATAAGCCCAAACGGGGGTGCTGTTAACCAGTGTGCCGTCGCAATCGAAAATAAAAGCGACACTTGAGGCGGCGATGTGGTCCATATACGAGCCTTTCGATGTCAAAGGGTAAACAACCTGCTAAAAACGTTTTACCAAACGTCAACCTAACAATCTAGAAAC
>CATZRJ010000066.1 GCA_958423535.1 uncultured Collinsella sp.
AAGTGGCAGGCAATCTGTGCAAGCTTTCGCCGAGCTTTGTCTCGGTCACCTGCTCAGCCGGCGGCTCGGGCAACGGTGCCACCACCGCCCCCATCGCGCATATGATTACGAGCGAATTCGATACGCCCTCGGTAGCGCACCTCACCTGCGTGGGCCGCACCCACGCCGACATCGCCGCCAAGATCGACGAGTATCGCACCGCCGGCGTTGAAAACATCCTGGCCCTGCGCGGTGATCTTCCCGCTGGCGCGACCGAGGACGACAAGCCCGCCTCGGACTACGCCTACGCCCGCGACCTTATCCCCGAGCTCGTCGACGCCGGCTTTTGCGTGGGTGCCGCAGCCTACCCCGAGGGCCACATTGCCTGCGAGGATCTCAACCTCTCGGTCGAGCACCTCAAGCAAAAACAGGACGCCGGCGCGAGCTTCTTTGTGACGCAGCTCTTTTTTGATAACGAGTGCTTTTATCGTTTTCGCGAGCTTGCCGACAAGGCCGGCATCACCGTGCCCATTACCGCGGGCATCATGCCGTTTATGGGCAAGTCGCAGATCAGCCGTATGGTCTTTATGTGCGCCGCGTCGCTGCCCTCCCCCGTCATCAAGATTCTCGCCAAGTACGAGAACGACCCCGAGAGCCTGCAGGCAGCCGGTGTAGATTATGCCGCCCGTCAGCTTTGCGACCTCAAGGAGCACGGTGCCGACGGTCTGCACCTGTACACTATGAATCGTCCTGCGATCGCCGCAACCATTATGGAGCGCCTGAGGTAATGGAAAAACCGCACATCGATACAGCTTTTGGTGAAGTGCCGGCCGACCTTGCGTCGCCGGCGCTCTACCGTATCGATGCCGCCCATCGCCCCCGAGTCGACCGTGCCGAGATGCTGCGCTACCTGGGCTACGGCGGTCAGCAGATTGAGCCCGAGCTATCGCAGCGTATTGAGCTTGTCGTTGAGCGTCTGGAACTGGACATTGAGCCCCGTGGCGTGCGCCGCGTTTTTGCCGTCGATGCCACGGGCGTCGATGAGCAGGGAGAGCCCAGCATCCGTCTGGTCGGCACCAACGTTGAGCTGCGCGGTCGCGATATCTATCGCCACCTCAAAGACGCCCGCTTTGCCGCACTCATGGTATGCACCCTCGGCATGGACGCTGAGCGTCGCCTGCGCACCACGGGAGCCCAGCAACCCCTAGAGGGAGCCGTGCTCGACGCCGCATGCTCTGCCTATGTAGAAGCCGCCGTCGAGCAGATGGACCAGCAGGTCAAGGCTGTGGCCGCCGCACACGGACTCGCCGGTAACTGGCGCTTCAGCCCCGGCTACGGCGACTGCCCGCTTACGGCCCAGCACTCAATCGTGGCTGCGCTCAACGCCACGCGGCTCATCGGGCTTACCGTCACACCTACCAGCCTGCTCATGCCCACCAAGAGTGTGACCGCAGTGATCGGTCTGTTTGACGGCGAGGTCCACGACGCCCAGGGCCGCCCCACCTGCAATATCTGCCGCATGCGCGAGCACTGCCGCTTCCGCGCCGCCCACACCACCTGCTATTCCAGCCATTAGGAGCCCTCGATGTTTACTCCGCTTATCACTCATGATCTGGACGGTGCCGCGCTGGCGGCGCCCGTTGATGCTGCCCGTCGTAATGGCGCTGTATACAAGACACGCACGATCGACGACCTGCACATTAAGGACGATCGCTTGCGTGCCGCCATCGAGGGCACGGGGCACCTGCTGTTCGACGGCGGCATGGGCACCATGCTGCAAGCGGCCGGCATGAAGGCCGGCGCCCTGCCCGAGCTGCTCAACTTTGAGGAGCCCCAAGTCATTACCGACATCCAGCGTCAGTACGTCGAGGCCGGCTGCGACGTGATCACCGCCAACACCTTTGGCGCCAACGCCCACAAGCTCGACGGTGCCGCCACCGTGGCAGATGTCTTTGCCGCCGCTGTCGCCTGCGCTCGCGCGGCCGGTGCCCACTACGTCGCCGGCGATATCGGTCCCATCGGCGCGCTGCTTCGCCCCTTGGGCACCCTGAGCTTCGACGAGGCCTATGACCTCTTTGCCGAGGAAGTGCGTGCCGGCGTCGATGCGGGTGTGGACCTCTTTATTATCGAGACCATGACTGACCTTGCCGAGATCAAGGCGGCGGTCCTCGCCTGCCGCGAGAACTCCGACCTGCCCGTCTTTGCCACCATGACCTTTGAGGAAGACGGCCGTACCTTCCTGGGAACGAGCCCCGAGGTCGCCGCCATCACCCTCGACGCCATCGGCGCCGATGTTTTGGGCATCAACTGCAGCCAGGGCCCGGCCGAGCTCCGAGGACTCGCCGCGCGTATGCTCACCGTCACCGACAAGCCCGTTATGGTGCAGGCCAATGCGGGACTGCCCCGCGTGGACGATGACGGCAATACCGTCTTTGACATCCAGGCACCCGAATACGCCGAGGCCGTCGCCGGCATGATTGAGGACGGCGTGAGCGTCGTAGGTGGCTGCTGTGGCACCACGCCCACGCACATGGCGGCACTTCGCACCCTCATCGACAACCACACGCCCAGCCCGCGTCACCGCAAGCCCAGTATGTCGGTCACGAGCGCCCAGACGGTCGTGGACCTCCCCTGCGACGGCCACAAGATCGCCGTCATCGGCGAGCGCATCAATCCCACCGGCAAAAAGCGCCTGCAACAGGCCCTGCGCGACGGCGACCTGGACTACGTCGTGAGCCAGGGCATCAGCCAGCAGGAACAGGGCGCCGACATCCTGGACGTCAACGTAGGCCTGCCCGAGATCGACGAGGTCAAGATCATCCAGCAGGCGACCGAGCAGCTCCAGGGCTCCACGCTGCCGCCGCTGCAGATCGACTCCACCGACCCCGCAGCCGTCGAGGCAGCCGTGCGCCGCTACGCCGGCAAGCCCATCATCAACTCGGTCAATGGCAAACGGCAAATCATGGACGAGATCTTTCCCCTAGTCGCCCACTACGGCACCAACGTTGTCGGCCTCACGCTCGACGAAGACGGCATCCCCGATACCGCCGAGGCTCGCTTCGCCATCGCCGAGCGCATCGTAACCGAGGCTGCACGCTACGGTATCGGACCGGACCGCATCCTCATCGACTGCCTGGTCATGACCGCCTCGACCAATCAACGCCAGGCCGAACAGATTCTGCGCGCCATGTCCCTGTGCAAGGAACGCCTGGGCGTCAAGTGCGCGCTCGGCGTGTCGAACATCAGCTTTGGCCTGCCTGCCCGCCCGCTGCTGGGCTCGGTCTTTTTGGCCGCCGCCTTTGGCGCGGGCCTCGATGCCCCCATCATGAACCCGGGCTCCAAGCGCTTTATGGATACCGTCTACAGCTATCGCGTCCTGAGCGTTGAGGACGAGGGCTCGACCGGATACATCGAACGCTACGCCGGCTGGACCGATCCGTACAAGATCGCCGCGAACCCGGCGGCGGCTCAGGCAGTATCGACCGACACCGCGCCCGCTGCTGGCACCGCCGGCACTGACAGCAACGACGACCCGATTCGTCGCATGGTCGTCTCGGGCCGCAAAGGCGAGATCGCGGCCGAGACCGAGCGTCTGCTGGCAGATCACGACGCCATGGACCTCATCAACAATCACTTTATCCCCGCCCTTGACGAGGTTGGCGTCCTCTTTGACCAGGGAAAGTTCTTCTTGCCGCAGCTCATGGCCTCGGCCGAGGCCGCGCGCGTGGGCTTCGACACCATCAAGCGGCTGATGCCCGCCGGCGAGATTGCCGATAAGGGCAAGATCTGCGTGGCCACCGTCAAGGGCGACATCCACGACATCGGTAAGAACATCGTCAAGATGCTGCTCGACAACTACGGCTACACCGTCTTTGACCTAGGCCGCGACGTCGACCCGCAGGAGGTGCTCAAGACCGTCAAGGAACGCGACATTAAGCTCGTCGGCCTCTCGGCGCTTATGACCACCACGGTCGTCGCCATGGAGGAGACCATCAAGCTGCTTCATGCCGAGGTGCCGGGCGTCAAGATCATCGTAGGCGGTGCCGTGCTCACCCCCGAATACGCCAAGCAGATCGGCGCTGACTACTACGCCAAGGACGCCGCCGAAAGTGCTCGTATCGCCGAAGAGGTCTTTGGGCAGTAACACAACGGAAACAACCGAGCACCAAAACGTGCCGCACGCGCCACTTAGCACGTGCGGCACGTTAGAATAGATAAGACTATGCTCGTTTTGGCAGATAGGAGCGCAAGGATGGCGATCACGCCCGCAGAAATCGCGGAAACCCGCGGCATGGTTGAGGAGCAGAACCTCGACATCAGGACCATCACCATGGGTGTTTCGCTCATGGGTTGCGGCGACGAGAACCTCGACCGCATGTGCACGAAAATCTACGACCACGTGACGCACACGGCTGAGCACCTGGTCGAGACCGCCGAGAACCTCGAGCGCGAGTACGGTATCCCCATCGTCAACAAGCGCGTTTCTGTCACCCCAGTGGCGCAGATCGCCGCATGCTGCAAGGATGAGGACCTCACCCCTATCGCGCATGCCCTCGACCGCGCGGCCGAGACGCTCGGCATCGATTACCTGGGCGGCTTCTCTGCGCTCGTCCAGAAGGGCATCGGCGACGCCGACCGCCGCGTCATCCAGTCCATCCCCCAGGCGCTCGCTACCACGAGCCGCGTCTGCTCCAGCGTCAACGTCGCCAGCCTGCGCGCCGGTATCAACATGGATGCCGTGCTCATGGCGGCTCAGACCATCATCGATGCCGCCAAGCTTACGGCAGACGAGGATTCCGTTGGCGCCTCCAAGTTTGTCTGCTTTGCCAACATGGTCGAGGACTCCCCGTTTATGGCGGGTGCCGTCCACGGCGGTGGCGAGGCCGACGCCGTCATCAACGTAGGCGTCTCGGGTCCCGGCGTTATGGCTGCAGCCCTGGAGACGCTGCCCGATTCCGCATCGATGATGGAAGTCGCCGAGAAGATTAAGCAGACCGCCTTTAAGATCACCCGTGCCGGCGAGCTCATGAGCCGCGAGGCCGCCCGTCGCCTGGGTGTCGAAAAGGGCATTGTCGACCTGTCGCTGGCTCCCACGCCCGCCATCGGCGACTCCGTCGCGCGCATCCTCGAGATCATCGGCGTGGGCACCTGCGGTGGCCCCGGCACGACCTGCGCGCTCGCCATGCTCAACGATGCCGTCAAGAAGGGCGGCGTCATGGCCAGCTCCAGCGTGGGCGGTCTCTCGGGCGCCTTTATCCCCGTGTCCGAGGACGCCGGCATGATCGCCGCCGTCGAGGCCGGCGCGCTTTCGCTCGAGAAACTCGAGGCCATGACCTGCGTGTGTTCCGTTGGCCTGGACATGATCGCCATCCCCGGCGACACCCCGGTCGAGACCATCGCCGGCATTATCGCCGACGAGATGGCCATCGGCGTCATCAACAACAAGACCACGGCCGTCCGCGTGATTCCCGCTATTGGCAAGGGCGTGGGCGACTGCGTCGAGTACGGCGGCCTGTTTGGCCGTGCGCCCATCATGCCGGTGAACCCCAACGCCGGCACCGTGCTTGCCCACCGCGGCGGACGCTTCCCGGCACCGCTGAACTCGCTCAAGAACTAGCTGAGGGGGACTGGCGAGGAGCCCCGGGGAGGGCAAATATATAAGGTCGCCTGCTCGGACAGTCCTGACTCGCACGGAGAGCACATTAAGTGCTCTCCGGCTCGTGCGGAACTCGCGATCGACCTTATATATTTGCCCTCCCCGGGGCTCCCGCACAACGGGACCTCGGTTGAGTTCTATCCCTTTGGCAGTCGCTTCGCTTCTGCCCTACTTTGCTGGTATGACGGTTTGGCGTTGGATCGGTTCTTTCTGATATATGCTGGTTGCGGCTCTTCTTTTGGGAGGAGTCGCTTTTTTGTTGTGAGGAGGATGGCCCGTGGCTGATGATTTGATTCGTTCTGAGCTGCTTTCTGCGGATTGGAATGAGGAATGGATGCGCTTGCAGGCTGGTCGGCGGCGGGCTGATGATTCTTTTGAGTGGGATAAGCGGGCTCGGCATTTTCGGCCGCTTGAGACTGCTTCGTATGCTCGGGATTTTATGAAGCTGTTAGCGCTTGAGCCTGGTGAGTCGGTGCTTGATATGGGGTGTGGGACTGGGTCGATTGCTATTCCGCTTGCTCAGGCTGGGCATCCCGTGATTGCTGCTGACTTTTCCCCTGCCATGTTGGGCACGCTTGATGCTGGCATTGAGTACTATGGGCTCGAGGATCGCATTACACCGCTTGAGCTTGCTTGGGATGATGACTGGGACTTGGTTGGACCGGTCGCGAAAGCGGTAGATGTTGCCTTTGCCAGTCGCTCTGTCACCACGACCAACCTAAAAGGCGCGCTTGCCAAGCTTGATCGAACGGCTCGTCGGCGTTGTGCCGTCACGATGGTCGCCAACTCCAGCCCGCGCTATGACCTGCACCTGATGAACGCCATCGGTGCCTCGGTTACCTGCAGTAATGGCTTTGTGTATGCCTTCAATATCCTCATTCAGATGGGTGCCCTGCCGCAGGTTACGTACTTTGAATCGCCTCGTCGCGATACCTTCGATAGCCTTGAGGCGGGCGTGGCGGACTTCTCCCGCATGCTCGAGCACGGTAACGAGGATAAGATTGACCGTCTGCGCGACTACGTCGCTCAGCATATGATTGAGAATCCCCATGCCGGCGAGCCAGGGTCCAAGGGCGTGCCGCAGGGGCGCTACATGCTCGACCACGTCCGCAAGGTCCGTTGGGCGTTTATTGCATGGGAGCCGGTCTCTTCGGTCCGTCCATAGACCGCTTTCGGCCGCCGTACACGTCCGCCTGTAACCCGCGCTGTTCTCCCGCTCGGCATCCGCATTCTTTTTGAACTGGGCAAACACGCCCCACACCGCGCCGTTCCTGCGCTATCGTGGGACAGCTCACGTAGATTAAGGCCCCATCGTAGGGCGCCCCATAACATAGAAAGCGAGAACCCATGGCACTGACAGGAGCCCAGGTCAAGCAGCTTCGCAGCATGGCCCATCACCTCAACCCCGCCATCATCATCGG
>CATZRJ010000067.1 GCA_958423535.1 uncultured Collinsella sp.
GCAGATAGAGTACGCGGACCCAGACGTTGTGCGGGCGCACGGCCTCGGCGACGGCGCGCAGCAGATGCGCCAGATTGCGCGGCGAGCCCTCAGCGACGTCCTCGTCGGCAAAGTCGGTACCCCAAATGCCCGTGTCCTGGCCGATCAACACGATCTCGCGCACACCGCCGGCAACCAGGTCGCGAACCTCGGAGATAATGCTTTCGGCATTGCGCGAATGATAGCGACCGCGAATGTAGGGGATCATGCAGAAGCTGCAAAAACGATTGCAACCATCGGAGATCTTGACGTAGGCAACGGCACCCTCAACGGTACGCTTGACCTGCGGGATATAGGCAGCGATCTCGCGCTCCACACCAAGAACGTCGTCGATGACAGAGACGATACCGTCTTCCTCATCGGCCTTAACAAAGGCCGCGACCTCGGGAAGCTCGTCGGGCAGGTCATCGCCGTAACGAGACGGCACGCAACCGCACATGACGATGGGGCAGGCGCGAACGCCGTCCTGCACCTCGTTAGCGAGCTCGAGCGTGGTCTCGATGCTCTCGGACGTCGCCGACGCAAGAAACGAGCACGTGTTGACGATAGCGATATCGGCATCCTGCGGATCGAATGCCTCCTCATAGCCCGCGGCGGTCAGCAGCGAACGCATGCGGTCGGTATCGACCTCGTTCTTAGCGCAGCCAAGCGTGATGTAGAGTACGGAACCCAACGGAGTATCCATGTTGGAGAACGGTCCTTTCGAGTAAATTAGCGGTAGTTGGTAAACTGCAGCGGCTGACCGTAGTCCTGGTCGCGCAGGAACTGGATCACCGTCTGAAGCGCGTCCTTAGAAGCCGAGGAAACGCGCAGCTTATCGGCCTCGATGGTCACCTTGACCTTGAGCTTTTGATTCTTGATGTCCTTATTGATCTTCTTGGCGGTCGCCTGGTCGATGCCCTCGACGATATGGCCGAGCACGCGCACGGTACCGCCCGAAGCCGCCTGCGGCGCGTCCCAGGAGACAGCCTTGAGGTCGATGCCGCGCTTGATGAGCTTAGAGCTCAGCACGTCGATGATCTGCTTGGAGACGAAATCGGCCGGTGCATTGATTGTAAAGAGCTTGTCGCCCTTCGAAAGCTCGATGGTGGCGCCAGAGTCCTTGAGGTCATAGCGCTGAGAGATCTCGCGAGTGGTCTGCTGGAAAGCGTTATCGACCTCCTGCATATTGACCTCGGACACAACGTCGAAGCTGGAATCTTTAGCCATGGTTCTTCCTTTCGGTACGGGGAGCCTTAGTGGCTGTCGTACGAATTGTCATCTGAATCGTTTGCTGCCTGACCGTCGGATGCCGTGTCGGTGCCGTCGGCAGACTGAGCATCGGCGCCGTCGGCAGACTGGGCGTCGGCGCCGTCGACAGCATCGGTGCCGTCGGTACTCTCGCCGTCCTCGGAGTCTGTGGTCTCCTTCTTGGGAACGGTAATGGTCACGCGCGCCACGCCCGATGTCTTGGTGTCATAGCGAACCTTTTCGCCGTTCTTGGTAACCGTGACATCGGAGGGCTTGGACGTGGTGATCTCGATCGAGGACTCAGGCGTGTACTCCTGCTCAAAGGGGCCGGTCGCCTGGGCGCCGTAGACCGATTTACCGTCGACCTTGACCTCAATCCAGGCGGTCTTGCCCTTGGCAACGGAAACCTTGACCTTAATGACCTCGTCCTCTTCCTTTTTTACCGTCGCCTTGGCGGCATCGGAATCGGCAGAATCCGTCGCATCGTCGGTGCCTTCATCCTCGTCAACGGATTCGGTCTTCTTGGAAGACTTCTTGGTCGTCGTCTTAGTGGCCGCGGGCGTCTCGGGCGTCGACTCGGGTGCAGAAGAGCCGCAGCCACGCAGGAGGACCACGATGAGCAAAATCAGCAAAAGTGCCACGGCACCGATGCCGGCGTAGATGATGCGCGGATCGAGTCCATTGTTCTGGGGAGCACGTCCACCGCCGCGCCCGCGATTGGAGCCGCCACGACCATTCCCCTGCGGCATACGGCCGCGACCGCTATCGGGACGACCACGATAGCCGCCCTGGCGCTGCGAGCCACGCTGGCCCGAACGCGGCGCAAGCTCACCACGGTTCTGATAGCCACGCTGTCCAGAGTGAGGCGCCGAAGAGCGCTGCCCGTAAGGCTGCGATTGCGAACGGAGGCGCGGCGTCACCTGCGTGGTATCGGCGTCGGCGTAACCACCGCGGGAACGCCCGGCAGAAACTCCGCGATAACCACGACCGGAGTAGCCTCCGTCGCCGTAACCGGCGCGAGGATCGCGACTCAACCCGCGAGCGGCGGGAAGCGCACGGTCATCCGGCATGGGCGTACTGCGAAAGCGATCTCGCTGAGAACGAATCTCCTCGCTGGAGCCCGTCTCGGTGATGTAGCCCGCCTGCGGAGGACGTTGACCGTATCGCGTCGAGCGACCACCCTGAACCATCAGAAAGCGTCCGTTATCGACCGACGAACGCGAGTTAACGTAGCCGGCAGCATCCTGAAAACGACCGCCCTGCTGCGAGGTCTCGCGCTCGTATGCCATGAGGTCATCAAAATAAGCGTTGACGACCTCGCGCGGGTTAAGTCCCAAAAAGCGAGCGTAGCTCGAAATCATGCCCTGCGCATAGCCACGCGGGGGCATCGATGCAAAGTTACCGGTCTCGAAAAACTCGATGATCTGCGGCCTGATTTTGATGGTGTTGGCGACCTGCTGGATGGAAAGGCCCATCCGGCGACGCTGCTCGAGCAGCATGTCACCAAAGCGTGCAGCCATCAGAATCCTCCAAACTCACGATCTTCACGTGCCATCTCGGCGTCGACAGACTCCAGCGCGGCAAGCCCCTCCTCGTCCAGCAGGACCTCGCGCGGCTTGGAACCGTCGGGCGGGCCGACGACACCCTTTTCTTCCAGCATGTCCATAATACGCCCGGCGCGCGCATAGCCAACCTTGAGGCGGCGTTGCAGGCCAGATGTGGAGCCCAGCTGCGATTCCACCACAATATGGGCGGCTTCCCAGATAAGCGGATCGTCATCCTGCGGCTCGGCAACGCCCGTGCGAACAATGCCGCCGCCACCAGCCATGGACATGGAGGCGGGCGCCACGGCGGACAGAATCTCCTCGTGATAGTCGGGCTCGCTTTGCGACTTAACGAACTCGACGATCTCGTTGATCTCGTCGTCCGAGACAAAACAGCCCTGGATACGGCGGGGCTTGCCCCAGTCGACCTTGGAGAACAGCATATCGCCCAAACCGGTGAGCTTTTCGGCGCCCATCTGGTCGATAATGACGCGGGAATCGATGCCCGTAGCCACGTTAAAGGCGATACGGTTGGTGATGTTGGCCTTAATGAGGCCCGTCACCACGTTGGAGCTGGGGCGCTGCGTAGCCACGATAAGGTGAATACCGGCGGCACGGCCCAGCTGGGCGATACGGACGATCGAGGCCTCGACATCCTTGCCGGCGACCATCATCAGGTCCGAAAGCTCGTCGATGATGATGACCAGATAGGGCATCTTTTGCGGCGGGTTATCGTAATGCTCAAACTCGCCGGCGGCCTGCTTTTCGTTGTAGGTCGAGATCTTGCGAACGTTGAGGCGCTCGAAGACCTTCAGGCGACGCTCCATCTCGGACACGGCCCACTGCAGTGCACTGGCCGCCTGCTTGGGCTCGGTCACCACGGGTACGTAGAGATGCGGCAGACCGTTATAGCCCGCAAGCTCGACGCGCTTGGGGTCGACCATGATCAGGCGAACATCCTCGGGAAGAGCGCGCATGAGCAGGGTCGTGATGATGGAGTTGATCATGACCGACTTACCCGAACCGGTGGTGCCGGCGATCAGCAGGTGGGGCATCTTGGCGAGGTCGGCGACAACCGGCGTGCCCTCGGCATCGCGACCGATGGCCAGCTCAAGCGGACCGCCCTTCACATAGGGAAGCACGTCGCCCAGGTTGACGTTCTGACGCTTGCGATTGGGAATCTCGATACCAACGAGCGAGGTGCCGGGAATCGGCGCAAAAATGCGCACCGACTGGGCGGCAAGCGAAAGCGCGATATCGTCCTCGAGGCTCGAGATCTTGCTCACGCGCTCGCCCTCACCGGGCTGCAGCTTAAAGGTCGTGACCGTGGGGCCGGCAATCCAGCCGACGACGCGGGCGCTACGGCCAAACTCAAGCAAGGTGGACTGCAACGATTCGGCAGTCTGTTCCAGCTCCTTATCAGAAGACGCGGAGGACGCCGACTGAGGGTTGGCGTGCAGGATTTCGAGCGGCGGGAGTTTGAGGCCGTCTTCTTGTTCGCCCTCGGTATCGGCAGCGGTGCCATCCGCTCCTCCATCGCCGGCTGCAACAGGAGCAGCAGAAGCCGTAGAGCTGGAGGCATCGGCAACCTTGGGATGCTTTAGGAAGTCGGGAATCTGCGGAGCTGCCGAAACGGGATTCACGGCAAATGGCGGTTCCGACTCGTCAGCCTTGTCCGGGTCGTCTTCCATCGAAAACTGTCCGGTGACCTGTCCCGCCTTGGCACGGCGACGCGGCAGCAAGGTTGTCTTGGCGGTCTCGAGCGGAGTCTCGTCGTCCTCGTCATCGCCCTCGGTGAGTTCGATTTCGCTATCGGACCAAGACGGGTCGGGCTCGCTCGTGTTGAGCTTGGGCGCGGCCTTGCCCTTCTTGGCATGGCGACGCGGCAGCAGCGTGGTCTTCGCTCGCTCGGCCTCCACGGCCTCGGAAACGTCGACAAACGGGTCATCGTCCTCGTCGTCATCCAAAACCGAATCGACATCGCCACCCATGACCGTGGTCACGGCGGCGTCAGTTCCCTTCTGGCGCAGGATGCTCAGGTGCGGACGGGCGACGCCGGGAACCGACAGGGCCTCTTCGTCGCCCCACGGGCTAGCATTGACATCGGCACGACGACGCTCGGCAAAATCGGCAGCGCGATCGCGTGCGGACCGCAAAACGCCGCCCACCGAAAAGCCAATAATGACCAGGCCAACGACGACAAGCCCCAACAAGACAACCATAGCAATAGGTTTGCCCAGGGCGTTTTGCAAGGTACTTGCGATAAAGGCGCCAATGTAGCCGCCCGACGCGGAAAGGTTCTGCGGCGTAAACATGAGGTCGCACGAGTCGGTCGTACCCGGCACCATCAGCGACAGGATGGAAACAATGGCCACAAAGACCACGGCACCGCCCGCAACCGAGCGAATGTTGAGCGGCGAGTCCTCACCCAAAAAGAGCGTGGCGGCAAACAGCAAGATGACGATCGGCAGCACGTAGGCGCCCAGGCCAAAGCCAAGGTGGTAGAAACCGGCAACCGCAGCTGTCACGGGTGCCGTTGCCGGCGAAATCACCGCAATGAAGGACGCAATAGCCAAAACGGCAATGATCACGCCGGCGATATCGCGATTGGCCGAAGGCTCGACCAGGGGCTCGAACTCATCGAACTCGGACTCGTGGCCCTTATTGGCACGCAGATGGGAACCGGCACCCTTTGCAGATGCCGGTTGGTTGTTGGCCTTATTGCCTTTGGCGTTTTGTGCAGATCCGCGCGCCAAACTAAACCTCCATGACGACCGGGATGATCATCGGACGGGTACGCGTACGGCTCCAGATAAAGTTGGAGAGCGAATCGCGCACGGCCTTGCGAATGGCATCGGAGCCGCTGCTAGTAAAGCTAAACTTGCCCTTCTCAATCGTCTTCATAATGGATGCGGAGGCATCCTCGGAGAACTGGTCGTCGATGGCAAACGAAACGCCGCGGCCCGAGAACTCGATAGCCTCGATCTTCTTGTGCTTGAGCGAGACGATGGCGACGGCCGTGACCATACCGTCGTTGGCGAGCTTTTGGCGATCGCGCAGGACGATGGGGTCGGTATCGCCGATGCGCAGGCCATCGACGTAGACGACGCCGGACTCGACGGGCGTACCGCGCTTGACGATACCGCCACGCATCTCGAGCGTGTCGCCGTTATCGAGGATAAAGATGTGATCATCCTTAATGCCCAACTTGCGGGCAAGCTGGGCATGGGCACGCAGGTGCACGGCCTCGCCGTGAACCGGCATAAAGTAGGTGGGCTTGGCCATGGCCATCAGAAGCTTGAGCTCCTCCTGGCTGCCGTGGCCCGAGACATGGACGAGGGCGCGATTCTTATCCCACACGTCGCAGCCAAGCTTGGCCAGGCTGTTGACGACCTGCTGCACGGCCTTCTCGTTGCCAGGAACGGGCGTAGCGGACAGGATGACGGTATCGCCCTCGTGGATGGAGAGTGTCTTGTGCTCGCCGTTGGCCATGCGGGACAGGGCCGACAGCGGCTCGCCCTGAGAGCCAGTGCACATAACGACAATCTTGTCGTCGGGCAGGTTATCGATATCGAAGGCATCGATGATATCGGCATCATCGATGTTGAGGTAACCCAACTCACGCGCCACGCGGGTGTTGGTGAGCATGGAGCGGCCGGTCACGACGACCTTGCGGCCGCACTTGCGGGCGGCGTCGCAGATCTGCTGCAGGCGATGGATGTGGCTCGAGAACGACGCGACGAACACACGGCCCGGGGCGTTCTTGATGGCGTGCAGCAAGTTGGGACCGACCTCGGCCTCGGACTTGGTAAAGCCCGGAACCGTGGCGTTAGTGGAGTCGGAAAGCAGCAGGTCGATACCCTGCTTGGCAAAGCGGCTGATGGCGGCATAATCGGGCGTGACGCCATCGATGGGCGTCTGGTCGAGCTTAAAGTCACCGGTGTGCATAACGGTGCCCTGGTTGGTGCGAATGAACACGCCCAGAGCACCCGGAATGGAGTGCGTCATCGAGAAGAAGTCGAGCGAGATGCCACCGAGATTGACGTGGCTTCCGCCCTTGACCTCGCGGAACTTGGGCGCGCGGATGCGGAACTCGGAGAGCTTGCCCTCAATAAAGCCGAGCGTCAGCTTGCTCGAGAAGATGGGCACCTTATTGTTGAGGTCCTGCAGCAGGTACGGAAGCGAACCGGTGTGGTCCTCGTGGCCGTGGGTGACGATGATGCCGCGGA
>CATZRJ010000068.1 GCA_958423535.1 uncultured Collinsella sp.
AAAGATAATACGATGCAACCTTGGGGGCTGTCAACGAAAACCTCTAGATACACGGCTCCGGGCGTATCCATATAGCTTTGACCTGCGGTTTTGCTGAGTTTGGATATGAAGGACGGTGAATTTGCATATTGCGGTGACATTTCCCGAGGGAATACTTTGGCACGGTGGAGTACATCTGCACCATCGACCTTCGATACCGACCCTCTTGCACTATTACATAGGTCACGATCGGGCTTCCACGACACGATCGAGCGTGGATAATCTCCCACTTTTAGCGCGGCCCTAAGGCCAAAGCGGCAGATTATCCACGCTCATTCTCCAGGCGGGAGAACTAAAGAGCCGCAACTACTCGGGCCAGGCCAAAGTAGACCCATAGAGCGGCTCCCCCTTGGTGCAGGGGTAGCGACTCAAGTAACACGACGATAGCAAGTCGAATAAATAAGTTATGGCGTATTTCGAATAAACGCCGAGTCGGTCAATTCCGTTTCCCGCATTACCAAGACGATATACACGGTCAAAAGACCTCGATTTGTCATCGTTGCTAAACGCAGTAATTAGAATCTTCCTGCCCGAACGGCAATCAAGATACTCACGCGCCTGTGACGCAAATAGCCCGGAGACCGATACGAGAATTATCAATGACTGCGAAGCGTCTCCCATGTTTTTCAATTCCGCGACGTTAGCCCCAGCAACTATGCGAACTATCTTGCCCGCATAAAACATTTCCTGCTGAAATCGTACGAGATTGGCGCTCACATTATTGGTGCACCAGATTTCAACGTTTTTATGGCCATCAATTTCGTCGGCAAGGTGCTTAATAGCGATATCGGACACGCCGCTTTCAACCTCAGCGAACATCTCGATCATGCGAACGTCGAGCTCTGCCCTGTACTCCTCGTAGCCATATTCCTCCTCTCGATGGCTTAAGTCGCTTGGAAAAACTGATTGAGTAAATGATTCTTTCAAATCGCTAAGAGACTGGTAGCCCAATCGATTGCAGAAACGACGAACAGCGGAACGGGTCACGAATGCATCGCGGGTTATTGCGGCAACATTGATTTCGCTCGAACGCCTAATGTGAGCGATGAGATATCGAGCGATGGCGGCATCGTTTGACCCAAACTCGCTGTTGATGATGGAGCTAATGCGATTGAGCACATCGAAGTCATTGATATTCACGTGATCCCTCTTTCCGCCCTCCTCGATATTATGGTTCATTTATTGAATCAAACAGCTTTGGTCGTTCTCCTATGATTCAAATCAGTTGACGTCATCTTAATCGTAATTCCGTCACACGTATCCACCGTGTTGAATGATGGAAAGGGGATTCATGGGCAACGTGAACAACATGCCGTTTCTCTGGGGTTCCGCCACGGCGTCTTATCAGTGCGAGGGTGCCTGGAACGAAGACGGCAAAGGCCTCGGCGAGTGGGATTTCTTTAACCACACAAGCAATAAGAACATCAACCATGTTGACGGTGATGTATCTTGCGACTTCTACCATCGC
Organism: uncultured Collinsella sp.; assembly: GCA_958423535.1. Lineage (GTDB taxonomy): Bacteria > Actinomycetota > Coriobacteriia > Coriobacteriales > Coriobacteriaceae > Collinsella. The sequence goes on from CATZRJ010000068.1 coordinate 1,508, forward strand.
TATGAAGAAGATATCCGCATGATGAAAGAAGGCGGACAAAACACCTATCGCTTCTCTCTTTCATGGAGTCGAATCATCCCCACGGGTATCGGCGAAGTGAATGAAGAGGGTATCGATTTTTATAATCGAGTCATTGATTGCTGCCTCGAAAATGGCATAGAGCCCAACGTTACGCTGTTCCATTACGATCTGCCATTCACGCTTGCTTGCAAAGGCGGATGGCTGAACAACGACATGGCAGAGTGGTTCTGCAAATACGCCGAGATTTGCTTTGAGCGCTTTGGAGACCGCGTCAAAATCTGGGCTACCGTTAACGAGCCGCATTTCTACAGCTACTGCGTAAACATGTTGGGCAACTATCCCCCCAATCGATCGCTCGACGTTCAGTCGTACATGCAGTTTCAATACAACCTGATGCGCGCAAGCGCACTCGCAGTCCGAGCATATCGTCAAATGGGCTACGACGGCATCATCGGCGCCGTCCACGATGGCGGCGTTGTCGAACTCGACCCGGCAACCGAGCACCCCGATGACGTGTTTCGATACGCAGACTTTTTCGCCAATCGCATGATTCTGGCACCAGCGCTTCAGGGTCAACTGCCGCCAGAAATGGACGAAATCCTTGAAAAACTTGGCGTCTCGCTCTATCGATCCCCAAATGACGTAGAAGAATTCAGAGACGGTAAAGTCGATTTTATTGGACTCAACGTGTATTGCCGAGAGTATGTAACCGACTGGCACGGTGGAGAGCTTGCCGTTTCGGCGAACAATAAGGGCGGTTCGAGCAAAAAGGTCGAAGGAAAATGCATTGCGCCCTTGTTTGAAAGCGCCCGCGACAGCAATGTTCCCCGCAATAAATGGGGCCGCGAAATACTCCCAAGTTGCATGTATTCAACCATCATGGATGTCCACGAGCGCTATGACGCGCCCCGCATCTTTATTACGGAAAACGGACATGGCGCCTATGAGCAACCAGACGCAGACGGAATGATCCACGATGATGACCGCATCGAGCTTCTGGGCCAGTTCATCGAGCACATGATGAGGGCTAAGCGCGACGGCGCGCGCGTTGAGGGCTACTACCTCTGGTCGACGATGGATCTGTATAGCTGGATCAACGGCTACGAAAAACGATACGGACTTGTCCATATCGACTTCGAGAACAATCTGGAGCGCACCCCCAAAAAGAGCTGGTATTGGTACCGAGACCTTATCTCGAAGTATCAGGAGCAGGAAGGTTAGGAGAAAGAGATGAAATATCAGGCAATGTCCGAAACAGTCCTAAAGGCTGTTGGCGGCAAAGAAAACATTACATCGGTAACTCATTGTGCGACGCGCCTTCGCATCGACGCACGAGACACCTCGATCATCGATCTCCAGCTCGCCAAATCGGCCGACCAGGCGCTCGGGGCAGTAGTCAGCGGTGGCCAGCTTCAGGTGATCATCGGCCCCAACGTCACCGAGGCTTACAACGACTTCCTCGACTTCGCGGGAATCGAAGTCGGCGGTGGCACGGTTGCCGACGATGCCCAAACCGCCAAAGACCTTGCAGAAGGCATTAAAAGCGGTAACACCGCCATGGGCTTGATTGAGAAATTCGGGAACGTCTCTGCACAGGTATTCATGCCCATCGTCCCGGCGCTCATCGTTGGCGGACTCATTCTTTCGATCAAGAATCTCCTGGTCAATTATTGTGGATTGAGCACCGATAGCGGAACCGCCCAGGTTCTGCTGGCGATCTTCAGCGCCTCATTTAGCTTCCTGCCCGTTTACCTCGGCTATCAGCTCGCCGCCGTCATGAAGATGCAGCCTATCATGGGCGCACTGCTGGGCGCAATCATGATTAGCTCGTCTATTAGCGGTGCTGAGGGTCTCGACTTTCTTGGCATCCCCATCCCGACGAATGACTACTCGAGCACGGTGGTGCCAATCGTACTGGGCGTTGTGTTCATGTACTTTGTTGATCGCGGTCTTCAGAAAATCATCCCCGACATTACCAAACTGTTCTTGAAGCCGCTGCTCACCATGTTCATCGTCGTGCCTGTTGAGCTGATTATCCTCGGCCCCGCCGGCAGCATGATGGGCTACGCGCTGAGTGATGCCGCCACGTGGCTCATGGATAACGTGGCATTTATCGCTACTCCAATCCTTGCAGCCCTTAACCCCTATTTTGTCATGCTCGGTCTTGATAAGGCCTACATCGCGATCGAAGTTACGAGCTTGGCGCAGCTCGGCTGGGCGCCCATCATCTTTGGCTTCATCTCAAACCTCTGCATTGGCGGCACGAGTCTCGCCTTGGCAACTGCAATGAAAGGCAACAAGGAGAAGAGAGGTATGGTCACCACGGTTGCCGTCACCGCACTTTGCGGCGTAACTGAGCCCGCATTTTACGGCTGCCTCATCGAGCGTCCCCGCCTGCTTGTCGGCACGGCAATCGGCGCCCTCTGCGCGGGACTCCCTGCAGGTATCTTCGTCCTGAAGGAGTATGTTGCGGGAGCATGCCCCGGCCTTCTTTCTGCGCTGATCTTTATCGCTCCCGATGGATCCATGGGCAACTTCGTACTGGCGTGCGTTGTCGCCGTCATCGCCATCGTCGTCTCGTTCATCGCTGCACGCGTGATTATCAAGAAGAATCCCAACTATATTGAGTAAATGCCCGCTGTTTGCATTGGGGACATCCTCGGCAGACCGTTAGCAAGAACCCAAGAAGTCCCTTAGGGGCTCGATTAATCCATTCGGATTCCTGAGGCACAAACGACCCCGATTCCACAATGAAATCGGGGTCGTTGTTTCTAAAGCCTTCGATAGACAATCGGTGTTTACCTTAGCTCCCCATCCAAGTTAATTATCCACGCTCGTTCTCCGGTCGAAAGTTTTTCTTCTCTCGCGTGTCCAGAAATCCACGCTCGAGCAGGACATCCAGGTCCGCACCCGCCCTTGTCTCGATCTGTAACAGCAAGAGGCCTATTCCGCTTCTACATGTTACAGATCAAGATATTCCTAAAACACCCTAAGTTTCATCTCAATCTGTAACAGTTAGATGCCAAATATCGGTCTTGGTGTTACAGATTTAGACAAACCGAAAACGGAATGGGCGCTGACCCGATGGCGCACCACCTAAATAGAAACGGGCCCTGTCCCACAAGGGAACAGAGCCCGAAACTCTCATGGAGCCAGTGACAGGAATCGAACCTGCAACCCACTGATTACATCGGTTTCCTTATCGTTTATTAACGTTCATCTGCGACTATGCCGACCGTGACCTCGAGCTTTTCTTTCATCTTCCGCCTATAGTCTCACTTGAGACGTCTCCGAAACAGTCAAATTGCACAGTCATTGCACACGTGATTGCACACGTGATTGCACACGGAGGAACAATGGAAGAGAAATACGCTACTTCATCTATATATAAGTACATGGACGATCGCTGGCGCGCGCAGTTCCCCTACTTCGAGGACGGCGCTTGGCATAAGAAAACTCGGCTTCTTGAACATCGAGGCCGCGATAAAGGTCGTAGCCATAAGCATCGAGACGCGGCCATGGTGGAAGCTGAGGTCGTTCGCGCCCGCCTAAATGCAGAAGCGGAAGCCGAAGCGAGTAGGCCGGCAGAATCGATTTCAGTTGCCGAACTAGTGTCTACCTATATAACAATGGAGTGCGCCGACATCGCGCGCTCCACCGCGACCGGCTATTCAGGCATGCTCCGCCGAAACATCGAACCATATATTGGCAGCATTCCCCTGGAGGACCTAACTGAAGAAGACGTCCAGGAATGGGTCAACGCAATGGCGAAGAAGCACGCAAGGTCAACTGCGTGCAATTCCCTAAGGCTGCTGCGGGGCTCATTGAAATACGGACTGAGGAAAAAGCTGGTTTCAGAAAATGTAGCCGCATGGGCAAAGGTCCCTAAGAACGAGGATGCCGATTACGGACGGCCGAATTCACTTACCGACAAGGAAAGGGTCCGCGTCCTAAACACCCTCAACGCATCCATTGATGTCCCAACAATACTGGCGGCCAAGATCTCCCTGTATACAGGACTCCGTCGAGGCGAACTTTGCGCCCTGAAGTGGAAATGCGTCGACTTTTCCCAATCCTCAATTCGTGTGGAAGCCGCAATCGGGCATACCGACACCGAGTTCTACATCAAAGGACCCAAAAGTGTTAGTAGTAGACGGGCGATTCCAAATTGTCCAGAGGATCTCATGCGCGACCTAGCCGCGCGCAAGCGAGACATGAAAGAAGAATGCATCAGACTCGGGATTGAGTTCAGCGAGGAAATGTTCGTACTGGGATTTCCCGACGGCTCGTTCCTTAAGCCTCCCAGGATTAACGGTGCCTGGCGTGCGCTCTCTAAGGCGCTGAACCTTCATGGAGTATTAAACAGGAACACGGTAACCTTCCATGACCTAAGGCACAGCTTCGCAACATATGCCGTCGCCAACGGCGTAGACCCGAAAACGCTCGCAAGTTTGATGGGCCACTCCAAAGCCTCCATGACCCTAGACAGATACGCCAGCGCCGACCCGAAAGCAACCGCATCGGCAATGGACGCTCTCGGACGCCTTTACAAGAGCGCCTCATAGCTTACGAAAACTGAATTGGACCTAACCGAAGGCCGCGAGACCACATCGCGGCCTTTTCCATGCCTTTCCAGAGCAAGTCATTTCAGTCTATCGGGTCCATATCGTCCGCCGCGACCGTAGTTTTGAGACCGCCTTCCAAGACAGTTCAGACTTGAACTCAAAGAGACGACAGCAAATAGAAGGAGGTCGAAATGGAAGTTGAGAACAAGCGCATCACTCTTGATGCCTTTCGTACGATGCCGGATATCGTTGACCCGATGCCGGTCGCACGCCTGCTCGGCATCAGCGATCGCTCCGTCTACAGGCTCTGCCAGAACGGAACATTCAAAGCCGTGAAGTGCGGGAAGCTGTGGCGCATCAATCGCGACAGCGTTCTTAGCTACATCGGCGTCAACTGAATGTAGCGAACGCCGGCTAAGACCAACTGAGCCCGGAGCAAACATGGGTATTAACAAATTCAACGCCGGACCCATTGAAATAATTGCAGAGTTGATTGATTTCGATGCCGTCCAGATCAAAAACGAGCACATCGCATATACGCCCTTGCCGGCGGCCAAAGCGCCAAAAGGCTATCCGATTACATACACGGAAGACGAATAGACGCCACAGGGGGCCAAACGGCCCCCTGTTTTATGAGGAGACCCTATGGCCGAAACCAAAACCATCAGCGTAAAAATCGACCACAAGCTCTACACCGCCCTCAAGACGCGGGCGGAGCTCGATAATTCCAACGTCAGCGACGCGATCCGCTCGCTCCTGCGCTCGGCGCTCGCGGCAGAGGGTCTCGACCTCTACGGCAACGAGGTCGCGGGTTTCATCCGCGGCGTCGTCGATGCGCGGATGGACGTCGCGGCGCTCGACATCGAGCGCAAGCTCGACATCACCGAGGACCGCATCGCCGCGGTCCTCTCGCGCCCCATGACCGCCGCCATCATG
>CATZRJ010000069.1 GCA_958423535.1 uncultured Collinsella sp.
AGGTCAAGCAGCTTCGCAGCATGGCCCATCACCTCAACCCCGCCATCATCATCGGTAAGTCCGATGTCAACGAGGGCACCGTCGAGCAGACGGTTGCCTACCTGGAGAAGCACGAGCTCGTTAAGTGCTCCGTGCTGGACGGCTCCAGCCTTTCTGCCCGCGAGGCCGCCGAGGAGCTCGCTGAGCGCTGCCACGCCGACGTCGTTCAGGTTATCGGCCGCAAGTTCTCGCTGTATCGCGAGTCCTCGCGCAAGGATATCGAGAAGATCAAGCTCGTCTAAAACCGACTGGCCATACCGAGTAGTCCGCGGGCGTCCGATTGATTCGGACGCCCGTTTTTTATCGCTCGACAAGCACGCGCTTGAGTCTGCCTTCGACCAGGCGCTCATACAGACGCCTTGTCTCGGGCTCGGGCACGCCTTGAACCTGCTCTCTTAGGTGGTGCATGTGGCCGCTGTACAACTCAACAACATCGCGACGTCGTCCCGCCGCACCGTAAACGCGCATGGCGCAGCGAACCATGTCCTCGCGCGCCGTCTCCTGGCGAAGCCCCGATTCCACGAGCCAAATTGCCGATTGCAGGTCATTTTCCTCGAGAGCGGCATTCGCTCCCCTAATCATGCAGTCGATGTACTTGGATTGCATAATGTGGCGCATACGCGTAAAGAACGTGGGATTACAACCGGTGGGAACATACAGCGGGCCCGCGTAGAGCTGCTCAACCTTAAGACATAGCTCAACCAGGTGAGGCCCTCTCGCACCCATGCGGTTTCCCAGGATCTCGCGACTCAGCTGGTCAAAGAGCCTTACATCGGTCTTAACGTAGTCGCCGTTGAGCCCTATGCACTCGTTTTGGATGACCACGCACGACTTTCCATCCGGCGTTGGACCCAAAGCCGAGCGCAAGCGCGATACCGTCGAATACAGATTGTTGCGCGCGGCGTTAAACTCGGCATGGGGCCACAACTCCATGGCGATTGTCTCGCGGTCGACCATGGCGTCCATACCCAACGCAAGGCGTTCGGCAAGCGTTGCCGCCTTTTTGCGACGCCACATCTTATCCGTGATGGGAAAACCGTCGCGCTCGGCGCGAAACGTGCCAAACATGCGCATCTCAATATGGCCGATGGTATCGACAGCCTCAACCTCGCCCGCCTGGAATAGGTGCTCACTTTCGCCCTCAAAGTCATCGCGTAGTGAATACCGCGACAGCTCGCGCACCGGAAGCTTCTTGCGAATCCTAACGGCAGGCTCGCCCAGGCAATGCATCGCAAGACGCGCAAAAAGCCGATACGATGGGTCTAAAATCCCCGAGCGATTCATAGACATCCAAGCGGCAAGATCGCTATCGCGGCCCGCAGCGGCCAGGTGCAGCGCCACGACCCAGGCTTCTGAGCCACCGACCTGCGTCTTGCTAATATCGAGCAGCTCCGCCTCTTCGCGAACCGATACCAGCGACGTATTGCGCAGATACGCCACGCGCTCCAAAAGCAAAGCGTTTTCGCGCATGTACGTAATCGATTCGTCGGCGAGCTTAAGCACCTGGACCGCGCGGAACTTTGCGTTGACCGGCCGCCCCTCCGCCAGCGATTGCCAGCCCTCCAGCAATAGCCCAAACAGCTGAATTTGATTGTCACGAACACGCACCGCAAAACGGTCGAGCTCGCCAAACGCCACGTCGTCGGTCACGGGCAAGCCCGCGAGCAGGCGCCGCGCCGCCAGCACCATACGCAGCCAAATGGATGGCGCCTTAAGCCCGCGGATATCGAGCGCCTCGAGTATCTGCGCCATCTTGTCATCGCGCTCGTCGGGTTTAGCAAACGAGCCGTCGAACAGCTCCGCCAGCATATGGTCGGCCTGTATGAGAATCCCCGCGATGTCGAGCTCGCAATCATAGGCTTTGCACGCTTTGAGCTTCGTGAGAACATCGCCGTCTTCCGCTCGCTCGGTTAGGTGGCGCTTGACCTCGATATGTGCGGACAGCATGTCGAGCACCTCGCAGGATGTCTGTTCTTGCAAAACAGGGTTGGCGGGAAGCCCCAGGTCATTGTCGCCGTAAAAGGCGATAGTGAGCGCCTGGGCCATTTTCCAGGTAGCGGGGTCGAGCTCGCGCGCCGCCTGATCGCCCGCACGTTCGATAACGGACGCCATATACCTTGCGAGCTTTGTATTGCACACGCTGACAGCCGCCAGATACACGCCGAGTGCCTCGGCGGCTGTCGGCTCTTGCTCCTGCTTTTCCGCATTGATCATCGCCGACGCCGCACGGCAAATGTCCCCTCCATGCCCGGTCAGGGCAAGATCGGCCCCATACTGCCCGGCAAGCTCCAACACCACACGGCGGTCCAAGAACGCATCGGCCAGGTCCATGGCCAAATCGCATCGGCCTGCCTTAATCAAAATGCGAGCAGCCCGCGATACAAGTTCGGGACGAATCTCGGCAACAAGCTTTCGCAACCTCAGGCGCGCGTTGTCCTTAGCGCCCAAACACCTAAAGGTGCGATCAGACGGATCCACGCCAAAAATCGGATAATCGCGCACAAAGATGGACTGGTCGACCATCGAAAGCCTCACACCGCACGCCTCTAGCTCCGCAATGCGGCCCTCGCCCATCAGTACCATCAAGCAGGCAACGGTAAACAGCAGGTTGTTCTCGAACGATGCGAGATCGGCCAGCGCCGCACCGTACACGTTGACGATTTCGTTCTCGAGCAACCCGGCAACATCGCCCTGTCCATACATTCCCGTCTGCAAGGCAGATACCAGCTCGGGCACACCCTGTGTGAGCCGATAGAAATCGAGCGATGTGCTGATCGAGAAGGCCGTGGCCCATGACGAATACTCATAGGCGTGCACCTTGAGCATCTGCGCATTGACTTTTACAGAATCGCCCAGCCCGTGGATAAGCAATCGGTTGGAGGGGCGGCAGGCAATAAAGACCCCCGTCCCCGTTGCACGTAAGCTGCGGATTCGATCGATGAGGTCCTCTGTTTCGCGCTGCTCGAGATTGGGCACGTTGTCGATTGCAACGAGCGAATGCGGTTTGTCCTTGAGCTCATCGGCGACAACCTCGAGCTGCATAAAGAGCTCGCGTCCAATCGCGCGGTCGGCCTCGATTATCCGAACCGGCCCTCGCGTGGGATCCGATTTAACTTCCTGCACGTATTGCAGCAATACCGACGTCTTACCAAACCCGTCGGGCGCGTAAAGCAGAACGATTCCTGCCTTGCGCCCTTTAACGATGAGCTCGTTCATCAAGCGATCGCGCCGCACCATATAGCCGCCGCCCGTCGGCATCAACTCGAGGTCGTCCGTATTGCCCAGATCGTTTACCATGCCTGCTCCTCTACTCGACCATATGGACACCGTAGCTGCAGGACCATATGAGCCACCCCGTGAATAGCGCAACTTAGAGTTTTTGGTTGTCTGCCGGTACGTGTTTGGCAAGTTTTTGTACAGCGAGGCCCGATGGTAATTTATCCCCCGACCAATAGGTCTTTGCGCAGGTCAATGCGCTTGCCAGCATGTCCCATCCAATTTGCAGTGTAGCGCAGTCGGCTGTTTTTATTTGAGTTGCGCAACTCGCCTATTCCTCGCTACCGCCTGCGACTCTATAGTGGCAAATGTGCATAGAATCTGGTATGGAATGAATCTCATGATTTAGAGCCGACTCGCCAAGCATGTGGCAAGGTTTCCGTCATGCACACGTTACGGCCCGCATCCACTAAAAAGGCCCCCGCAAAGCGAGGGCCTTTTGGAAAGCTATGTAAGATCGCTTGGTCGCGTTACTCGCAGAGCGAAAGAGCGGCCTCGTCAGCAACGACGACGCAATTGGTGTGGAGCTGCAGGATCGAAGCGGGGCACTCGGGCGTAACCGGGCCATAGCACATATCGTGCACAGCCTGAGCCTTGGCCTCGCCGTTGGCGACAACCAGGATCATGCGGGCATACATGATGGTCTGGGTGCCCATAGTGTAAGCCTGACGGGGCACATCATCGATACTGTCGAACAGGCGGCTGTTGGCCTGAATGGTGCTCTCGGTCAGGTCGACGCAGTGCGTACCCTTGGAGAAGTGGTCATCGGGCTCGTTGAAGCCAATATGACCGTTATTACCAATGCCGAGCAGCTGCAGATCGGGGTAACCGGCGGCAGCGACGATCTTGTCGTACTCGGAGCAGGCAGCAGCGGCATCGGGGTTGGAGCCATCGGGCACGTGCGTGTTGTTCAGATCGATATTGATGTGATCGAAGAAGTTCTCGCGCATAAAGTAGTGATAGCTCTGGGGATCGTCGTGCGAAAGACCGCGATACTCATCCAGGTTATAGGTGCTGACCTCGGCGAAGTCGACGTCGCCCTTCTCGTACCAAGCGGCGAGCTGCTTGTAGGCGCCAATCGGGGTGGAGCCGGTGGCAAGACCCAGCACGCAATCGGGCTTGAGGATAACCTGGGCCGAGATGATATTGGCGGCCTTGCGGCTCATATCCTCGTAGTCTTTAGCTTTAATGATCTTCATTACGCGTCCTTTCTCGTACAAGAGAGGCAAGGCTCCCTTACAAGCACTTGCCCGCGGCCCGCGTCGGCCGCAACCAACGTGTGCGGCCACCAGGGCGAGGTCGCGTAATGTATGTGTCTCGTGTCTAGCCGCGTCGAGGCCCCTGCCCGTCCACGGTGACCCAAAGCTGTTTAGCTTCGGACGTTTCCCATCTTGCCACGGAGGGCGTCCTCTTTCAAGGGCGCCCTCCGTAAACGTGTTTGAATTGTAGGCTAAAGGCCAAAAGCACTAACTAGCGCTCGCGAGCGACGATAAGCTGGTCCATCTCCTCGACATGCTCCCCGACGGAGCCCTTAATGCTCGAGAACTCAACGGAGTTGCACACCAAGATGGGAACCGTCACATCGTAGCCCTCGGCAGCAATTGCCTCGCGATCGAACTCGATGAGTACATCGCCCTTATGGACGATGTCACCCACTTGCGCATGTACGGTAAAGTGCTTGCCCTCGAGCTGAACAGTGTCCAAACCAACGTGAATAAGCACGTCCAAGCCATCGACCATGTTAAGCGCAACGGCATGACCCGTGGGAAAAATCGCCTCGACCTTAGCATCCGCCGGCGCGATCACACGTGTGCCCGTGGGCTGAATCGCCACGCCCTGACCCAAAAGGCCAGTGGCAAACGTCTGGTCGTTTACCTCGGAAAGCGGAATGACATCGCCCGAGATGGGAGCATCCAGCGTAAGGACTCGACCACGCATACCAAAAGACCTTAGGACTTTAGTGAACATGCTCCCCCTCGGACATACCAATCAATCAAAATAGCCTTAACAGTTTACCACTTGGCACCCGTTATTGACCATTAGGGAAGTTCGCGCTTGACAACCTCGACGATGTCATCGACAACGCGCTGGGTCAGCTCGTGTGTCTCGGCCTCGGCCATAACGCGAACCAGCGGCTCGGTACCGCTCGGGCGCACCAGGATACGGCCGCGACCATTGAGCTCCTTCTCGGCGGCAGCGACGGCGTCCCAAATGGGCTGGCAATCGTCCAGGCCGGCCTTGTTGTCGGAATGCACGTTGACGAGCACCTGCGGGTACTTCTTCATGATGCCGGCAAGGTCGGTGAGGGTGCGGCCGGTGCGCTTGAGCACGGCCAGAAGCTGCAGGGCCGTCACCAAGCCGTCGCCGGTGGTGTTGTGCTCCAGGAAGATGATGTGGCCGGACTGCTCGCCGCCGATGACAGCGCCGTCCGCGAGCATGCGCTCCAAAACGTAGCGGTCGCCCACGGCGGTCTGCACCATCTCAAAGCCCTGCTCCTTCATGGCGATGGAGAAGCCAAGGTTGCACATAACGGTCGAGACGATCTCGGAGTTGGCGAGCTTACCGCGAGCGGCCAGGTCGGAGCCGCAGATGGCCAGGATGTAGTCGCCATCGATCTCGTTGCCCTCGCTGTCCACGAACAGCACGCGATCGGCGTCGCCATCGTGGGCCAGGCCGATGTCGGCATGGGTACGCAGTACGAGCTCACGCAAGGGCTCAAGGTGAGTGGAGCCGCACTCGACGTTAATGTCGGTGCCGCAGTAGTCGGTGTTGATGGCATGGACCGTGGCGCCCAGGCGCTGCAACGCGGCGGGCGTGGTCTGGCAAGAAGCGCCGTGGCCGCAGTCGACGGCAACAACCAGACCGTCGAGTTTAAGGCCGTCGAGGGTGCTGATAGCGTGGTCGACATATGCCTTGCGAGCGTCCTTCATCTTGATGATGTGACCCACACCGGCACCGGTCGGCAGCGTATCGGCAGCCATGGCCTCCTCGGACATGACCCAAGCGCTGATCTCTTCCTCGACAGCATCGGGAAGCTTCATGCCCTTGCGGCTAAAGAACTTGATGCCGTTGAACTCCGGCGGATTGTGCGAAGCGGAAATGACGATGCCGCCGTCGAGCTCGTTTTGGACGGTGAGCAGCGCCACGGCCGGCGTAGGAATGACGCCGCAGCAGTGCGGGCGGCCGCCCTCGGCCATAATGCCGGCGGTCAGAGCGCTCTCGAGCATGGTGCCCGAAAGACGCGTATCGCGGCCGATGCAAATGTCCGGACCAAGGAACTTGGTCGCCGCACGGCCGAGGCGAAACGCGAGGTCGCACGAGAGGTCGGCGTTGGCGACGCCACGGACGCCGTCGGTACCGAAGATGTTCTGGGGCATAGGATCGCTCCTTCCCAAGTGGGCAAAACGCAGCCGCCCACCCTAGTCGAAAAAGAAAAGCGGGACCCGCCGAGCAATCGGCAGGCCCCGCTTGTACATTGCATCTCGTAAGGAGATAAAACCTTAGCGCTTGGAGAACTGGGGAGCGCGGCGAGCCTTCTTGAGGCCGTACTTCTTGCGCTCGACCACGCGAGCATCGCGCGTAAGGA
>CATZRJ010000070.1 GCA_958423535.1 uncultured Collinsella sp.
GCAATGCCCAACTCGGCCGCCTGCTCGGCATTGGCGCGAACAGCCTCGACCGTGCGGTAGCCAACCGATGCAATCGGCGTTCCGCCAACACGCTCGACCTCGGCAAAAATCGACTTGTCCTCAAGATCGGCCGTCAACAGCTCACGGTAGGCGTCAAACGGCACAAAGATGTTCTCCTCAAAGATGGGCTCGCCGTCGGCCGTACGCACGCGCTTGATATGCAGCAGCAGCGCATCCTTCTGCAGGCCAAAGAACTCCATCTCGTTTTGGCGCGCCGGAACGATCTGGCGATCGATCACGTGCGCACCGGCCTTCATGCCGTTGCCGGCACACAGCGCGGTAAACGTCTGCAGCGTCGAGGCGTGAAACTGGCGGTTGATGTGCGGCGTGGAGACAAAGGTGCCGCGGCCCTGCTGCTTAACCAGGTAGCCATCGGAGCACAGCTCCTCGACGGCGCGGCGCACCGTAATTCGGCTCACGTCGTACTGCTCGGCTAGCTCAAGCTCGGACGGAATACGCTCCTTGGGTGCATAAACACCTTTCTCGATCGCGTCCTTGATTTCGTCATAAATCTGCTGGTAAAGCGGTGCATTTTTAGGCGTAGGCATATCTAATCACTCTTATCGAAATATCGAAATAACTAATACGTATATAACGTCTAGTTTCATGTTACCTCATAATGATAAAACGATACACCCTCCCTACCAAAAAGCGACAGCTTCATTTTGGCAGGTTTTATCTGGGCAAACGAGAGCCTCCCGAAAGCAGCGAGGCTTTCGGGAGGCTCAAGCGGACAGGATTGCGCCAGGCCGGCAAAATGCCAAAACCCTACCTGCCGTCGTCCTGCTGCAGGCTGTCCTGCTCGCTGAGGCGCGCCTGCCTGCTGGCCATGCGTGCGGGCTTGTCGGGATCGGGTACGGCCGTGGGCATGGGCTCGTCGACATGACCGCCCCACCAGCCGCCCACAAAGTTGAGCGTGTGGAACACATTGATCACGGCGCCGGGATCAATGTCGCACACCAACTTGATAATGTCCTGGCTCTCGTAGGTCGAGACAACGGCGTGCAGCAGATACATCTTTTCGCGGCTGTATCCGCCAATGACCTCGGCGCAGCTAATGCCGTGCTGAAAATGGTCAACATAGGCGGTCATGACCTCGTCTGCCTTGCGCGTCGTGATCTGCAGCGTCACGCGGTCGTAACGACGATAGAAACTGTCGATGGTCTTGGTCGAAATAAACTGGAACACGATGGAATACGCCGCCTTGTCCCAGCCAAACATAAAACCAAAGATCGCCAGGATAAAGCAGTTGAAACCAAAGATGACGCCCCAGATGGTCTTGCCCGTGTGGTTGGAAACCCACAGCGCGATAAAGTCGGTGCCGCCGGTGGATGCGCCGGATTTAAGCGCGATGGCAGCGCCCAGACCCGAGACCACGCCGCCAAAAATGATGAGCATGATCTTGTCGCCCAAAAACGGAGCGAAGTGAAAGACGTTGAGGAACAGCGACGAGAGCACGACCTGCATCATCGAGAAGATGACGAAGCGCTTGCTAATGCCACTCCAGCATAGGAGCGCCACGGGGATGTTGAGCGCAAGCATGCCGAGAGAGATGTCGATGTGAACGCCGCCCAGCGAGGTAACGCGATCGAGCAGGACCGCGACGCCGGTAAGACCGCTCGGAAGCAGGTCGGCGGGCTGAATGAACGCCTGGATCAGGAATGTCTGGAGAACGGCGGAAATTGTGACCGCCACGGCGGTAATAGCGCGGCGAACGATGGTGAGACGGCCGAGCATGAGCACGCGGTCCGTGAGCTGATCGATGGCGTTCGCCACGTAGGCTCCTTTCGAAGGCAGATGTGGTTGTGGGGCATGCCCGCGATTGTAGCATGGAGCGTGCGGGGGCGCTTCAATTCACCCTCCCTCGACAACCAAAGCGGGACCAACAACCCCCACGACCAAAGGCCCAAATTATAAGTGAGTAGACTTTTTACGATCTGCCGAGCACACCCAAAACCGCCACCCCTGTGACCTGCGGTTTTACTAGAGCAGATGCACTTTGTGCTCGTCCTACACCAAAAAGTCTACTCACTTAGTCCGAATCGAAGCCAAACGGATCAAAATAGATGACTAATTAAGCCAATCCACCGCAAAAAACGTTTGAACCCGTGCTTCTCGCGGCGGATTGACACTACAAAGCGGCCAAAATGTCGGTCAGATTATCAATAACGGCATCGGCTCGCGATTGATCGAGGTTGACGCCCTCGTGCGGACGCAGCGCCAGGACGCGGGCGCCGGAGCGTTTGCCGGCCTCGATGCCTAAAGGCGAATCCTCGATAACCAGGCACTCGGCAGGCTCCACCCCCAGCGTCTCCATGGCACGCAGGTAGATCTCGGGGTCTGGCTTAAACGCACTGCACTCGTGGCCGCTGATGGTGTAGTCCAGCACGTCGGCGATGCCGGCAATCTCCACCAGCTCGTCGATCAGTTCGCGATAGGACGAGCTCGCGATGGCACACTTCACGCCACGCTCGTGCAGCTCGCGCATCACCGGCTCCGTCTGCTCGTTGAGCAGCTCGGCATACGGAACGGGGTGGTCCGGGCTGTAGACCTGCTTATACTCCACGCGCAGGCGCTCGCGCAGCTCAACATCGTCGGGCACCAGCGCCTTCCAAATGGCCGGCTCGTTAGACCCCGAAAGATCGGGGATCTCGTCAAAGTGAAAGCCCTTCTCCTCCATAAACGCCACGCGACGACGGTTGTAGAACCACTCGGTATCGACCAGCACGCCGTCCATATCGAACAGCACTGCCTTGATCATACGCATCTCCTCCCACCTGCCAAAAAGGGACAGGTTTATTTTGGTAGGTTTTATCTGGGGTTTTATGGCACGACGGACACGCCCTCCCCAAAGCAAAAAGGGGACGGGGCGCAAACCCCATCCCCTCTCAATCAACCCGTAAGGTCTACTTACTTGTGATTAGTAGGAAAGCTTCCACATGTAGCGACGCATGGTCAGCGGGTGCTGACGGGCCTCGGCAATCTGGTTGCCGTACTCGCGCATAACGGCGAGGTGCAGCAGCGGGTTGAAGTAGGTGACGACGCTCGCGGGCACGGCGTCAGCCAGGCCGTAGTCCTTGGAGTCGATCAGAGCGACCTTGGCGCCCATGCGCTCAAGGAAGGTGAGGGCGCGGGCGTCCATCGGACGGGTGGCGCCATCGGACATGAAGAAGACGTAGGGCTTACCCTCGGTGGAAACCTCGAACGGGCCGTGGAAGTACTCGCCGGTGTTGTAGGCGGCGGCGTCGATCCACTGCATCTCGGTGAACAGGAAGGCGGCGTGAGAATAAGCCATCTTCTCGGAGGCACCGGAAGCCATGAAGTAGATCATCTTGTCGTCCTTGAAGTCCTCGGCGAACTTCTTGGCGAGCTTCTTGCAGTGCTGAGCGGCGTTCTCGCAGAGCTCGAAGACGTTGGTGAGGCCGGTGATCATGTCCTCGTAGTGGTCATAGCCCTCGGTCTGCTGAAGGATCTCGACAGCAAGAGCGATGGCGTAGCCGGGCTTCTCGCACTTGGCAGCGAAGTTGGCGTGGAAGCCGTGAACGATGACGTAGTCAGCGTCGACGGTCAGGGCGGAGCCAGCCTTGTTGGTGAGGGAGACGACCGGGCAGTTGTGCTTCTTGGCGGTCTTGTTAGCCTCGACGGTCTCGGGCGTGGAGCCACCGAGGGAGCAGGTGATCACGAAGGTGTGCTCGTTGACCCAGGAAGGCGTGTCATAGTTGAACTCGTTAGCGGTGAAGATCTGAACGTTCAGCTTGTCCGTGTTGTTGGCCAGGAAGTACTTGGCGGGGTACAGGTCGGACATGGAAGCACCGCAGCCGACGAAGGCGACACTGTGGATCTCGTGGTTGGACAGGACGTCAGCGACGATCTGCTTAGGGAGGTTAAGGTCGATCTCGTACATCTGACACATTCCTTTCGATTTTTGCGGCGCCACATTGCCGGGCGCTCGCAGGGTTACCGTGGTTTGGACCGAGTCGCCGGTCCGTTGAGGATGCGACAAGGGGACTGTCCCATTGTCGCATTTTGGGGATGGAAGCCTGCCTGGGGTATGGGATGCCAGGCAGGCCCCCGGGGGAAAGCGGTTAGACGCTTGGTCGCGACTAGGCCAGGATGCCGGCCGCGGAGAGGGCGATGCCGCCCACGATGGCGATCACAAGAAGCCAACCGGTGTTGACGTTCTTCTTGATGAGCCAGTACATAAGGCCGGTGAGGCCAAGGGAGATCATCTGGGGCATCATGCCGTCCAGGATGTCCTGGATAACAACGGTGCCCTCAGCGAACTGCAGCGGGGTGGTGGCGCCGATCAGCGTAGCGATCATGCCGCCCACGGACATAAGGCCCACGATGCCGCAGACATACATGAGCTTCTCCATGAGGTCGCCGCCCTGAAGCTTGCTCAGGTACTCGTGGCCGCCCTGATAGCCCATCTTGGCTGCGAACCAAGTGATCAGCACAGAGGGGACAATGGAGATGAGCATAGCCAGGATCGGGCCCATGATGGAGCCCTGCTGAGCCAGCTGAACGCCCAGACCAAAGGCGATAACGCGGATGGTGCCCTGGAAGAAGGAGTCACCGATGCCGGAGAGCGGACCCATGAGGGAGGTCTTGACCGCGTTGATCGAATCGGGATCGAAGTTCTCGGGATCCTTGGCGTACTCCTCCTCCATGGAGGCGGAGAGGCCCAGGATGAAAGCGCTCGTCTGCGGGGTGCAGTTGTAGAACGCCATGTGACGGTGGTAAGCCTCTTTCTTAGCAGCGAGCTGCTTGGGGTCGGACTCGTCCGGATAGAGGCGATCGAGCGTGGGAACCATGCCGTAGAGGAAGCCCATGTTCATCTGACGCTCGTAGTTCCAAGAGGCCTGGATGGCCCAGGAGCGCCAGAAGAACTGGCTGACCTTCTTGTTCAGGGACACGTCCTTGGTTGCGGTTGCCATAGTGTGTTCCTCCTTAGTCTTCGTCGTCTTCGAGCGGATCGTAGTCGGAATCGACACCGGCGGCTGCATGGGAACCGTTGAACTTGAAGCCCATGAAGACGACAGCCAGGCACACACCGATCAGAGCGACCGCGATGACGGACAGGTTGAGGTAAGCGGCGAGCAGGAAACCGATGAACAGGAACGGAGTCATACCCTTCTTGATCATCATGGTGAGCAGCAGGGCCAAGCCGTAGGCAGTCATGATCTTGGTCGAAACGTTAAGACCAGTGGACAGCCACTCGGGAACCATGTTGACGATGGCCTGAACCAGGTCGGTGCCAACAAAGACGGCGAGGAAGATCGGCAGGAAGTACATGACGGCGTACAGACCGGAGCCGGCGCAGATGTGCATACGGTAGGCGGTCTTGAACTTTCCGTTATCGATCGCGCTATCTGCCACATGGGTGAGGGCGGCGATGATGGAACGGAACACGATGCCGAGGAGCTGACCCAGGACGGCGACCGGGATGGCGATCGTCATGGCGGTCTCGGCGGAAGCATCGGTCAGGCACGCAAAGGCAGCGGCCACGATGCCGCCCAGGACCATATCGGGCGGAACGGCGGCGCCGACCTGCACCAGGCCCATGGACACGAGCTCGACGGCGGCACCGACGGCAAGGCCGGTGGGCACATCGCCCAGCAGCAGACCGACGAGCGTAGCGCCAACGAGGGGCTGCTCGAAGTTAAGACGACCGAGCAGGCGGGAGTCCCACATGCAGAACACGCCGACGAGGCCGACGAGCACCGCACTGATGAACGTATTCATACCCTTCTCCTTTCAGTCAGGCAAAAGCCTGGTTGATTACAGCTTGGCGTCGATGTCGACGCTCTGATACGTAGGGGTCTGCTGGACGTAGAGCTTGATGCCCATGTCGAGCAGCTGGTTGACGTCGGCCTTCTGGGTGGCGTCGAGGAAGACGGAGCTGTCCTTGCCGCCGACCTGATCGGCACCGTCGTGGTTGGCGGTGGCGCCCAGGTTGATGGCGTCGAGCTTGTAGCCCTGGCAGAACTGCAGCATCTCGGCCGTGTTGCCAAAGACGAACATGACGCGCTCGCCGAGGGTGTTGAGCTTGTCCATCTTGGCGAGGGCACGCTCGACGGTGAAGACGTTCAGGCGCACGCCCTGGGGCTTGGCCAACTTAAGAGCGCCCTTCTTGATGTCATCGTTGGCGGCAGCGTTGTCGACGACGATGATGCGCTCAGCCTGGACCTTGGTGGTCCAGGTAAAGACGACCTGGCCGTGCAGCAGACGGTAGTCAAGACGTGCGAGGACGATCTTGGCGGGACCGGAGCTGTGACGGGACGCCTTGGCCTTCTTGGCGGGAGCCGCGGCGGCCTCGACCGGTGCGTTGGGGTTGGTCAGACCGGTGCGGGCCTCGTTGATGAGGGCCGCGAGCTCGGCTCCCTTGACGGGGGCGGGGCTCATAGCGAGCGTGAGCGCCAACGGGATGTTGAAACCGCTGACGACCGTGAACTTCGTGCCGTTCTTGGAAAGCTCGACCATGTTGTTGTTGACCGAGCTGCCGAGCATATCGGTCAGCACATAGACGGTGTCGTCCGCGTTGAACGTGGCGATCATGGCGTCCACCTTATTGGTGATGGGCTCCTTGTCGTCACGAGCAAGCGACACGACGTGGACGTTCGACACGTCGCCGAGAACCATCTCGAGCGTGTCTTTGGCGCCTGCGGCCAGGCCGCCATGAGATGCGAGAATGATCTGATTCATCTTGCCTCCTCCTTTTCGTTATGGTCATTATAACGTCTTATACGTTGCGGATATTGCTAATTAGTATAAAGACCGTTCGCGG
>CATZRJ010000071.1 GCA_958423535.1 uncultured Collinsella sp.
GAAGGAGCATCACCATGGACGCCATTAACGATTGGGAAAACCAAGCGCTCACCCACAGGAACCGCCTGGCACCCCATGCGTACTTTATGGGTTATGAGGCCGCCGATCTCGCCGCTACGTACAGCCGCGAGCTGTCGCGCGGATTTGTCCAGCTGTCCGGCTCGTGGCAGTTCCGCCTTTTTGAGGGCCCCGCGGCCGTCTCCAACGAAGCACTTTGCACGTACAAGCCCGAGTGGGATCACGTGGAGGTTCCGCACCTGTGGCAGGTAGACGGCTATGGCAACCTTGCCTACACCGACGAGGGTTTTCCGTTCCCGGTGGATCAGCCGTTCGTTCCCTCCGACGACCCTACGGGCGTCTACCAACGCATCGTCAAACTTCCCGCCGTGCCTGCCGGCGCTCGCGAGATTATTCGCTTCGACGGTATCGAGAGCTACGGCGAGCTGTATGTCAACGGCAAGTTTATCGGCATGACCAAGGGTTCGCGCCTGTCCGCCGAGTTTGACGTGACCGACGCGCTCGTCGAGGGCGACAACCTGTTTGCGGTCAAGGTTCTGCAGTACAGCGATGGTAGCTACATCGAGGACCAGGACATGTGGTGGGCATCGGGCATCTTCCGCGATGTGTACCTCATGCAGCGTCCCGCCGCGCATCTGGTCGACTTTAGGTTCCGCACGCACCGCGAGGGCGATGCCGCTCTGATCACGCTCGATACGGTTGCCGAGGGCGCAAGTCGCGTCGTGTATACGCTCAGCGATGGCCAGAATGTGGTCGCTACGGGCGAGTGCGTCGACGGCCATGCCGAGTGCAGCGTTGCCGATGCCCACTTCTGGAACCCCGAGGACCCCTTCCTCTATGACCTTACGCTTGAGGTCTACGACGGCGACGAGATCAGCGAGTACGTTCCGCATCGCCAAGGCCTTGCCGAGGTGACGGTCGAGGGCAATCATATCTACCTTAACGGCACCTACTTTAAGATGCATGGCGTCAACCGCCACGACCACGACGATCACAAGGGCCGCGCCGTGGGTCTCGAGCGCATGCGCCGCGACCTGGAGCTCATGAAGCAGCACAACATCAACGCGGTGCGCACGTCCCACTACGCCAACGATCCGCGCTTCTACGAGCTGTGCGACGAGTACGGCATCATGCTGGTCGCCGAGACCGATATGGAGAGCCACGGCTTCGAGAATATCGGCAATATCGCCCTGGTCACCGACGACCCTGCCTGGGAGCCGGCTTACGTTGACCGTGTTGAGCGCCTGGTGATGCAGGAACGCAACCACGCGTGCATCATCATGTGGTCGATGGGCAACGAGAGCGGCTATGGCTGCAACATCCGCGCGATGTACGCCAAAGCTCACGAGCTCGACGGTCGTCCGGTCCACTACGAGGAGGATCGCAACGCCGATACCGTCGACGTCATTTCCACCATGTACTCCCGCGTGTCGCAGATGAACGACTTTGGCGAGCATCCGTTCCCCAAGCCGCGCATCAACTGCGAGTACGGCCACTCCATGGGTAATGGTCCCGGAGGCCTGTCCGAGTACCAGGAGGTCTTCGATCGCTGGGATTGCATCCAAGGCCAGTTTATTTGGGAATGGTGCGACCACGGTTTGGCTGCTGTGACCGAGGACGGCGTTGCCTACGACATGTATGGCGGCGACAACGGCGATTACCCCAACAACAGCAACTTCTGCATCGACGGCATGGTGTTCCCCTGGCAGCAGCCGAGCCCGGGCCTTACCGAGTACGGCCAGGTCATCTGCCCGGTTCGCATGGCCTACGATGCCGAGGCGGGCGAGCTGACCGTCACCAACAAGCGTTGGTTTACCACCCTCGAGGATGTCTGCCTGTCGGCGGAGACCCTGGTGGACGGCGACGTGGTCTGCCGCAAGACGCTCATGCCCGGTGCGGTTGCCCCCGGCGAGTCCGTCCAGCTTCCGCTGGTGATTCGCGAGGCCGCAGTGGGCGAGACCCTGCTGACCGTGCACGCCTACACCATGGCGGCTCACGCCTGGTGCGAGCCGATGTTCCAACTGGGTGCAAGCCAGTTTGCCATCGTAAACCATCCGGCGCCGGCAATTGCCGCCCCCACTCGTCCTGAGCTTACGGTCGAGGAGACCGAGCAGGAGATTCGTATTCGCTCCCTCAACGGCGAGCTGACCTTCAGCAAGGTCAACGGTACCGTGAGCGAGTGGAAGGCATCCGGTCGCGACGTCATGACCTCCGGTCCCCAGGTTGGTTTTTGGCATCCGCTCGTCGATAACCACGCCCAGGAGTACGACTCCCTGTGGAAGGATAACTTCATCGATGTGATGCAGACGTCTACCCGTAATGTTTCTTGGAAGCAGGACGACAATGCGGTCGTCGTTACCGTGAGCCAGCGTATCGCTCCTCCCGTCCGCGCGTTCGGCATGCGCGTCGAGCTCGTCTATACCGTGCTTCCGAGTGGCCGCGTCGACCTCAAGGTTTCCGGCGAGCCCTACGGCGACTATTCGGACATTATCCCGCGCATCGGCATCTCCTTCGAGGTTCCCGGTTGTGATCGTGCCGTCGAGTGGTATGGCCACGGCCCGGGCGAGAACTATCCGGACTCGCTGCGCGCCAACCCGGTCGGTCATTACCGCACTACGGTCGACGACATGTTCACGCCCTACGTTATGCCCCAGGACTGCGCCAACCGCGAGGGTACCCGCTGGGTCGCCCTGCGCTCCAGCCACGGTGACGGTCTGGTCGTGACGCGTCCGAGCGACGCCGCTTCCAATCCGTTCTCGTTCTCCGCATGGCCCTATAGCTGCGAGGCTATCGATAATGCCAAGCATGTCTACGATCTTGTCCCGGGCGACACGGTTACGGTCAACATCAACGACCAGCTGCTCGGCCTTGGCTCGAACTCTTGGGGTTCCGAGGTGCTCGATTCCTATCGCACCCGTTTTGAGAGCTTCAGCTTTGAGGTGTCCCTGCGACCGCTGACGTCTGCCGATCTGGCTCAGGCGCTGGCACCCATTAAGGAGGCATAAGTCATGCATATCTTTAACTCGCGTGCCGATTTCGACGCCCAGATGAAGTCCGTCAAGAAGTGGATGCGTACCGGTCAGGCACTCGACGGCGTTTCTGAACTGCAGCACGATGTGGCGTACTCTATCGGCGACTCGCTGGTGTATTGGTGGGTGAACGCCCACGAGGCGGCTACTGCCGATCTGGTCGGTCACCGTCGCTACCATGCCGTGCTCGCCCCGCTCGACGGCAATCTGACCGTTGAGGTGGCTTCCAAGGCCGATCTTACCTGTACGCGCGCCTACAGCGATATCGATGATCGCGAGCGCTTTGAGGGTACGGGGGAGACCGTGACGATTCCCACCGGCGGCGTTGCCGTCGTCGAAATTGACGAGGCCTACCGTGTCGTGGCCGACGCCGCGGATCCCCGCGTCGTGGTACTGCACGTGACAGTCGAAGGTTATTCCTTCCCCAACAAGTAGTATTCGTCCGCCTGGACGTTTGCTTCGCGCCGTTAAGGGGGATGGCTTTGTTGACTCCCTTTTCCCCATTCCCCTTAGCAGGTGCGCCGTCCGTGTTTGCACTTGCAGCTCGGACGGTTTTAGATGACATTTAACAGATGATTGGGAGGGCTTATGAGCTCTGAAAAACGAGGAACGATTGGTTCGTTCGCTCTGCTGGGCATGACGGTCGCCGCCGTGTTCGGTATCAAGAACATCATCAACAACAACGCGGCCATCGGCTTGGCAGCTGCGCCGTCGTTCTTCTTCGCCACGCTTTTGTACTTTGTCCCCTATACCCTGGTTACCGCCGAGTTCGTCGGCCTCAACAAGGACTCCGAGTCTGGCGTGTACGCATGGGTTAAGACCTCGATGGGTGGTCGCTGGGCGTTCCTGACGGCATTTAGCTACTGGTTCGTTAACCTGTTCTTCTTTGCGTCCGTCCTGCCCAACGTCATCATCTACGCGAGCTACGTGTTCTTTGGTGCCAACGCCGAGCTTTCGCAGCTGTGGATCACCATTATCGAGATCGTCGTCTTTGCTATCGCCACGTGGGTTTCGACCAAGGGCGCTAAGTGGATCGGCTCCATTTCCTCCTTCGGTTCGACCGCGGCTCTCGGCCTGACCGCTGTGTTCATCCTGCTGTCCCTGGCTGCTGCCTTTGGCGGCGTTGAGTTCGCTACGGCTCCTACTCCCGCTAACATGGCTCCCGACATGAGCAACTTCGCAACTGCGTGGGGCTTCTTCGGTACGCTTGCCTGGATCATCCAGGGCGTTGGCGGCGCTGAGTCTGTCGGCGTGTTCCTTAACGACCTTAAGGGTGGCGTCAAGGCCTTCGTGCGCACCGTCGTTATCGCCGGCCTGACCATCGGCCTTCTGTATGCAGGCGCTTCGCTGCTGGTTAACCTGTTCATCCCCGAGGGCGGCGTTGCCATCTCCACCGGTATCTTCGACGTATTCGGCGCTGTCTTTGCCCACTTTGGCATTCCCATGGAAGTGTCTACGCGCGTCATCGGCTTGATCCTTCTCGCCGCCACGCTGGGCTCCCTCATGATGTGGACCTCCGCTCCCATCAAGGTCTTCTTCACCGAGATCCCCAAGGGCGTCTTTGGTAGCAAGATCGTCGAGCTCAACGAGCACGGCATTCCTGCCCGCGCTGCCTGGCTGCAGTTCGCCATCGTCGTCCCCATCCTGATCATCCCGGCCCTGGGCTCCGGTAACCTCGACGACCTGCTCATGATCGTCACCAACATGACGGCTGCCACCGCTCTGCTCCCACCGCTGCTGATTTTGCTTGCCTACTTTATGCTGCGCAAGAACTTTGACGCCGCTCCCCGTGGCTTCCGCATGGGTTCGCGCAGCTTTGGCCTGGTCGTTGCCGCATTCCTGCTTGTGGTCTTCTGCTTCGTGCTTATCTGCGGCACCATTCCGCTCGATCAGCCGCTGTGGCTGACGCTGGTCTACAACGTTGGCGGCGTGGTTGTCTTCTTGGGCCTTGCCGTGATGTGGTACAACCGCTACATCAACCGCCTGCGCGAGACCGATCCCGAGGCCGCCGAGAACGAGCTTCGCCCTTCCGTCCTCGATATGATGGAGTAGCGGCTAGGATTAATCTGCGGCTGTGGAATAAATCGATTCCCTTTCCTAAGGAGGGGCCTTACGAGGCCCCTCCTTTTGTGTTTTGGGGCATGGTTTTGGCCCCCGTGGTCAAAAAATGCCAAATATGAGTACTGTTGCAAAAGAAGTGCCATATTTTTCGGCCTGCTCTGAGCGAAAATGGGCTCAAAATCGATTTATCTAACTCCCTTTAAAGGGCGTTTGACGGCTTTCAACCTCTTCGAATCGCTCAAGCTAGGCAATTTGCTCTCGATTTTGCTGCTACTAAATTTGTGACAGTACTCATATTTGCCACTTTTTGACCACGGGGTATCCGGAGGGGCCCTCGATAAACATCTAACGCTACAATAACTACCACGTGGCTGGGTTTGCCGGCCGAATGTGTGATGTCGTGGGAGGGGACATGGTCGAGTTTACAAAGACGATTAAAGATCCGTTGGGACTACACGCCCGCCCGGTTGCGCTGCTCTATGACATCATTGCCAAGCACCGTAGCGACGTGTCGGTCAGCATCGGCGACCGCCATACCGACGGTCGCGATGTCATGGGCCTCATGGCTCTCTACGGCGAGTGCGGCGAGGACATCATCTTTCGCGTTTCGGGCGTAGACGAGGCTTCCTGCGTTACGTCGATCAGAAACCTCTCGCTCTAATCTCAACAATGCAACAAAGGGGACAGTCCCCTTTGTTGCATAAATTGGTATGACAAGGCACCGCAAAGAGATGGTCTTTGCCGCGCCTTTTTGTTTCGTATAGGAAACTTTTTCGAAATCTGAATAGGGACCCTTTCCAAAAAGTTAACCACGTGCTAGTTTACTAAAGCGAACATAGACGTGGTTAACTTTTATCGCGTCGATGTTGAGGACGAACTGACGTTAGGAGCCACTCATGTCTTGCGGACCGCAGATGCCGGCCATGCCGCTTTCGATGGTAAAAGCGGGCGAAACCGTGCGCGTGTCTCGTGTAAAGGGCAATGAGGACATGAAGCACCACCTCAAGGACCTCGGCTTTGTCGAGGGCAGCGAAATCCACGTGGTGAGCTCGAGTGGCGCCAATATCATCGTCACGGTGCTGGGCGCACGCTTTGGCATCGATTCCAAGGTTGCCATGCACATCATGACCGTCGGTTAGTCCGCAGCATTTCATAAAAACCGAAAGGGGGACAAGAGGATGAAGACGTTGGGTGACGTTAAGGTGGGCGAGAGCTCTACCATCGTCAAGCTTCACGGTGAGGGTGCGCTTCGCCGCCACCTTATGGACCTGGGGCTCATCAAGGGCACTTCGTTCAAGGTCGTGAAGGTTGCACCGCTCGGTGATCCGGTCGAGATCAACGTGCGCGGCTACGAGCTTTCCATCCGCAAGGAGGAGGCGGCCGTCGTCGAGGTCCAGTAAGGGCTCGCGACGTGTATTTCTGCAGATAAAGTTAGGTATTTCTAACTTAATGCTGCAACTTTGAAGCACATCATCCAGCTTGCGCGGAGAAAGCAGCGCAGGCACACAAGGAAGAAGGATTGAATGGCGGATTCTCAGATCCATGTCGCGCTGGCGGGTAACCCCAACTGCGGCAAGACCACGCTTTTCAACCTGATCACCGGCGCCAACGGCTACGTTGGCAACTGGCCCGGCGTCACGGTTGAGAAAAAGGAAGCCAAGCTCCTAAGCGACAAGAACGTTACCAT
>CATZRJ010000072.1 GCA_958423535.1 uncultured Collinsella sp.
GGCCATGGCCACGCGGCGTTGGGCATCGGCGGCCGCGGCGGCGGTGGCCATGGCCACGCGGCGGCGCTTGGCCAGCGCGCCCCTGTGCCTGCCCTGGGCGCGACCGCGCTTGGCCTTCTCGATGCGGCCGCGCTGACGCTCGAGCTCCGCGACTTCCCGTTGCAGCTGCTCGACCGCAACGCCCTCCTGCTGCAGCTCTGCGCGAAGGACCCGCAGGCGGGCGTTGCGGTCGCGTATCTCTTTATTCAGCTTGACGCGATCGGCGTGCCCGATCAGCCCCGCGCCGCCCTCGTGGACGGTCGGCTGCTCGTCCAGCCCCCTATCTTTATTAGAGCGATGGTCTATGGCCACAGCCGCGGTACCCGTTGCCGCGGCGTGCGCCGCGAGGTGCCTGTTGGCGATCTCTGCCCAGGCCGCGCGGACGGCCGTGAGTTCAGCGCTACCGACGTCGCGCGCGGCCTGACCCGAGATACGGTGCATCTGCACCGGCCTCTTACTCGTGCGGTCCTTCGTGCCCAGGCCCTCGGCCTTCGCCTGCTTCATGGTCAGGCGGCGGCCATCCTTGAAGTTATATATCTTCTCCCAGCCATCTGCCTTGGCTGCCTTCCAATCGGTTGCGCGGATGGGCGCCTGCTGCCCATGTGCATCCTGGCACAGGTACCAGCACTGCCCCTTCTCGCCCTTGGTCCTCTGGATGAAGCCCTGAGCGCCAAGGTCGAGCGCGGAGACGAGGACGTGAGCGTGGGGGTTCCCGCCGCGGCCGTCATCATGTATCGCCCAGTCGCACGCCTTCGCGGGGAACATCCCGCAGAAGTCGCGCACGCAGGCGCGGCGGCCGTCGGCATCGAGCTCAATCGGCAACGCAAACTCATAGCGCAGCGCGACGAGCTCGTTGCCGCCGCCGCCCTCGGCCCATGCCCGCTCGGCCCCGTTCCAGAGCTCGCCGCGCCCGATGGGCGGCACGCCACCGGGCAGAGACAGACCCTCCTCGACGACGCGTTCCTTCCTGGCATAGTCGCAGAGCTGCCCCGTCCGCTCTTCCACAAGCGCCTGGCCCGACTGGTATGCGGCCTTCCTGACCGCGCCCGCCCCGGTGGCGGGCGAGCAGCCGCGGTAGTTCAGATGGAAGATGGCCATGCGAGTTCCTTTCAGGCAAGGGGCGCAGATGCGCCCCGCGCAGCGGCGCGGAGTGCCGTGAGCCGCGGTCGGCGAACGGTGCCCGCAGCGCGGAGTGCAAGGGAGCGCAGCGACCACGCAGCCCGACCCCGTAGACGTGAGCCGTCTCAGGCGAACGGCTTCGGGGTCGGGCGTAGGGCCGTCTGCCAAGACCGCACGCAGTGCAGGACTTTTGACGCATCGCGGCAAAAGTACTGCCAAGTGCGCACTACCTCTGGTAGTGATATACCCAGCTCGCGAAATTTTACCGTGAGTATGGGTATATTTTGCTGCAAAGACAAAACACTAACGAGCAAGGAAGGGCGGTCATTTATGACGGCATCCATCGACGAGCAGATTGCACGGAAGAGGGCCGCGGCAGACAAGCAGGCAGCCCGCGCCGCCGCGCTGAAGAAGGAGCTGAGGGACCTCGAGAGGAAGAAGGCCGCGGCGGAGCGGAAGGCGCGAACCCACCGACTCGTCGAGGTCGGCGCGATCCTCGAGCAGACCTCTGGCATGACCTTCGATACCGAGGACAGCCGCCGCGCCCTGTCCGTCGCGCTGACCGAGCAGCTGCGGTACACGAACGGCCAGCCGTTCACCCGCGGCGGACAGATCGCCGAGGCCGTCAACATGCTGCTGGGGGATCAGAAATGAACGTCACCATCACTTTTAAAAACAAGGTCGAGAGCTACTACACCCGCGCCGACGGATCGGCAGCGCTGAGCAAGGACGTCCTCGAGCTCACCGCCGACGGCTCGGCGGCGGTGCTCTGGAGCCGCCTCGAGTTCGACAGGGGAGGCGGCGATGACGGGACCAAGCCTCGGACCGAAAGGGGCTTCAGCCGCGAGGTGCTGCGCCTGCCGCCTGCCGCGACGGTCGGCCCCGGCGGCAGCCTGGATGATTTCTGGGACCGCGCCAACCAGTACTGCGGCGTGGCCGAGGTCGAGATCGACGGCAAGCTCGTGTACCCGTTCTAAACCTGCCGCCGCGATGAAAACCGAAGAGCCCCGCGGCCCCTTCGATGGGCCGCGGGGCTCCCGCTATTCTCCCCCTGGGCCGAGCAGCTTCATGGCCATGCGGCCGCGACGCCACCACGGCGTCGCGGCGATCGCCTGCTGGCGCTCGGCGAGCGACGCGAGCTTTCCGGCGAGCTCCGCGACCCTTGCGTTGGCCTCGGCGAGCTGCGCCTTGGCCTCGGCCTCGGCGCGGGCGGCGCGGTCGCGCTCGACCGCAAGCGCCTCCATCAGCTCGGCGTTGCGGGACCGCTCGATTTCCAGTTGGGCGGCCAGGGAGTCAGCCAGGGAGTCCGGGGCGGGCGCCGCGGCGGCTGGCTGGCGGGACGGTTTCTCGAGGTTCTTCAGCGCGTCGGCGATAGCCGCCGCGGCGAAGTCATCGAGGATGTCGGTGTTCCCGTTTCGGGAAACGTGGTTTCCCAGTCCTAGTTTCCCGATGTAGTTAGCTATTGTTCGCTTGGAAACTCCCAGCTCAGCAGCTATTTCACGCTTAGTTATGCCCATTGGTCAACCTATCGTCAATCGGGAACGGTTCCCGGGAACCATCGGGGATTTTCCCGATGGTTCCCGATGATTTTACCGTTTCCCGTTCCCGTTTTTCCTGTTCCGATGGAGCTCCTTCTATGGGGAGCACCAAGGTTCCGTCGACGGTAGCGAACTCGAAGCAGGTGCGGATGGCGTCCCTGAGTCCAACCATCGCTGAGTCGCACGAACCATTCGGCCTTTCCGTCTCGGCAACTTCCTCCGGCGCATCGTGCAGCCATTTGATGACGGTCGTGCGCGAGATGCCCAGCTCTCGGGCGATGGCGCTGTGGCTGGCGTCGGGGTGCGCCGCGGCGTATTCGCGGACGAGGTCGGCCTTTGGCTTTCGTCCATTACCCTCGCGCCAGTTGTCATTGTTGATGTCTCGAATGGCCCGCGCGCCCTCAAGGTGCTTCGCCTGAGATCGCCCGTTCCTCTTGTTTTTCGGCAGCTCGATAGCCGTACGCCGCTCTATGCGGTCGCGGGTGAGCTTGTGGATGATGGGGTCGTAGTACGCCTCGATGGCCGCGAGCGCGTGTTCCTCGGTGAAATGGTTGTCCTCGCGCTCGGTCAGGTCCTCGAGCGTCGGCACGAGCGCGAGCGCATCGGCCTCGAGCTCCTCGTACGGGATACCGCACTTCTTCGCATAGGCCGCGAGCACGTTCAGGCACCAGTAGCGGTGGTGGTCGGTGGCCTTCGTCTTGACCTCGCCGAGCCACCAGTCGTACAGGTCGCGCTTGCAGGTCCAGCGGCCGGGGGCCTTGCCCTCGACGATGCGCGCCTGGTACCACTCCGGCCAGAGCTTCTTGGCGCGCTCGATGGGCGTACGCCCGGCGGTGCGCATGAGCTCGATGAGCTCGGCGCGGTCCTTGCCGCCGCGGACCCCGGCGTATCCCAGCAGGTAGTCGAGGCTGCATCGCCAGGGTTTCCCGTCCTCGCCGTTGTGGACGAACGCCACGGCCTCGTACTTGTCCTTAATCTTCGATCCCGCGGCCTTGCCATTGAGCTTCGTGGGAGTGCCGGGCATCCTGAAGGGCTGGTAGATGCCCTGGTGCTGGACGTCCTCGAGCGTCGAGACGGTATCGCGCCAAATGTAGTCAGTGAGCATCGCCTTGATCTCCTGCACGAACGGCACGATGCGCGGGACCAGCGGAATCGGCTGGTCAAGGACGTAGTAGAGGTGGAAGCCCGTACCCGAGTTCACGAGGAAGGTCGGTTGGGGGAGGGACACCCATTTGTCCGCGGCAAGCTTCGGGTCGTGGCCGTTGCGGAACTGCTTCAGCATGTTCTTCAGCTCCTGCACGCCGACACCGTCGAGGTCGATCGCGAAAGCATGCAGGAACCGGGCGTTCTCGGCAACGCGGCTCTTGCCGAAAAACGACACGGGCGCGCAGAAGACGGACTCGTTCTTCCTGTTCGAGTCGACGACGCGCTCCATCACGCCGTCAAGGTCGTCGGTCAACGTAAACCGCTCGACCACGGGGACGTCGCGCTTGCGGCCCGTCTTGGTCTTGACCGTCTTGGTCCTGTTGGTGATCTGGATGGCGATGCCGTTGGGATGGCCGCCGCCCCTCTCGCGCCACGGGACCTCCTCGCCGCGGGGCTGCAGAAAGCCCTCGGGGAAGATGGTCCTCCAAAAATCGTACGGGCTGACCCATTCCCAGGACGGATAGTCGGACAGAAGGATGTCGTTCTTCTCGATGTAGGCATGGCGCTGGTCTGCCCACCAGGCGTCATCATGCTCCGGTTTCTTCCTGCGATCTGCCACTGAACACCACCCCACATACCAGCCGCCCCCGAGGGGTAAGGCCCTGCCTTTACAGGACGTATATTATCAATATATTTATTGTACACCCCTGCGGCCATCTGTATAACGTGTTTTACACCTATACGGCGAATGGTGTGCTAGAATGTATAACGTGTTATACAGATGATTGGGAGGTGCACCGTGGCAACTGCTACCGCGGCATTGAGGATGCCCGAGGACTTGGCAATCAGGTACGACCGTTTGGCGAAATCAACGGGACGCACGAAGACTTTCTACATGACAGAAGCGCTCGCTGCCGAGATTGACAGGCTTGAGTACGAATACGGCCTATTGAAGAAGGTCGAGGATTACCGGGCCGGCAGGCTTGAGACCGTGACGCTCGACGAGCTGGAGGAAAGCCTTGGCTTGGCGGATTGAGATCGACAAGGACGTCCAGCGTTCGATGAAGAAGCTGGACAAGCAGATCGCCAGGAGGATCGTGGCGAAACTTCATGAGATTTCACAGCTCGAAGACCCGAGAAGCATGGGAAAGGGATTGACCGAGAACAAGTCAGGTCTCTGGCGCTACAGGGTCGGTGACTATCGGATAGTCGCCGATATCGAGGACGATGTTCTCGTCATCCTTGTTGTCGATGTTGACCACCGAAGCAAGGTCTACAGGACTCGCAGGTAGGCGGGTCGACACCGCTAACGAAACGGGGAGGGTTTTTGACCCTCCCCGTTTTTACGCTTGCCACCACGGACGCCCATCGTACGGACGACCGTCGGGCAGCCTGTCGTACTCGCGCGGCCCCGTCTCCAGCAGCTCCTTGGCGCGGTCTGGGTCATAGCGCACATCCCAGGGAGAGCAGTAATACCATGCGGAATTGCCTCCGTATCGGGTAAGCCGCCACCGAGCTTCGGCAATCGGAACGAAGCCGAGATCGCACCACTGGTAGGCGGTGTGGTCGCGGCGGCCCTCCTGCAAGGTTTCCTCGTCGATGTGAGCCCCCCAACAATCGAGAAGGTCTTTGCGATGCTGTTCCGCGCGGGCGGCGCCCTCGATGCGCTCGCACTCCTCGGCGTCGCGCTTGGCCTTGGCGTCGGCGCGGCGGCGGCGGTTGACGGCTTCGACATCCTTCTTCGCCCAAGGGCGGGTCTGCTCGACGCTGTAAAACATCATGGTCTCGTTACCGTTGGGCGAGCGCCAGGAGCGCTCGACACCCTTCTTGAGCTGGCCTTTAAGCACGTGGCGGTGCTTCTTCTCCCATTGTGCAGCAGTGCGGTACTCGATTCCGTCGATGTTAATCATCGTCCTCGACCTCCTCGGTCAGATCGCAGTCGAGGTATACGCGCACGTACCCGCTCTCGCCGCGGTTGGGGTACTCGCGCGAACGCTCGAGCACGCACCCAGCCGCCTGCATCGCGGCGGCGATGCGCCGAACCTCGTCGGTCATGCCCTCAAGACGAACCCTGACCATGACAACCTCCTTGCCTTGAACCCTGCGCCACCGTCCGTGGCGCAGCCTAAGCGTACGGCTCCAAAAAAGTCCGAAAAAGTCTAGTTATCGCAGGTCAGACGTGCCATCGCGCAGGCGCACATGCACGCGTATATTTACACGCGCGACCCCTCCAAAATATTTTTTCGCCACTGCCGCGGCAGCCGCGAACGGTCGGGATGCCGCTGCGGGCGGCCGTTGCCAAAGCCGCCGCCAAGGTAGCTGAAGCTACCGTCCGGCGGCTAGTGCTTGGGCTTGTGGCCGCGGGGGCGTTTCTGTTCGGCCTGCGGCGGCTCGGGCTTGCGAGGCGCGGGGTCCTCGCCCGCGAGCCTCGCCCGCTCGTCAGCGAGCTTGCGGCGCTCGATGCCCAGCCCCGCGGCCTTGAGCAGGGGGCCGGACAGCATCGCAGCGCTGTTGCCGCCCTGCAGCTGGCGAATCTTGAGGTCAAGTGCGGCAATTTGCTCGTCAAGCTGAGCGATCATCTCCGCGCGGGTATCGACCTGATCCGCGGTGGCCATGGCCACGCGGCGTTGGGCATCGGCGGCCGCGGCGGCGGTGGCCATGGCC
>CATZRJ010000073.1 GCA_958423535.1 uncultured Collinsella sp.
TGGATACGCCTAGGCGCGGTCCAAGAAATCGTCCGCACCCCCGTTTAAGCGTTTCAAGCCGCTAAACAGTCCCTATTTCACCGCAACTTTGTTAAGTATTATGATGTTTGTGCTTGCTATATTTAACGATTAGAATGCTTAACGAGGTGATGCAGCAGATGAATACTTCCAACTATATAACCATGGGTGACGCCGCGCGCCTGCTGGGCGTTACGAAGGCCCGTATATCGCAACTGGCTGCATCGGGAACGCTCGCGTGCGATATCGTCGGTGGGCGGAAAATGGTTCAGTACGATTCCGCGATTGGTTATCAAAAGGTCCGTAAGCGTGGGCGCCGTCCCGCAGCTGACGTAGGGCGCAAGTTCACGTTGATGTCAGCCGACCACGAGGTCGCGCATGTCTCGTTTGATCCAACGCGCGAGTTTTCCTTTGAAATTGCCGACATACTCGATGCACGAAGGATGCCGTTTGGCACGTGCTCGAGTTCTTCTCCAACGGTGAATAAACGAGCACTCAACACGTGGTGGAGTCACCGGTCGGTGCCCGACGTCCGCCCCGGACTCATCTCGCGCTATCGCGAGCTGGGAATTGACAGCGGTATTGAAGTGCCCGTTCGTTGCCTGGGTTTTTCGCTTTCGGATTGCTATTGGCTAAGACCGGTCGACTGCGACGAGCTCAATTGGCAGCACCTCAATTACTTCGAAAACAATTTTGAACGGTCGGCACCCGAGCATCGTTCAGGCTGGCTTGAGGGCATCGGACTCAAAAATCCTGACAATACGTCCGAGGGCGAGCTCCCCAAATCCTGGATGATCCGCAATGGCGTTCGCATCCTGGTTAAAGGATGCGGAATGGACGATCAGCGACCGTTTAACGAGGCGGTTGCAACAGCTCTACATCGGCGTCTGCTATCCAAAGGTGAGTTTGTTCCCTATACGGTCGAGCGCATGTTCGACGGGCCCGTATGCCTATGCGATGACTTTCTTAATGGCCGTGAGGAATACGTGCCGGCCGCTTATATCAGGGACGCACTCGGTGGCCAGCGAGGAAACTCAACATACGATCGATACTGTCGCTTTCTTGGCAGACACGGGGCTGACGAAGCCACGGTAAGAAAATCCATGTCGCAGATGATTGTCTGCGATGCCCTCCTAGCCAACAGCGACCGCCACTGGCGAAACTTCGGCATCATCCGCAATGTCGACACGCTGGAAATGCGGCCTGCACCGCTGTTCGATAGTGGCAATTGCCTGTGGTACAACGTGCCAACCGCCGTGCTCGTTGCCGGGGAGTTTGGATTTGCCGCCAAACCGTTTGGTCCGGACCCTTCCACTCAGCTAGCATTTGCTGACTCGCTCGATTGGTTCGATGCGTCGCATCTCGATGGGTTCGTCGACGAGGCAGTCGAAATCCTCTCACAAAGCGCATGGGCAACAGCAGGCAATCGCCTCAAGGCCATCCGCCGCGGTCTCGAGCGCCGCACGATAGAGGTAAGCGCCGCCGTTGAGGTGCTACGGCACGTGCAGAGATAACAGCACTGCCCCCTAAGTTGCGGTGAAATAGGGACTGTTTGGCGGTTTTAAACGCTTAAACAGTCCCTATTTCACCGCAACTTACAGTGGGCGGCCTCGGTCGGTACTGCTGTGCCAGCCGAGGCCGCTGCTCCCCTAGCGCTGAACGTAGGCGCGAACCAGCTCGTAGGTATTGCGCACGCCGTCGATGTGGCTGCGCTCGTAGTTGTGGCTCGCGTACACGCCGGGGCCGATCAGGCCATGACGGATGTCGTAGCCGGCCGAGAGCGTGGCCTCAACGTCCGAGCCGTAGTGCGGGTACACATCGATGGCGTAATCGAGCTCCAGCTCGCGCGCGATGTTGGACAGCGTGGTTACCAGGTCGTAGTTGTACGGACCGCCCGAATCCTTGGCGCAAATCGAAACCATGCGCTCGGTGCAGCCCAGGTCGTCGCCCACGCAGCCCATGTCCACGCTGATCATCTCACGCGTGTCGGCCGGCACAAAGGCACCGCCGTGGCCGACCTCCTCGTACACCGTAAAGAGCAGCGATACCTTGCGCGAGAGCGTCACCTCGCCAGCGGCGACGGCACGCGCCAAGCCCAGCAAAATGGAGGCCGACAACTTGTCGTCCAAGAAGCGACTCTTAATGTAGCCGCTCTCCGTCACCGTGGTACGCGGGTCCATAGCGATGATGTCGCCGGTCTGAACACCCAGTTCGAGCACATCGTCCTTGCTGTCAACGTTCTCGTCGAGCAGGATTTCCATGTTCTTCTCGATGATCTTGACCGGCTCATCGGCCACATGCGCCGAAGGCTCGGTATTGAGGACCACGCCCGTGTAGACATTGCCGTCACGCGTGTAGACGGTGCAGTTCTCGCCATCGGCCGTGGACCACTGATGCCCGCCGAGGGTCGTGGGGCGCAGGCGACCATTGTCCTTAATGGAGCGTACCATGGCGCCCAGGGTATCGACATGGCTCGCCAATACAAGCGGCTCGCCCTCGCCGCCAAGCTCAACGAGCACATTGCCCTTGTTAGAACGCTCGGGCCCAAAGCCCATATCGCGCAACGTTTCCATCAGATAATCAGTCGCCGCACGGGTATAGCCCGTCGGCGAAGCAATCGAGGTAAGCGCCTTCAACTGGTCAGTAATATAGGAGAGCGTAGAATCCATCTTGGACACCAAAGTCACCCTTTCATATCGAATTAAACCCACAGCAACGATACCACCGCGAACCATCTTTTTACCTAGCGAGATGACCCATCGAGCTCTTCAGAACTGCGCCCGCCACGATAACGAGCCGGCGGGCCCCTGCCCGTTAGCCCCACAATCTTTCCGCAGGACAGAAGGAGGCCCCGCCGCACGTAGTGCGCAGCGGGGCCTCCGACATGTCCGAGGACGATTGTGGGGCTAACGGGCAGGGGCCCGCCGAACCAGTTAGGCAGCCGGGCAGATCTTCTTGAAGAGCTCAATGACGTCGTCGAGCGTCGCCTCGCGCGGGTTACCCGGGAAGCAGGCGTCGGCCATGGCGTCCTTGGCCAGGACCTCGATCTCGTCGGCCTTCATGGCCTCGCAGACGTGCGGGATGTTCACGTCGGCGGAAAGCTGCTTGACGGCGGCGATGGCGGCGTCGGCAGCCTCGTCGGTGCTCATGCCCGTGGTGTCAACGCCCATGGCGACGGCGACCTTGGCCAGGCGCTCGGCGCAAACCGGCTTGTTGAACTCCATGGCGATCGGCAGCAGCATGGCGCAGGCGACGCCGTGCGGGGTGTCGTAGTGAGCGGACAGGGTGTGAGCCATGGCGTGGTCGATGCCCAGGCCAACGTTGGAGAAGCCCATGCCGGCGACATACTGGCCAAGGGCCATGCCCTCGCGGCCGGAGCCGGGCTGGCCGGACTTGGCCTCGGCGACGGAGTCACGCAGGTTCTCGCTGATCAGCTTGATAGCCTCAAAGTGGAACATGTCAGAGAGCTCCCAAGCACCCTTGGTGGTATAGCCCTCGATGGCGTGGGTCAGAGCGTCCATACCAGTGGAAGCGGTCAGGCCGGCGGGCATGGAAGCCATCATGTCAGGATCGACGACGGCGACCTCGGGGGCGTCGTTGGTGTCGACGCACACGAACTTGCGGACCTTCTCGGGGTCGGTGATGACGTAGTTGATGGTCACCTCGGCAGCGGTACCGGCGGTCGTCGGCACGGCGATGGTGAACACGGCGTGGTTCTTAGTCGGAGCAACGCCCTCGAGGCTGCGGACATCGGCAAACTCGGGGTTGTTGATGATGATGCCGATGGCCTTAGCGGTGTCCATGGAGGAGCCGCCACCGATGGTCACGATAGCGTCAGCTTCGGCGGCCTTGAAGGCCTCGACGCCGTCCTTGACGTTCTGGATCGTGGGGTTGGGCTTAATCTCG
This sequence comes from uncultured Collinsella sp., assembly GCA_958423535.1. GTDB lineage: Bacteria > Actinomycetota > Coriobacteriia > Coriobacteriales > Coriobacteriaceae > Collinsella. Next base: position 3,925 of record CATZRJ010000073.1, read on the forward strand.
GAGTAGAGGCTCCAAGCGATGCCGGCGGCGTCGAGCTCGTCGGTCACCTTAGCGGTAACGCCAAACTTGACCAGATCGGGGTCGGAGCAGACGAAGATCTTCTTGTAGCCGCGACGCTGGAGCTCGCCGGGGATCTCCTTGATGGCGCCGGAACCATGATAAGAGATGGTATTGAGAACGAAACGATTAGCCATTGATAGCCTCCCATCGTGTGCGGGGCATCCATTACGCCCCGCGCTATAAGTCCCATCCTAACGCTTTTGAAACAAAAAACGCGTGAGAACGTCAAAAGTGTTAAAGCGTTTCAACAGATGATGAAAAAAATTGCGGCAAAGGAACAGCCCCTTTGCCGCAATCGGTTACTTTCGGCAGCCCTCTTTCCAAGCCTCGGCCGCAACCTTCCAGCGTAAGCGCAAGTCGCGCTCGCGGTCGATGAACATGATGGCAAACGCGACAAACAGCAGCAAGCTCGCCACGACGATGGCGTGCAGGCCCATGCGCTCAATACACCAGTTGCCCAACACGGCGCCAAACACAAAGGTAAAGATCACGCCAAAGTACAGCAGGCCGTTTTCCAAAAAGCCGCGCCTGTGGGTGATGATGTAATCGTCCACGTTTTGCAGCGCGTTGCGCAAGTTGCCGATGCACATGGTCGTAGCGATGCCGTGACCGTGAATCTTGCGGAAGCTCTCGACCTGCATGCCGCAGGCAAACGAAGTGAGGCAGTTGGCGAGCAGGTTGTAACCGCCGCCGGGAATAAAACTCACGCCAAGCAAGATGACGGCTTCAAAGAACACCGTCACCTGACGCCAGTGGATCACGCTGCCAAATCGCTCGTGTACCAGGTCGGCAAGCATAATGCCCACGGCAAACGACACCACAGGGAAGAAGTAGCGCCCCGCAAGTGCCCAATTGCCCTCCGAGATGCTCACGCCCACGAGCAGGATGTTGCCTGTCTGCGCGTTGGCGAAAACATGGTCGCGCCCAATGTACGAATACACGTCCATAAAGCCACCGGCGAGCGCCAAGATGATGCCCAGCTCAATAGACTCCGATATCTGTTTGGCACGCTGCATCGTCGTGCATCCTCCTTGTTGACGACTCTCTCGTGCGTTGGCGGAAACATAGCCGCCGTTCATACTGTAACCCATTGACAACATGGCGTGCGCGCGAGACGGCTTCCCCAACACGCAGATACACAGTCTGGAAACAAACGACGGATACAGCACCCGCATCGACGCGCCGATCCGCCAGCCCATGTACTCCACCAGTCTTTTTAGCCCCGTCCCAAAAAGACTGGTTACAATTACGTGCAGCATACAAACACCGGGAGGGATCGTGGCAAAAAAGCCTCAGTACGCTCAGAACAACCAGCGCAGTCAGCAGGGCAAACAGGGCCAGCAGCAAAAGCGCGGCGGCAAGGCCCAGGGCGGCCACGCCACTCATACCCCGGCAGCGCCTGCCCGTCCCTGGCGACCGGGCCGCGATAAATTCCTCCCCGTCAGCCGCGCCGACATGGATGCGCGCGGCTGGGACCAGTGCGACTTTGTCTACATCTGCGGCGACGCTTACGTGGACCACCCCAGCTTTGGCATGGCCATCGTCAGCCGCGTCCTCGACGCACACGGCTACAAAGTTGGCATCATCTGCCAGCCCGACTGGACCGACCCCGCCAGCATCACCGTGCTCGGCGAGCCACGCCTGGGCTTTCTCGTCAGCGCCGGCAACATGGACTCCATGGTCAACCACTATTCGGTGACCAAGCACCGCCGCCACACCGACGCCTATACCCCCGGTGGCGAGGAGGGGCGCCGTCCCAACCGAGCCGTCACGGTCTACGGTAACCTCATCCGCCAGACGTTCAAGGACGCCCCCATCATCATCGGCGGCATCGAGGCAAGCCTGCGCCGCCTGGCCCACTACGACTACTGGCAGGACAAGCTCAAGCGCTCGGTACTGCTCGACTCGGGCGCCGACATTCTCATCTACGGCATGGGCGAGCACGCGATCGTCGAGATCGCCGACGCGCTCGACGCGGGACTGCCCGTCGATCAGATTACCTATATCAACGGTACCGTCTACCGCACGAGCTCGCTCGACGAGGTCTACGACTACGACCTGCTGCCCAGCTGGGACGATCTTGCCGCCGACAAGCTCAACTACGCGCGCAGCTTTAACGTGCAGCAGCAGAATATGGACCCCATCACCGGGCATCGCCTGGTAGAGCCCTACCCCAACAGCGTCTATGTGGTGCAAAACCCGCCGTCGGCGATACTCACCACCGACGAGATGGACGAGGTGGCCGAACTCCCCTACGCACGCGATTGGCATCCCGACTACGACGCGGCGGGCGGCGTGCCGGCCTTTGCCGAGATCAAGTTTTCCATTAGCTCCAACCGCGGCTGTTTTGGCGAGTGCTCGTTTTGCGCCCTCACCTTCCACCAGGGCCGCGTGCTGCAGATGCGCAGCCACGACTCGATCATGCGCGAGGCCGAGCTGCTCACGCGCGATCCCGAGTTTAAGGGCTACATCAACGACGTGGGCGG
>CATZRJ010000074.1 GCA_958423535.1 uncultured Collinsella sp.
GCCACGGTCTGCTCCATGACCTTCACCATGGTGGCGTGCTCCTCGTCGGTCACGATGGGCACCGGGCTGTAGACGCCCATGCCGCCCGTGTTGGGGCCCTTGTCGCCCTCGAGCGCACGCTTGTGATCCTGCGAGGTGGCCATGGGACGCACGGTCTTGCCGTCGGTAAAGGCCAGCAGCGAGCACTCGGGGCCGGTCAGCATCTCCTCGATGACCACCGTGTTGCCGGCATCGCCAAAGGTGCCGCCAAAACACTCACGCACAGCCTCCTCGGCCTGCGAAAGCTCGGTTGCCACGATAACGCCCTTGCCCGCGGCAAGGCCGTCGGCCTTGACGACCAGCGGAGCGCCCTGCTCGCGCACATAGGCAAGAGCCGAAGCCTCGTCGGTAAATGAGCCATAGGCTGCCGTCGGGATACCGGCGCGCTCCATGAGCTGCTTGGAGAACAGCTTAGAGCCCTCCATCTGGGCGCCCTCGGCACCCGGGCCAAAGCACGGGATGCCCGCCGCGCGGACGGCGTCTGCAACGCCCGCCACGAGCGGAGCCTCGGGGCCAATCACCACGAGTCCGCATCCATGGCTCTGGGCAAACGCCGCCACGGCCGCAGGATCGCAATCGTCGAGAACCACATTCTCGCCGCAGCTCGCGGTGCCGCCGTTACCCGGCGCGATGTAGAGCTTGCCGGCGCGCGGTGATGCTGCGAGCTTGGCTGCCAAAGCATGCTCACGGCCGCCGCTGCCCAACAACAGGATGTCGATGGTTTGAGTGTCCGCCTTCAAGGGTGCCTCCTCTATGGATTACCGGCCCGCTCCGCGCGGGCCTATTACAAGCAAATATACCCCTCGGCCGCCCATCTGGACTGCAAAGGGGTATATCGCAATAACCAAATAACGCCGATTACTTCCAGAATCGGTTGATGATCTGCTCGCGACCGGCGCCAACGCCGATGAACGTCACGCGGGTGTGTGCCAGATCCTCGATAAACGCCACGTAGTCCTGAGCCTCCTGCGGCAGCTCATCAAAGCTGCGGCAGCCGGTGATGTCGCACTTCCAGCCAGGGAGCTCCTCGTAGATGGGCTTGGCATGCTCAAAACGCACCTGGTGCTCGGGCACGCTCGTGTAGCGCTCGCCGTCGACGTCATAGGCAACGCACACCTTAATGGTGTCGAAGGCCGAAAGCACGTCGAGCTTGGTCACGGCGATATCGGTGAGGCCGTTGACGCGCGAGGCATAGTTGGCGATAGGGCCGTCAAACCAGCCGCAACGACGACGGCGACCGGTGGTCACGCCGTACTCGTAGCCCTCCTCGGTCAGCGTGTGGCCAGCCTCGGACTCATAGGAAAGCTCGGTGGGCATGGGGCCCGAACCGACGCGGGTGATATAGGCCTTCATGACGCCTAGCACGCGGTCGACGTTCTTCATGCCGACGCCGGAACCGGTAATGGCGCCGCCGGCGGTGCAGTTAGAAGACGTCACGTACGGATAGGTGCCGTGATCGATGTCGAGCAGCGTCGCCTGGGCGCCCTCAAACAGCAAATCCTTGCCCTCATCAATCATGTTGTTGAGCAGCAGGCTCGTCTCGGTGATGTAGGGGCGCAGGCGCTCGGCCATAGGCAGGTACTCGTCGCAAATCTGATCCACAGTGTAGGTGGGCAGGTGGTAGATGAGCTCCAGCTCGGGGTTCACGCGGGCAAGAGCGGTCTCCAGCTTATCGCGGAACAGCGCCTCGTCCAGCATGTCCTGCATACGCAGGCCGATGCGGGCCATCTTGTCCTGGTAGCACGGACCGATGCCGCGCTTGGTGGTACCGATGTTCTTCTTGCCGAGCTTCTGCTCAAAGGCGGCATCCAGATCGATGTGGTACGGCATGATGACATGCGCGTTGCCGCTGATCTTGAGATTCTTGGTGGTGATGCCGTCGGCCTCGAACATGTCGATCTCCTCAAGGACGACCTTGGGGTTGACGACGCAGCCGTTACCGATCACCGACACGTGGTCGGAATACATGATGCCGGAGGGCACCTGGTGCAGGCCGTACTTCTTGCCGTTGACGACGATGGTGTGGCCGGCGTTGTTGCCGCCCGAATAGCGCACGACGGCATCAAAGTCGCCGGCGACCAGGTCGCAGATCTTACCCTTGCCCTCATCGCCCCACTGGGCACCGACCAAAACGGTTGACGGCATGTTTACTCCTCACATTCATGGACTGTCCGCACACCGCAAGTGCGCAGAAGCACAAAACATTCCCAGTATACCCGTGCAACGGGCGCCTGTCCTACTCCTCGGTATGCGCCCCATCAAGCTCATAGAACTTGGTGGATGCCGGCAGGAACATCAGGTCGACGTCGCCAATCGGGCCCGAACGGTTCTTGGCCACGACGATACGCGTAACGCCCTCGTCGGGTCGGTCGTCGCGCGAGGCCTCGGCCTCGTCGGCGGATCGGTCCAAGAACATGACGATATCGGCATCCTGCTCGATGGAGCCCGATTCACGCAGGTCGGACAGCTGCGGGCGCTTGCCGGTACGGGATTCAACCTGACGCGACAGCTGCGACAGCGCGATCAGCGGAATCTTGAGCTCCTTGGCCATAATCTTCAGGCCACGCGACATCTCGGAGACCTCGACGGTGCGGCTCTCGGAACGACGTCCCGGCGGGGGGCTCACCAGCTGCAAGTAGTCCAGGATGATGATGGCCTTCTCCTTGTTATGGAGCATGCGGCGGCTCTTGGCGCGAATCTCGGTCACCGTGGTGCCGGGCGTATCGTCAATCAGAATATCGAGCTTGGACAGCGTCTGCGTGGCCTCATTGATGTTGGCCCACTGCTCGGGGCTAATGCGACCCGTACGGAAGTCGCTGATCGAGATCATGGCATAGGCGCAAATCAGACGCTGGGCAATTTCCTTGCCCGACATCTCCAGCGAGAAGAAGCCGACGGTATAGCCAGCGGCGGCGGCATTGAGTGCCAAGTTCAGGGCGAACGACGTCTTACCCACGGCGGGGCGGGCGCCGATAATGATGAGCTGGCCCTCGCGGAAGCCCATGAGCATACGGTCGAGCGACGGGAAGCCCGTGGGCACGCCTGCAGCCTGACCGCCAGCCTTGCACACTTCCTCGGCCTCGTTATATGCCTCGACCATAAACTCGGTCAGCGTCTTGTAGCTCGACTTAACCTCACGCGCCGTGACCTTGAGCAGTTTGCTCTCGGCCAGCTCCACGACCTCTTTGGTGTCGGTGGGGGCGTTGTAGGCCAGCGCGTTGATCTCGTTGGTGGCGCCAATCAGCTCGCGCAGCATCGAGTCGCGGCGAACGATGGCGGCATGGTGCTGCCAGTTGACGAGCGACAGAGTCTGACCCATCAGCTCCAAAATGTACGCCTCGCCGCCCACGGCATCGAGCTTGTTGATGCTTCGCAGGTAATCGATCAGCGAGATAGAGTCAATGGGGATGCGACTGTTATACATATCGACCATCGCGGTATAGATGGTCTTATGAATGGGCCGGTAGAAGTCATCGGGCTGCAGCTCGACCTGGGCCTCTTCGACCACATCGGGCGATAGCAGCATAGCGGCCAGTACATTGGCCTCTGCATCTTGGTTTTGGGGGAGACCCAACTTTGAGCCGCGGTCCTCGACCGTCAGCCCGGTCTCCCTATCGTCATATGCCATGAGCATCCTCATTCATATCGCTTGCGAGCATCCATAGTATCAGCCACGGCTATAAATCGAGCCGCGCCTTGGCAATCATCACCGAACCAAACGGATGTACGGTCCTATACACGGGACCGCATCTCAATGACTGCTATGAACTCACCCGGCGCAAAAAATAAAAGGGCGCCCTGGTCTCCCAGAGCGCCCTTCTTAGAACAAGATTGTTGCGTTGCAGCAAATGCTACTCGGCAGCAGCCTCGGTCTCGACCTCGGCGGTCTCGGTCTCGGCGACCTCAGCGGTCTCCTCAACCTCAGCCTCGGCAGCGAGCTCCTCGGCGGTAACGCCGACGAGAACGACAACCTCGGCCTTGATCTCGCGGTACAGCGAGATAGCGACGGTGTGGGCACCGGCAACCTTGATGGGCTTACCGAGCTCGACGCGCTTGCGGTCGATATCCATACCGAGCTGATCCTTGATGGCGTCAGCGATCATAGCGGCGGTAACGGAGCCAAAGAGGATGCCCTCGTCGCCAACCTTGACGTCAACGGTGACCTGCTTGCCCTCGAAGGCAGCCTTGGTCTCGTTGGCGGTAGCCAGACGGACGGCCTCGCGCTTGGCGATGTTGTTGCGACGCTCGTCAAGCTGCTTGAGGTTGCCCTTGGTGGCGGCAACAGCGAGCTTCTTGGGGAACAGGAAGTTCTCAGCGTAACCCTGAGCGACCTCTACGACGTCACCCTCGCCGCCCTTGCCCTTGATCTCATCGAGAAGAATAACCTTCATGATGCGTCTCCCTTCTTAGCCGCGGTCGCGGTTGCCACGAGAGGAAACCACGGGGACGGTGTACGGCAGGAGAGCCATCTCGCGGGCGCGCTTGATGGCGTTGGCGATGTCATGCTGATGCTGCGTGCAAGCGCCAGTGACGCGACGGGGCTTGATCTTGCCGCGGTCGGTCATGTACTTACGGAGAAGCTGAGTGTCCTTATAGTCGATGAACTCAGTGTTCTCCTTGCAGAACTGGCAGTACTTACGACGCGGCTGACGTGCAGAATAATCATTAGCCATGTCAAAATACCTTTCATTTGGCAACTTCGGCGAGCCGAAGCCGCCTCTCACTCAAAAATAGGCGAACAACCCTTAGAACGGGATGTCCTCATCGTAGACGTCGACCGCGGGCGGCGTAGCCACCGGTGCGGCAGGACGTGCTGCGGGCGCGGGAGCTGCGGGGGCGTAACCGCCCTGATCGTAGCCACCCTGGCCACCACGGGAGCTCATAAACTCGATTTCATCGACGATGACCTCAAGCTTGCTCCTGCGCTGACCGTCGCGCTCCCAAGAGCTGTAGCGCAGCTTGCCCTCGATTGCGACCTTGTTTCCCTTTGCCAGGAAACGGCTCACGGCCTCGGCGCGGGTGCCGAACATAGTGCAGTCGACAAAGTTGGGATAGTCCTCCCACTCGCCAGTCTGCGCGTTGCGGCGACGATCGTTCACGGCGACGCCAAAGGACAGAACCTGGGTTCCGCCGGCGGTGGCGCGCAGCTCGGGATCGCGGGTGAGGTTACCGGTGATGTTCACTCGATTGATGCTCATAACTCACTACTTCCTCTTGGGGCACAAGCCCAGTCCAAAACGACAGTCTTACTCCTGGTCGTCGCGACGGACGATCATGTGGCGGACCACAGCGTCGGTGATGCGCAGGACGCGATCAAGCTCGGCGATCTGGGTAGGATCTGCGTGGAAGTTGATGAGGGTGTAGTCACCATCGGTGAGGTCGTTGATCTCGTAGGCGAGCTTGCGCTTGCCCCACTCGTCAACGGAGTCGACCTTGCCAGCGCCCTCAGCGATCGTGGTATCGATACGCTTCATAACAGCGAGACGAGTCTCGGGGTCGAGCGACGGGTCAACAAAGAACAGCAGTTCATAAGCCTTCATATTGTCACCTCCTCTGGGCAAATGTGGCTTCAGGTCGTGAAGGTGCGCCTGAAGCAGGAAAAGACTTGGTAATAATATCTTTCAACCTCCCAGGCTGCAAGAATATGCAGCTACAACCTCATGACCTCCACATATGTCCATGCTTACATGGCTTTTCATGCGTATTCCAACCAAATGCTGACCAAGAGCTTGACGGATTCGATAGCAAGATACGCCGCGGCGAGGCAAACCAAATCAAACCGCAGGTCGCCGATTGCAGGGTTGTGGTCGCAAAATGCATACCACCGGTTCGATCGATTGCTTCAAAATTATAAAATTCGCCGCCACGTCATTCATGAATACCTATTTTGAACAGGTCATCGAGCGCGATCTTGCTGGTCAGGATGCTTTTTTGGTACGTATCCGGCACATGCCGGATACGGCCGCGGAGCGAGCGGTTTAAAAAATGCCAAGTTTTCTGTTTGCACTTTTCGATTCCTCGTGTATACTGACTTTCGCATTTAACGGAGAGTTGTCCGAGTGGCCGAAGGAGCACGATTGGAAATCGTGTAGGCGTCAAAAGCGTCTCCAGGGTTCAAATCCCTGACTCTCCGCCAGTTAATTCCAAAGCAGGCCTTAGAGCCTGCTTTGTTTTTACCCCACGCGGAGGGGTGGCAGAGTGGTTGAATGCGGCGGTCTCGAAAACCGTTTGGCCTGTATAAGGTCACGAGGGTTCGAATCCCTCCTCCTCCGCCATT
>CATZRJ010000075.1 GCA_958423535.1 uncultured Collinsella sp.
TTGCTAGCAACTTGATGTTGCGGGCAGCTTAGAACTTGTGGCCGCACTTCTTGCAGACGCGCAGCTTGTTCTTGCCGTCCTTCTCGTGACCGACGCGGGTAACCTTACCGCACTCGGGGCAAACGAGATTGACGTTGGAGGCGTCGATGGGAGCCTCCTGCGAAACGATGCCGCCCTGCTGGTTGGCAGCGTTGGGCTTGACGGCCTTCTTGACGACCGAAACGCCCTCGACAACGACCTTGTTCTCGGCGGGGAGAGCACGCAGGACAACGCCCTGCTTGCCGCGATCCTTACCAGAGAGAACCTGGACCTTATCGCCCTTCTTGATATACATATATCTCCCCTAACTACAGGGTCTCGGGAGCGAGCGAGACGATCTTCATGTACTTCTTGTCACGAAGCTCGCGAGCGACGGGCCCGAAGATACGGGTGCCGACGGGCGAACCATCGTTGTTGATGACAACGCAGGCGTTCTCATCAAAGCGAATGTAGGAGCCATCCTTGCGGCGGATCTCCTTAACGGTGCGAACGACGACGCAACGGACAACGTCCTTCTTCTTGACGTTGGCGCCAGGGGTAGCCTCCTGGACAGCACCGATGAACACATCGCCGATGCCTGCATAACGACGCTTGGAACCGCCAAGCACCTTGATGCAGCGAATCTTGCGAGCGCCGGAGTTGTCGGCGACGTTCAGCATGGTTTGCATCTGAATCATGGTAGATGTTCCTCCGAACTAAGAACCGAAGAGAGGTGCGCAGCCTTTATACGGCCCGTGGTATGCAAGCCAGGCATACGCACATCTTCGGAAACGTACAAGTCGTAAGAGCGACTGCTTATTTAGCGCGCTCGACGACCTCGATGAGGCGCCAACGCTTCATCTTGGACATAGGACGGGTCTCCATAACGCGGACGGTATCGCCCACGCCAGCCGTGCACTCCTCGTCGTGAGCGTGCAGCTTCTTGGAGCTGGTCATCATCTTGCCGTACTTGGGGTGACGCTTGCGCTCGGTGATGGTGACAACAATGGTCTTGGCACCGGAGACGGAGGTAACGACACCCGTACGGACCTTACGCGAGTTACGCGAATCAGTCATGTTCTCTCCTTAGGTCCTACTCGGCGACAGCGGACTTCTCCGCTGCGATCTCGCGGGCGCGCTGCTCCGTGAGGACGCGAGCGATGTCCTTCTTCACGGTGTTGACGCGAGCGGTGTTGTCCAGCTGGCTGGTGGCCATCTGGAAACGAAGGTTAAAGAGCTCGGCGCGCATTTCCTTCAGCTTCTCAACGAGCTGAGCGTCCGAGAGCTCACGAATCTCTGCGGGCTTCATTAGTTCTCCTCCTTGGCGGCGGCGGCGTCCTCAGCAGCCCACTTGGCCTCGAGAGCGGCCTCCTCAGCCATCTCCTTCTCGATGCGCTGCTCAGCGTTCTTAGCAGCAACAATCTTGGTCTTGATGGGAAGCTTGTGCTGTGCAAGACGCAGAGCCTCGCGAGCGACCTCCTCGGGCACGCCCTTGACCTCGAACATGATGCGGCCGGGCTTGACGACGGCCACCCACTCCTCGGGGTTACCCTTACCAGAACCCATGCGAGTCTCAGCAGGCTTCTTGGTGATGGGCTTATCAGGGAAGATCGTGATGTAGACACGACCGCCACGCTTCATGTAGCGGGTCATGGCAATACGAGCGGCCTCGATCTGACGGTTGGTGATCCAATGGGCCTCGAGAGCCTGGATACCAAACTCGCCGAAATGCAGCTCGGTATTACCCTTGGCCTGGCCCTTCATGGAGCCACGCTGCACCTTGCGGTGAAGAATACGCTTAGGGGCAAGCACTACTGACCCCTCCTCTCGGAGTTACGACGACGAGGACGGGAAGAGCCCTCGAGTGCAGGGTTGGGAACAGGCTGGCCCGGGAGCTTCTCGCCCAGGTAGATCCAGACCTTCACGCCGCAAGCGCCCATGGTGGTGCTGGCGACAGCCGTGCCGTAGTCGATCTTGGCACGGAGGGTGTGCAGAGGCACGCGACCCTCGCGGTACCACTCACGACGGCCCATCTCGGCACCGCCGAGACGACCGGAGCACTGGATACGGATGCCCTTAGCGCCGGCCTTGCGGGCGGACTGGACAGCCTTGCGCATAGCGCGACGGAAGGCAACGCGGCCCTCGAGCTGCTCGGCGATAGACTGAGCAACGAGGTTGGCGTCGAGCTCGGGGCGCTTGATCTCGACAACGTCGACGGAGAGCTGGCCCTTGGAGACGCCAGCGACCTTCTCGAGCTCGGTGCGGAGGGTATCGATCTCGGCACCCTTCTTACCGATGACAACGCCGGGGCGAGCGGTGAGGATGATGACCTTCACCTTGTCGCCAGCGCGCTCGATCTCGACGCGGGAGACAGCTGCGCGGGAAAGACGCTTCTCGAGGTACTTGCGGATCTCGAGATCGTTACCGAGGGTCTTAGCGTAATCCTTCTCTGCGAACCAGCGGGAGCGCCAGTTCTCGGTGATGCCAAGACGGAAGCCGGTGGGGTAGACTTTCTGACCCATACAGCTTTACGCCTCCTTTCGAGGAGCAACGACGACGGTGATGTGGGAAGTACGCTTCAGAATGCGAGAAGCGGAACCCTTGGCGCGGGGACGGATGCGCTTAAGCGTCGGACCCTCGTCAACATAGGCAGCGGCGACAACCAGGTTGTCGGCACGCAGACCGTTGTTGTTCTCGGCGTTCGCAACGGCGGAACGGAGAACCTTCTCGACATCCACGGCGACGGCGCGGTCGCAGAAGTGGAGGATGTCGAAGGCCTGAGCGACAGGCTTGCGGCGGATCAGATCGACCACCAGGCGGGCCTTGCTGGGGGAAACACGCACGTACTTAGCGACGGCGCGAACCTCGGTGGCCTCAGTTTCAATAGACTTAGTTGCCATTTACGGTTAACCCCCTATTTGGCCTTGTGGCCACGGAACGTACGAGTCGGCGCGAACTCGCCGAGCTTGTGACCAACCATGGACTCGGTAACATACACGGGCACATGCTTGCGGCCGTCGTGGACGGCGATGGTGTGACCAACCATCTCGGGGAAGATGGTGGACGCGCGGGACCAGGTCTTCACGACGTCCTTCTTGCCAGCCTCGTTCATCGCGGTGATACGCGAGAGAAGGCGAGTCTCCACGAACGGGCCCTTTTTGAGACTTCTGCTCATAAGTGCTTTCTCCTAAAACTCGGTATCCGAAATTACTTCTTACGGCGACGAATGATGTGCTGGTTCGAGACCTTCTTCTTCTTGCGCGTACGAAGGCCCTTCGTCGGCTTACCCCAGGGGGTAACAGAGGGACGACCAGAGGTGTGGTTCTTGCCCTCGCCACCGCCGTGCGGGTGGTCGACAGGGTTCATGACGGTACCGCGGACGGTCGGGCGCACGTTCATGTGACGCTTACGGCCGGCCTTGCCGATGACAATGTTGGCGTGATCGGCGTTGCCGACCTCACCGACGGTGGCGCGGCAGGTAACGAGGATGCGGCGCATCTCGGAGGAAGGCATACGGACGATAGCGTACTTGCCCTCCTTACCCATCAGCTGGCAGGAGTTACCGGCGGAACGGGCGATTGCGGCGCCCTTGCCCGGCTGGAACTCGACGGCGTGGATGAGCGTACCGACGGGGATGTCGGCGAGGGGCAGAGCGTTGCCCGGCTTGATGTCGGCGTCAGAACCGGACATGATGGTCTGACCGACCTCGAGGCCCTTGGGGGCCAGGATGTAGCGCTTCTCACCGTCAGCGTAGTGCAGCAGAGCGATGCGAGCGGAACGGTTCGGATCGTACTCGATCGTGGCGACCTTGGCGGGCACGCCGTCCTTGTTGCGCTTGAAGTCGATCACGCGGTAACGACGCTTCACGCCGCCGCCCTGGTGGCGGGTGGTGATGCGGCCGTTGTTGTTACGACCGGCCTTCTTGGGCAGGGGCTCGAGAAGAGACTTCTCGGGCTTGGTGCAGGTGATCTCGGAGAAATCGGAGATCGTCTGCCAACGCCTACCAGCGGAGGTCGGCTTAAGGTGCTTTACAGCCATTACAATCCCTTTCAATAGGAATCCGTTAGCCATCGCAGACAGGGATTCGAGGTTCTGCCTCGGGTGCGATGACACCGGACGTATACACGGTTCCGGGCGTGTCCATTTTATACGCCCAAAACCTTGAGCTCTCGCCTCCCCTATTTGGGAGGCATGAGCTCACTCAACAGCAGCGAGTCTTAGGCCTGGTTGCCAAAGACCTCGATGGTGTCGCCCTCGGCCAGCGTGACGATGGCCTTCTTCCAAGAACGGGTCTTGCCGGCGACATAGCGCACGCGCTTGGTCTTGGGCTTGACCGTCAGGGTGTTCACGCGAACGACCTTGACGCCGAAGATCTCCTCGACAGCGTCCTTGATCTGATACTTGTTAGCATCCTTGGCGACCTCGAACGTGTACTTGTTCAGCTCCATGCCGGAGAAGGAACGCTCGGACACGATCGGACGGATGATGATCTCGTGGGCGGTCATTTATGCAAGCACCTCCCCGAAGTGAGCGGCGATGTCGGCGGGCATCAGCACAGCGTTGTTGTTGACGAGATCGTAGGTGTTGGCCTCGTCGGCAGTGATGATGAACGTCTTGGGAATGTTGCGGAACGACAGGTAGGCGTTGACGTCCTCATCGCGAACGATGATGGTCAGACGCTTGCCCTCAAGGCCGAGAGCCTTGAGCATGGCAACGGCAGCCTTGGTGGAAGGCTTCTCGAAGCCGTAGTCGTCGACGAGCACGAGCTCGCCATCGGCCAGCTTGGCGGACAGCGCGGAGCGCATAGCCAGCTTGACCTCCTTGTTGTTCATACGCTTAGCGTAGGAACGGGGCTTGGGGGCGAAGACAACGCCACCGTGACGCCACTGGGCAGCACGGATGGAACCCTGGCGGGCACGGCCGGTGCCCTTCTGACGCCAAGGCTTCTTGCCGCCACCGGAAACCTCAGAGCGGCCCTTAGCGGACTGGGTGCCCTGACGCCAAGAGGCCATCTGGCACTTGACGATGTGGTGCATAACGTGGATGTTCGGCTCGATGCCGTACACCTCAGCGGCGAGCTCGGCCTCGGCGACCTTCTTGCCCTCGCTGTTCTTTACTTCAAACTTTGCCATTTAAGTGTTCTCCTTGGTATGACGCTGGGCTAAATGGGCTGGGCCCTTAGGCCATACGGATGGCGACGAGACCATTCTTGGCACCCGGGACAGCGCCCTTGACCAAGATGAGGTTCTGCTCGGCATCGATGCGGACAACGGAAAGGTTCTTGACGGTAACGCGCTCGTTACCCATGTGACCGGCCATCTTGACGCCCTTGAGGACGCGCGCAGGATAGGCGCACTGACCGATAGAACCGGGGTGACGCTGGAAGTGAGAACCATGCGTCATAGGACCGCGGCGCTGACCCCAGCGCTTGATGCGACCCTGGAAGCCCTTACCCTTGGAGGTACCGATGACGTCGACCTTCTCGACATCAGCGAAATCAGCGACGGTGACGACCTCGCCGACCTTGTGCTCCTCGCCGTTCTCGACGCGGACCTCACGAAGGAAGCGGACAGGCTCGACGCCGGCCTTGGCGAAGTGACCAGCCATGGGCTTGTTCACGTTCTTGGCCTTGATGTCGCCGAAACCGATCTGGACGGCGTCATAGCCGTCGGTTGCCTGAGTTTTAACCTGCGAGACAGCGCAGGGGCCAGCCTGGATGACCGTGACGGGAACGACGTTGTCGTCCTCGTCCCAAACCTGGGTCATGCCAATCTTGCGGCCGAGAATCATGCTGATCAAGATATGATCCCAACTCTCGCGTGGTCTTGGGACAATGCGTACACCACCGAGCGTACGCCCCTAGAGGACCACTACTTACACGACGTGCTCCCCAGTCTTGTATTGCGTCCGGACTACCTGACAACCCTATTAAGCAGGCATTTTGTCCAGCCAGAATACTCCCCTGGTTACACACAGCTGTTTAGTATACACGGCTGCGGGCGTATCCATCGAGATTCATATTTCACTCACATTGTTTACGCAGGTAAAGTGCGTGG
>CATZRJ010000076.1 GCA_958423535.1 uncultured Collinsella sp.
GCGGCCTCGCGCACGTCAGTCATTACAGCCATGCCGCGTAAGCCCCCTTGTCAGAGATGGCGTAGTGACGGGCAGAGCCCTTGCCCAGCCAGCCGTTCATCTTGGTAATGAAGGTGTCGACCAGATCGAGCGGCACAAAGGCCTGGATGGTGCCACCAAAGCCGCCGCCGTGGATGCGGACGGCGCCGCGGCCGTCAAGCACATGCTCGGCAAGAGCAAGCGCGTACATGGAAGGTTGCTCGGCACCCAGTTTGGCAACAACGTTCTGCAGGTACATGGCAGAGCTGGCGCCGGACTCGCGCGTCAGGACCAGGAACTGGTCAATGTCACCGGCGTTCAGGGCCGCCCAGCGCTTATCGACCAGGCCGTTCTCGTACCAGTAGTGAACGGCGCGCAGGCAGGCACGGTCGCCCAGCTTGGCGCGCAGCTCGGGGAGCTTGGCGTCAAAATCGGCAACGTTTACCTCGCACAGGCGTGCCTTGCCAAACTCGGCGGCGACGTCTTGCATCTCGCGCGGAACGGCGGCGTAGTCGTCGGTGGCTGCCACGTGGTCGGCGCCGACCTTAACGAGCACGAGCGCATAGCCGTGATCCTCAAAGTTGAGCTCGAGCTTCTGGGTCTTAGGCTGAGCCTGGTCCTCAAAGTCCATGTAGGCAAGGCCGCCCAAGCAAACGGCGGCCTGGTCCATAAGACCGCAGGGCTTGCCATAGTAGTTGTTCTCGGTGCGCTGGCTCATCTGGGCGAGTGCGACGGGCTCAATTGCGGGTGAGCCCCAGAGGGTTTCCATGGCGCGGCCGTATGCCGCCTCGACAGCAGCAGAACTCGAAAGACCGCCGCCCGAAGGGACGGAGCAGGTAAAGGCAAAGTCGAAGCCCTTGGGCTCAACACCAAGCGCTGCGACCTCGTGGGCCATACCACGCACGAGGCTTGCGGACGTGCCCTTCTCGGACTCCTGAACATCCAGCGTGTCGAGCGTGATCTCAAACGTAGGATAGCCCTCGTCGGCGACACGGACCTTGTTGGAGTCGGTTGCCACGGCGATGCCGTCGACGGCGACATCGAGCGAGCCGGCGATAACGTGACCGCCCTCGTGATCGGTGTGATTGCCGCTGATCTCGGAACGCCCGGGCGCGTGTACGTAGAGCACCTGGCGGTCGCCGATGGGGCCAAACTCCTCCTCGAACAGCCTGGTGAGCGTGGTGAGTGTCTTTTCGTCGGGGGCGGTCATATGGGTCCTTTCCTTGACGCGGGAGAGATTGGTCCGTGTCATTATGAGTACGTTAACAATTTTGAGCACCACAAACCAGACGGTCGCAGCGCTGCACGTTAATAGGTATGTTAACGTACTCATAACACAACGCATATCTATTTCTGAGAATCTGGTAATCGGTAGATTTTCGGCCGTGAACGGTGTAGCCGTATGGACATATGGAGCAAAAGAACCGCTGATAGAAAAAGTAGAGTACGTTAACATGCGTCCGACGATAGCGGGCCTCGGTGCGGGGCGTGCTTCCGCTCGGGCCGACATTCACGCTATTCAGATCTTGCGAGAGCGAAGGTGATTTTGTGGCAAGGCGCCCTTCCAACGATACAGGTACGCGCCCGGTTTCCATGGCCGACGTTGCCCGCGCTGCCGGTGTTTCGCAGCAGACGGTTTCGCGCGTTGCCAACGGCCTTCCTAACGTCAACGAGCAGACGCGCCAGCGCGTGCAGGCCGCTATGCAAGAGCTCGGATTTCGTCCGAGTTATGCCGGTCGCTCGCTGCGCGACGGCCGTTACCATTCGGTCGGTCTGTGCGTCAACGATGTCACCAAGTTTGGCAACCTCTCAATGATCGACGGGATCGCCAGCGCTGCTCGCGAGCATAATTGCGCCATCACGCTGGTCGAGATGTCCAAGACCGAGGAGTTTTCGCTTGCCGAGGCCACGCGTCGTATGGCCGCGCTGCCCGTGGACGGCATCATTATCGGCATGAGCCGTATGGCTCCCGATTTTGAGACGTTCAATCCACTGCCGGGCATTGGCACGGTTATCGTCACCATGTACGCGCATCCGCGCGTGACCACGGTCGATTCCGACCATTACGGCTGCTCGCTATTGCTTATGGATCACCTGTTTGAGCTGGGACACGAGCAGATTCGCTATATCGGTGGCCCGTCGTTCTCGGTCGACGAGCAATTTCGTCGCGCCGGTTGGCAGGATGCACTCGAGCGTAAACACATCGAGCCGGCAGAGCCGCTCGAGGGCGACTGGTCTGCCAACAGCGGTTACGAGGCCGGCAGATATCTGGCCGAGAACGACCGCACCATGACGGCGATCTATGCGGCAAACGACCAGATGGCAAATGGCGCGATTGCAGCGCTGCGCGATAGCGGTCTGCGCGTGCCCGAGGACGTGAGCGTGGTGGGCGTCGATGACTCGCTCGACGACTTTGTCGCGCATAACGAGCTCACGACTGTGCGATTCGATCTGCATCAGCGCGGACGCGAGGTATTCGAGCATGCGGTTCCCGAGGCAGGTACGGCGGGCAAAACCGTTGCTATTCGTATTCCCGGCCAGCTCATCGTTCGACATACCACGGCAGCTCATCGCGTATAGTTTTTGCAGGTCAATGGCGGTATATTCCGCCTAAATAACAATCGGTAAGGATGCCGGCAGATAGCTGTGGCTCTAAAGACGAGTGCTATGATAGACGGGCTCTTTTGTCTATCTAGGAGGCTTTGCCTGATGGAGATCACCAAGGATATCCGCTACATTGGTGTCGACGATCACGACATTGACCTGTTCGAGGGCCAGTACGACGTGTCCGAGAACGGTATGGCATATAACAGCTACGTTATCTTGGGCGATAAAATCGCTGTCGCCGATTCGGTCGACGCTGGCTTTGTCGACGAGTGGCTCGGTAACCTCGAGACCGTGCTCGATGGCCGCACGCCCGACTACCTGGTTGTCCATCATATGGAGCCCGATCACTCCGCCGGTATCGCCGCCTTTATGGAGCGCTATCCCCAGGCGCAGATTGTGGCCAGCATGGGTGCTTTCCGCATGATGGTCAACTACTTTGGCACCGACTTCCCCGAGCGTAAGATGGTCGTCAAAGATGGCGACGTGCTCGATCTGGGCGGTCACAGCCTGACGTTTGTCGGCGCCCCCAACGTGCACTGGCCCGAGGTGCTCTTCTCCTACGAGTCCACCGATAAGGTGCTCTTTAGCGCCGACGGCTTTGGCAAGTTTGGCGCCAACGACATCGAGGATCCCGAGGGCTGGGCTTGCGAAGCGCGCCGTTACTACTTTGGCATCGTGGGAAAGTTCGGCAAGTTTGTGCAGGCCGTGCTTAAGAAGGCCGCCAATCTGGACATCCAGATTATTTGCCCGCTTCACGGTCCTGTTCTTAGCGAGAACCTGGGCTATTACCTCGACACCTACAACACCTGGTCGAGCTATCAGCCCGAGGACGAGGGCATCACGATTGCCTATGCGAGTGTGTATGGTCATCTGAAGGCTGCCGTTGAGGAGCTCGCTTCTGCGCTCGAGGCCCGCGGTCAGAAGGTCTCCGTCTTTGACCTAGCTCGCGACGATATGGCCGAGGCGGTTGAGGATGCGTTCCGCTATGACCGTCTGGTGCTCGCTTCCATTACCTATCAGGGCGAGATCTTCCCGTTCGTGAGCACCTTTATCCATACGCTTGCCGAGCACGCCTATCAGAACCGTACGGTGGCACTCGTCGAGGCCGGCTCCTGGGCGCCCACCGCTGCCAAGGTTATGACCAAGGAGCTCGAGGGCATGAAGGACATCACCCTGGCGCAGAACAAGGTGACCGTGCTGGGTTCGCTCAACGACGCCTCGCGCGCTCAGATCGAGGTCCTTGCTGACGAGCTGTCCAAGTAGCGATATCTCGCTTTTAACGAGCAAAACCACCACAAAGGTACCTTTGTGGTGGTTTTTGTTTAAGCGCCGGCGATGACGAGATTCGGGCGGGCGTCGTCGGCGGTCTCGGCGATTGAGGTGGCGACGGCGCCATCGGGATCACAGTCCATCACGATGGTGTCGACGTCGGCAAGCTCGGCAAAACGATACATACCGCGTCCGTTAACCTTGCTGGCGTCCATGAGGGCGACGCTTTGATGGGCTGCGGCGATCATAGCCGTTTTGGTCTCGGCCATCTGGGGAAAGTCGGTCGTAAAGCCGCAGCCGGGAACAAAAGCTCCAGGGCACATGACGGCAAGATCGGCGTGGACCATTTGGAGCGCCTGCATAGTGAGCGGTCCGTACAGATAACGATGGCCTTTGCGCAGCGCCCCGCCCGGCATGACGACATCGACTGAGGGCATGCTCTCGTCGATGTAATCGGCAATGGTAATGTCGGCCGTGATGACGGTGATACCGTCGCGCTGATCGAGGAGCCGGACGAACTCGAGCGCCGTGGTGCCCGAGTCGACGAGCAACGTGTCGCCGTCACTGACGAGCTCGATGGCGCTTTGCGCGATGGCCTGCTTGGCGGCGACGTTGACATTGATGCGGCGATCCTGCGTGGAGACGGTTAGGCGTTTGTGGAGCGACACAGCGCCGCCATGTGTGCGGCGCAGCTTGCCTGCTTCGGCGAGCGCGTCTAGGTCGGCGCGGGCGGTGACGGAGGACACGCCAAAGGTCTGGGCGATTTCTGCTACCTGCACCGAGGCGTTATGCTCAAGCATCTCCATGATGGCGGCACGACGTTCATCGGCGAAGGCTCGGGTTGTTACATGGGCCATAGCTGCTCCATCCTCAACTAAAATTTGCAGGAATTGTGTTGAGTCCATTTTCGTTCATTTTCTTTTTGAGTAAGAAAACACCTTTCGATTACTTATCTTTTCTATAAAAGAAAGATGATTCGCTTGAAAACTGCAATGTCGTATAGAGGAATCCGGTGCGAATCTCTTCCGTTTGCTTTTCAAAAACGAGCGTCTTGACCTGTGTGCCGGTGATATCTCATGCGTGCGACACCATCGATTTTCATACAATGAGCGCAGCAAAACGCAAGGTAAAACGCCTTGTGAACAACTACGCCCGATGTCCAGATGCGGGCGAGGGAGAGGAGCAAACGCTCATGGCACTTGTTACCACCGAAAAGATGCTCAAGGACGCTCAGGCCGGCCACTACGCCGTCGGCGCGTTCAACGTCGAGAACCTCGAGTTTGTTATGGCCGTTCTGGCCGCTGCCGAGGAGACCAAGTCCCCCGTCATCATGCAGACCACCCCGGGCACCATCAAGACCGCTGGTCTGGACTACTTCTACGGCATGGTCAAGGCTGCCGCCGAGCGCGCTTCCGTGCCCGTCGCCCTGCACCTCGATCACGGCGATGGCTATGACCGCTGCATGCAGGCTTTCCGCACTGGCTACACCTCCGTCATGATCGATGGCTCGCACGAGTCCTTCGAGGACAACATCGCCCTGACCAAGTCCGTCGCCGACGCTGGCCGCGCCATGGGCGTGCCTGTCGAGGCCGAGCTCGGTAAGGTCGGCGGCAAGGAGGACGACGGTCCCGCGGTTGAGGGCGAGAGCCCCTACACCGATCCTGCCGAGGCTAAGGAGTTCGTCGAGCGCACTGGCTGCACCTCCCTCGCTATTGGCGTTGGCACCAGCCACGGTGTGTACACGAGCGATCCGCACATCGAGCAGTCCGTGGTCAAGGCCATCCGCGACGCCGTTGACGTGCCGCTGGTTCTGCATGGCACCTCCGGTGTGCCCGATGAGCAGGTCGCCGAGGCCGTGAAGAACGGCATCTGCAAGGTCAACTACGCCACCGAGCTGCGTCAGGCCTACACCAAGGGCTTCATGGCCTACATGGCCGAGAACCCTGCCTGCTTCGATCCCAAGAAGCCGGCCAAGGAGGGTATGCGTGAGATCACCGAGCTGGTTAAGATCCGCATGACCAACCTCAACTC
>CATZRJ010000077.1 GCA_958423535.1 uncultured Collinsella sp.
ACCCTTTAGGCGGAACTCTCCTAATTATTTGGATGAGTCGTTTACTTACTTGTGCTGTTACCGTCTTCCCGCTGTTGTTGGGGTATGCTTTGTTCGTATGTAAACGTATGACATGTTGATGGGGGAGGGTGCTATGGCTCGCGAGAGTGCTCGTTCTAAAGATACGGCTAAGCCTGGCATCAAGGAAGTTGCAGCGGTGGCGGGGGTTTCGCCTACTACGGTATCTCGCGTGCTTAATAATCGCGGCTACATTAGCCAGGAAACCCGCGATAAAGTCCATGCGGCGATGGAGCGCATCAATTACACGCCCAACGATATCGCCCGTGCCATGCTCAACGGTCGCCTGAACCTTATCGGCATGATTGTTCCCTTTGTGAGCAGCCCGTTCCATGCTCAGGTTGTGCAGGCGGTCGAGCGCACGTTAGCGGAAAACGGCTTTAAGATGTTGCTGTGCAACAGCGCCAATCGACCCGATCTTGAGCGTTCCTATATTGACATGCTCCGCCGCAATATGGTCGACGGCGTCATCGTCAACTCCCTCAATATCGGTGCCGAGGCATATGCCGAGATGGGCTTGAGCCTGGTTGGCATCGACTGCGATCTTGGCGAGGGCTCTGTCCAGATTGCAAGTGACAGCTATGGCATTGGCGAGCTCGCCACGCGCCGTCTGATTGATGACGGCTGCAGGCGTATCCTGTGCCTGCGCAGCAATAGCCGCATGCGCATGCCTGCCAATAAGCGTACCGATGCCTACCTCGATGTTGTTGAGCAGGCCGGTTTGTCCGCGCTTGTCCGTGAGGTTGAGTTCGTTAAGCCCGACGACGAAAAGGGCGCGGTCGTTGCGAAGATCCTCGATGAGAACCCCGATATTGACGGCATCTTTGCGGGAGACGATACGATGGCGGCTATCTGTCTTAACGTGATGAAGCAGCGCGGCTTGAGCGCTCCGGACGATATTAAGGTCGTGGGCGCGGATGGTGCCCGCCGCACTATGACGTTTATGCCTGACTTAACAACCGTACGTCAAGATATCGATCGCATCGGAGAGCTCGCGGCGCAATCCATCATTGCTCTTATTAACGGCGAAAAGCCCGAGTCGAATATCAAGCTTCCCGTTGAACTCATTGAGGGCAAAACCGCGTAGTTCATCCCGTGCCAAAAGAATTCCTCAAACGCCTCTGATGACCGTTCACCGGCATATGCCAACCGTTTGCCGACGACTGGAACTGCGAAAAGACGTATTGATATGAAAACGTTTGACATATGAAAACGATTGACATATCTTGCCATTGTACCGAGTTAGTATGTCGTGGAAAGGGAGTCTCGGATGCACAAGGTGTATTACCAGCCTGAGGGAATTTGGGTAGGCGACATCATGCCGTACGGCGAGGACGGCACGTTCTATCTCTATCATCAGCGTGACACGCGTAACCCCGAACCTTTCGGAGAGCCGTTTGGCTGGGCACTCGCTACGACCAAGGATTTCGTCAACTACAAGGACTATGGGGAGAGCCTTGAGCGCGGCGGCGACGAGGAAGTCGACCAGTACATTTATGCCGGCACGGTGTTTAAGGTGGGCGACAAGTACCATGCGCTCTACACTGGTTGCAATCGCGATAAGGTCCGCGCACGTTTGATGAAGCAGGTTCTTCTTCACGCAACGAGCGACGACGCCGTCAAGTGGGAGAAGAACATCGCCGAGACGCTGCTTCCGCCCCAGGAGGGTTACGATGACCGCAACTGGCGCGATCCCTTTGTTCTTTGGGATGAGGAGAACGAAGAGTACATGCTCATCCTCGGCACGCGTGTGGGCGAGGACAAGCGTCTGATGACCGGTCGTCTGGTCAAGTTCACCTCCAAGGACCTGGATACCTGGGAGTTCCAGGGCGACTGGTGGAATCCGGGCCTGTACACCATGTTCGAGATGCCTGATCTCTTTAAGATGGGCGACTGGTGGTATCTGGTGTTCTCTGAGTACAGTGATGGCAACAAGACCCGTTACCGCATGTCTCGCTCTATCAACGGTCCTTGGATCACTCCTGCGGACGATTCCTTCGATGGCCGCGCGTACTATGCTGCACGTACCGCATTTGACGGCGAGCGCCGCGTTCTCTTTGGTTGGGTTCCTACGCGCGACGAGGGCGGCGACCCCAGCTCTTACCTGTGGGGTGGCACTTTTATGCCTCTCGAGATCGTTCAGCGTGCCGACGGAACGCTCGGCACCAAGCTTCCCGACAGCATGCTTGGCGCCTTTGGCGAGGCTAAGGCAGTCGAGGCCTTTGAGCTTTCGTGCGAGTCGGGCAAGGTCGAGCAGGTGCTCGCCGCGGATGCCGGTTCTACCTATATGCTCGACGCCGACATCGAGCTCGCCGGTGACGCTGCCGGCTTCTCGGTGAAGCTTGCCGAGGACGCCGAGTCCGGTCTTGCCTATGAGTTCCGCGCCAACCTGCGTGAGGGCAAACTCGAGTTTACGGCGGCCCCCCAGTATCCGTGGTTCCAGGTCAACAACATGGGCCTCGAGCGTCCGTTGTTCTTTAAGGGCGAGGGCACTCACCATGTGCGTCTGGTCGTCGACGACGACATCGCGACCATCTTTGTCGATGATGTTGCGCTCAACGCTCGCTTCTGCAACAAGCAGGGCCAGGGTGTGGCGCTGACGGTCACCGACGGTGCGCTCAAGTGCGCAAACGCAACGATCGCGTCTCTGTAGCGGCAACGAACCGTTTTATGATTTAGAAAAGGAATGGAGAGGAACATGGACTACAAGGCAGTGTCCCAGCAAGTCGTCGACAACGTCGGCGGACTGGAGAACATCGAGGGCGCCACGCATTGCGTGACCCGTCTGCGTCTGGTGCTCAAGGATACGAGCAAATACAACAAGGCCGAGCTCGAGAACATCGATGGCGTCAAGGGCGTGCTGTACAACAGCGGCCAGCTCATGATCATCTTCGGTACCGGTACCGTCAACAAGGTTTACGATGAGTTTATGGCTCTGACGGGCGTTAAGGAGATCAGTGCTTCCGAGGTCAAGGGCGCCGAGGCGGACAAGAAGGGCAAGTTCTTCTCGGTCCTCAAGGTATTCTCGGATATCTTTATCCCCATCATTCCTGCCTTCGTCGGCGCTGCAATCATCATCGGCCTTAAGTCGCTGATCGTTGCCAACGGCCTCTTTGGCATGGAAGGCAGCCTCGCCGATCACAGCGAGTTCCTCAAGAACCTCGCAAGCTTCTTTGCCATTATCGCCACCACGTTCGACTACCTGCCTGTCCTGGTTATGTACAGCGCGGTCAAGCGTTTTGGCGGTAACCCGATCCTGGGCATCCTCGTCGGTATCGTCATGGTTCACCCGAGCCTTATGAACCGCAACACGTTCGTTATGGACCCGACGGGTGCTGAGTACTGGAACTTTGGTCCGCTATCCATTCCCATGGTTGCTTTCCAGGGCGGCGTGTTCCCTGCAATCCTGACTGCCTGGTTTATGGCCAAGGTCGAAAAGATTGCCCAGAAGTACATCCCCGAGGTCGTTTCGTTCGTCTTTGTCCCGACCGTTACCCTGATTCTTGCTAACGTCGCCCTGTTCACCGTGTTCGGCCCGCTCGGCAACCTGATCGGCGACGTCCTCGGCGGCGTAATCGATATCCTGTACAACAGGATGGGCGTCTTTGGTGCCTTTGTCTTCGCCGCGTTCCTGCAGCCGCTTGTCGTTACCGGTACGCATCAGTTCATCCAGGGTATCGAGGCAAACCTCGTCGCCACGACTGGCTTCAACTACATCCAGGCCATCTGGTCGGTTTCCATTATCGCCCAGGGCGGCGGCGCCATCGGCATGTACCTCATTCATAAGAAGCATTCCAAAGAGCGCAACATCTGCATGTCGTCCTTTATCCCGACGCTGGTCGGAATCTCCGAGCCCGCTATCTTTGCTGCAAACATGCGCTATTCGATCATTCCGTTCATCTGCGCATGCATCGGTGCAGGCTGCGGCGGTGCCTTCGTGAAGTTCTTTGAGGTGCGCGCTATCGGTCAGGGTCTGACCGGTGTGCTTGGCCTGCTCATCGTTACGCCCGAGACGCTCGTGTGGTATGTGGCTGGCAATCTCATCGCCTTTATCGTGCCGATCGTCTTGATCTTTGCCTACAACAAGGCAAAGGGCGTTCCGACCACCGATGAAGAGGGCGCTGGCGCTGGCTTCGATGTCAGCTTCTAGTTGATCCTTTCAGCGTAACGTGCGGATAAGTCCATTTGAGGAAGGGCGTTCGGCTCATGTGAGTCGAGCGTCCTTCCCTATAGACGAGAAGGCCAATGGCGATGTTTAATCAAAAAAATAAGGTGACACGCGCGGACTATGAGCAGTGGCGCGCCGGACAGGATGAGACGGCGGCTCGCATCGCGTCCGACCCCGATAGGCTCCTGTTCCATGTGGAGCCTGAGCTTGGCTGGCTTAACGACCCCAACGGTTTGGTGCAGATTGGTGATACGTATCACATCTATCACCAATACGATCCGTTCGATGCTGCGCATGGCGGTCCAGTGCTTTGGAACCATCTGACGACAAAGGATTTTGTGACGTACGAGAATCACGGCCCCGTGCTGTTCCCCGATTCCGATTTGGATTCGAGTGGAGCGTATTCTGGTTCTGCCTTTGTACGTGATGGCAAGATTCACTACTTCTATACCGGCAACGTCAAGCATTTTGACCGCGATGATTACGACTACGTGTTGACGGGCCGTGAGCAAAACCAGATTCATATGGTTGCCGAGAATCCCGACGAATTGGGCGAGAAGCGCATAGCTGTTGGGCCGATCGATTACCCCGACGATATCGGTACGCACGTGCGCGACCCCAAAATCCTTGAACACGATGGTATCTACTACATGGTTCTCGGCGCTCGTACGAAAGACGACCGTGGCTGCGTGCTTGTCTATACCTCGAGCGATCTAGAGGACTGGAGCTATGCGACGCGCATTGAGCTAGGCGAGAAGTTTGGTTTTATGTGGGAGTGTCCTGATCTGTTTGAGCTCGATGGTGAGCTTATTCTCGTTTGCTGTCCGCAGGGTGTGCCTGCCGATGGTTGGCGTTACCGCAATCCACATCAGTGCGTGTGGTTCTCCATCGAGGCCGATTGGGAGGCGCCGAGCTTTAAAATCGTCAGGCAGGGCATGCCCCCGATGGTCGATGCCGGTTTTGATTTCTATGCTCCGCAGTCCTTTGAGGATGCTGCAGGCCGGCGTTTGATGATCGGATGGTCGGGTTGCCCCGACGCGACGGCAGAAAACCCGACGGTGGCGCGCGGGTGGCAGTGCGCGTTGACGGTGCCGCGAGAGCTGAGCATACGCGATGGTAAGCTCTGCCAGCAGCCGGCGTACGAGATTGAGAGGATGCGCGGCGGCTGCGTTCGTACTGTAGGCGGAGAGACCGTCGAGGAGCCGGGCCGCCTGTTTGATCTTGTGGTTTCCTGCGAGGGCGCCAAGATGGTCGAGCTCGAAATCCGCAAGGGTGTCTTTGTACGTTATGCGGACGGGATGCTTACCCTCGACATGGGTGACGAAGGCTATGGGCGCGACCAAAGGTCGATCGAGCTCAGCGAGCTTCGCGACCTGCGCGTGCTTTCGGACACTACGATGGTCGAGATTTTTGCAAATGGCGGCGAGGCGGCACTTACGAGCCGTACCTATTCGCCGGCGGTTCCGGCGATGGGGTTGCATGCCGAAGGTGCGGCGTCGATGGAGTTCTACCGCCTCGCGCATTAACCGTGCGTGGAGCACGATTGGACTTGCTGGGCGAAATGTGTTGCAGTTGCCGCAGCGAACTACCGTTTATCGCGTATAGCTACCGTTTGCGGAGTAAGTAACACCTATTAATAAACCGTGTAGAATCTCAGATAAGCACGGAGTTTTCCAGGGAGACGCTGTCCTTTGTTGTG
>CATZRJ010000078.1 GCA_958423535.1 uncultured Collinsella sp.
TCCGAGCACCTGAAGGAGCGCGGCTGCGAGGTCGTGAACTTTGGCACCGACACCTCCGAGAGCTTTGACTACCCCATCGCCGGTTACAAGGTGGGTAAGGCTGTGGCTAACGGCGACGTCGACCTGGGCATCCTGATCTGCGGCACTGGCGTTGGCATTAGCCTCGCTGCCAACAAGGTCGAGGGCGTGCGCGCTGTCGTTTGCTCCGAGCCCTTTAGCGCCAAGCTCTCCCGCATGCACAACAACACCAACGTGCTCGCCTTTGGCGCCCGCGTCGTGGGCTCCGAGCTCGCCAAGATGATCGTCGATGAGTGGCTCGACGCCGAGTTTGAGGGCGGCCGCCACGAGCGTCGCGTCAATCTCCTCAACGAAATCGACCAGACCCGCGGCCTTAAGGTCGTCGACGAGGCCTAAGCCGCTCAGCGCCACATGCCAACAGCAAGGGGCCCGCTCGGAGCACATGTCCGAGCGGGCCCCTTCTTAGTAGCTTTTTGAATAAAAAGAGCGCCGCGGATGAAGTTCCGCGGCGCCCAAGCCACACGCTAACAGCTTTAAGGAGTCAAAGCTGGTTTAGCCAAAGAAGCGCTTAATCTCGATTTCGGCGTTCTCCAGGCAGTCGGAGCCGTGGATCACGTTGGCGTTAACATCGACGGCAAAGTCGCCGCGGATGGTACCAGGAGCAGCGTCAAGCGGGTTGGTAGCGCCCATGAGTGTGCGCATCTTGGAGACAGCGGAGAGACCGGAAACGACCATCTTGACGACCGGACCGCTCGTCATAAAGTCGCAGAGACCGCCAAAGAAGGGCTTGTCGGCCAGATGGGCGTAGTGCTCCTCGACGGTTGCGCGCTCGAGCGTGGTCATCTCCATGCGCTCGATGACAAGGCCGCTGCGCTCAATGCGAGCAACGATCTCGCCGATCTTGCGATCGCGCACGGCGTCGGGCTTAATCATGATGAAGGTCTTCTCGATAGCCATAAAAGTAGCCTTTCAAGTAGGTTCGCGCGTGCCCAAGTCCCATTCCGGCACCCGCCTGGACTGCATCGTAACAGAGTTTTAGCTGCAGTTAAACAAAAAGCTGTTTATTGAATCGCTACAATTTATTAAAGCGCTCCATATGTGTCACTTCTGTTTCGAAGCCCGACTAGAGTACCATCTGACCGCCCATCAACCACATCGAACCGAGCGGACGGTCGGTTGCCGCCCGTGAACGCACCCCCTTCACAACCTGCCCAAAGGTCCTACAGAAGTTCTCGACAAGCCCCTCCCCCATGGCAACAAAATACGGACGCCCGCATCAGCAGGCGCCCGCAAAGCAAAAACGATTTATCAATACATGGCCAAAGCCGCTTCAGCCAAACCCTTACTTTGCCCCGTGGCCCATCTCGACGACCTTAGTCAGCGATCCAAACACGCCCTCGTCGGCCACGAGCTGCGCCTTTGCACGCTGCAGCTGCACGGCAACGGCGGCAGGGGCGGTGCCGCCCTCGGTCGTGCGCGCGGCGACAATCGACGGGATGTCGAGCGCCTCGGTAATATCGTGCTCAAAGAGCGGGCTTGCCTCCTGGAACACCTCAAACGGCAGGTCCTCAAGATTGCAGCCGCGCTTCTCGCACATCAGGACCAGATGGCCCACCACGGCATGTGCCTCGCGGAACGGCAGACCGCGCTTGGCCAGGTAATCGGCAACATCGGTGGCGGCAAGGTGCCCCACGCCGCACTCGCGCGCCATGGCATCCTCGTTGACGGTCCAAGTCGAAATCATACCGGCCATAACGGACAGGCACTGCATGAGCGTATGGGCAGTGTCGAGCGCGCCCCCCTTGTCCTCCTGCAAGTCCTTGTTGTAAGCAAGCGGCAGGCCCTTCATGGTCACGAGCAGCTGCACCAGGTTGCCATACACACGGCCGCTTTTGCCGCGGATAAGCTCGGCAAAGTCGGGATTCTTCTTCTGCGGCATGATGGACGAGCCGGTGGAGTAGGAGTCGGAAAGCGTGATAAAGCCAAATTCGGAGCTCGACCACAGCACGATCTCCTCGGAAAGACGCGACAAGTGCATCGCCATGACGGAGCAGGCGTAATGCAGGTCGAGGAGGAAATCACGGTCGGAAACCGCATCGAGCGAGTTGGGGATCACGCCCGCAAAACCAAGTTCGGCGGCCGTCATCTGACGATCGAGCGGATAGCTCGTACCGGCAAGCGCGGCAGCACCCAACGGGCAGTTGTCGGCAGCATCAAAGGCGGCCTTCAGGCGTGTAAAGTCGCGCGCGAACATCCAAGAATACGCCAGCAGATGATGCGACAGCAGCACGGGCTGAGCATGCTGCATGTGCGTGTAGCCCGGCAGAATCACCTTGTCGTACTGTTTGGCCGCATCCACCAGCACGTGGCGCAGCTCAAGATTGGCCTCCATGAGCTCCTTGGCCAGCGCCTTGACGCCCAAGCGCGTATCGGTCGCCACCTGGTCGTTGCGCGAACGTCCGGTATGCAGGCGCTTACCGGCCTCGCCGATGCGGCGCGTCAGCTCGCTTTCGATGGACATATGAATGTCCTCGTCGTTGATGTCGAAGGTAAAGTTGCCGGCATCGATATCCTGTTCGATTCCGGTCAGGCCCTCGGCAATCGCATGCTCGTCCTCGGCACTGATGATGCCCTGAGCCGCCAGCATCTTGGCATGCGCCTTAGAGCCGGCGATATCCTGCTTATAGAGATGTTTGTCGACCGGCAGCGACGCGCCAAACTCCTGCGTGACCTCGGCCACGCCTGCCTCAAAACGACCGCCCCAAAGAGCCATGGAACCGTCCCCTTTCTCCAAATACCAAAACAAGCGACCAAAGCAATGCGCCATATCGCTAAAGCGATTTTTCAACCGCTAGTTTTGCATATTCCCCACCGTGCGCGAGGCCATATAGCTAATTTGCAAAGAAGCGACGCACCATGCACTTGGCACCCAACGTCTCCCTCCGGATGTTGCCCTGCGAACCATCGATCCAGGTCTTCAGGCTCATGGGGACGTCCTCGACCTTTGCGGCATCGATCTCGGGCGCGAGGGCAAGCAAAGCATGCGCAATAGCATTGAACATAATGGATACTCCTCATATATATAGGCGCAGAGCCGCCAAATTGATAGAAGGAGCCCCGCCGGACAACCCCGGCGGGGCTCGGACTCAGCCGCAGTCGCGGCATCATATATGCGGGCGGAACGTAGGGGCCACCGATGTTAAGAAGTGTCAGCAAGCATAACGAAAGGTAGGGACCCCATGCGCCCGTTATGTATCACGCGGATGGGCCGCGCGGATACCAAGGAAAGGAAGACTTAAGCCTGGGCTGCGGCAGAGCTGGGACCCTGGACCTTAGCCCACGTCTTGAGCGACAGCGTATCGATCTCGATAAAGCCGGCGCTGGCCTTCTCGTCAAACGTGGTGTCGCGGTCATAGGTGGCCAGACCATAGTCATACAGGCTAAACGGGCTCTTGCGGCCGACTACATGGCAGTTGCCCTTAAAGAACTTCAGTCGGACGGTGCCGGTCACGAACTTCTGGGTATCGGCCATAAAGGCATCGAGCGCATTCTTGAGCGGGCTGTACCACTGGCCGTTATACACGGCGGTGGCCCAATCCTGCTCGAGCTTGATCTTGGTCTTGAGCAGGTCGCCCTCGACGCAGATGTCCTCGAGTGCCTTGTGGGCGGTGATAAGCGTCAGTGCGCCGGGAACCTCGTAGCACTCGCGGCTCTTGAGGCCCACCAGACGATCCTCGACCAGATCGAGACGGCCAAAGCCGTTGTCGCCGGAGATCTTGTTGAGGGCGATGACGATCTCGGAGAGCTTCATCTTCTTGCCGTCGACGGCGACGGGCTTGCCGGCCTCAAACTCGATCTCGGTGTAGGTCGGGGTGTCGGGCGTGTCCTCGGGATTCTTGGTCATAACCCAAGCGTCATCGAGCGGCTCGTTCCAGGGATCCTCCAGGTGGCCGCACTCGATGGCACGACCCCACAGGTTGTCGTCGATGGAATAGGGGTTGTCGTTGGCACCCTCGGGAACCGGCACGTTGTGGGCGTGAGCATAGGCGACCTCGTCGGGACGGCACTTCAAATCCCACTCGCGAACCGGGGCGATAACCTTAAGCTCGGGGTCGAGGGCCTTGACGGCAGCCTCAAAACGAACCTGGTCGTTACCCTTGCCGGTGCAGCCGTGGGCGACGTAGGTCGCGCCGAACTCGTGGGCGACCTCGACAAGCTTCTTGGCGAGCAGCGGGCGAGACAGGGCGGAGAGCAGCGGGTACTTGTTCTCGTACATGGAGTTTGCGGCGATGGCCTTGGTCAGGAACTCATCGGAGAACTCGTCGCGCAGGTCGAGCACCTGGCAATCAAGAACGCCCAGGTCAAGCGCCTTCTGCTTCTTAGCATCCAGGCCGGTCTCCTCCTGGCCCACATTGCCGCAGACGCAAACGACATCGAGATTCTTCTCGTCCTGGAGCCACTTGACACATACGGATGTATCAAGACCACCGGAATATGCGAGAACGACTTTTTCCTTGCTCATGGCTGTTTCCTTTCGCCCTTGGTAGCTAGTTAGAACATCGGTCAGTTGCAAGTCATTTCAAGGTCACATACCGTGCAATATCAGGTTAAATAGCAAAAATCAGCACATACATGCCCTAGAAACATGCAGCAATGTCGTGCTAAAACCCAACGACCTCAAAATGACTCTGTTGAGGCAATTCGCCCCATGCGAACAGAGACGATTGTTATCGTCGTCGGGAAATTGCGCGCTGGCGTCGGATGGCATTGTCTGCAGTGGTGATGATCTTTACGAACTGCATCTGCCTCTCCTTTCACGTATCGCCGGGCGCAATTCTAATATCGTAAACGGTACCTTTTCCTCGGTAAGCGGTTGTTTTTCCGTCTCCGTTTTCGATGTTCGCTATATTACGCTAAAGTGCCAGCAGCACAAGCGACAAATTCAAATCTCTGAAAAGTTTTTTCATTAGTTTGTGAAGCGTGGTGCAAATACACTCCGTTCCTGCGAAAATACGGCCGACTACGAGTTGATGGTTATAACGTCTGAAACAATCTCGAAACGAAAGGCTCGCTTTTATGCAAACTTACGAATCGGACGCCAATATCGGAAACATTAAGCTCATCGCCGTCGACATGGACAAGACACTGCTGACCGACGAGCGCGTGCTGCCGCAAGGCCTCGACGAACGCCTGGACAAGCTCGCCGAAGCCGGCATCGTATTCTGCCCCGCCAGCGGACGTCCCGCCCCCAAGCTCGAAGAGATGTTCGAGGGCATCAAGAACCGCCTCGCCTTTTGTCCCGACAACGGAGCGTGCGTGATCTATCGCGGCAGCTATATCTATAAGAGCAATATCGACGTGGAGCTGTATCAGCAGGTCTTGAGCCGCGCCTCGGAGGATCCGCGCGCCGTCCCCGTCCTGTGCTGCTTCGACGAGTTTTACGTGCTTGCCCGCGACCATCAATACCACGACGAGATCAGCGTCTACTACAACACAATCAACTACGTCGACAGCTTTGAGGGCATTGATATCGAGTCCAACAAGATCTCGATCTTCTTCCCCGCCTATGATGCCGAGCCCGCATTCCGCGAGACCTATAGCCCCGAGTTCTCGGACAAGCTCTACGTCACCAACGCCGGGCGCGAGTGGATCGACTTTATGAACCTGGGCGTCGACAAGGGCGCCGGCGTCGCGCACCTGTGCGAGCACCTGGGCATCGATATTGCCGATGCCGCCGCCGTGGGCGATACCTACAACGACATCCCCATGCTCGAGCGCGTCGGGCATAGCTTTATCGTGGACAATGCCGAGGAGCACATGAACGCACATGCCAAGTGGCGCATTCCGAGCAACAACGACGGGGGCGTACTGACGCTCATCGACGCCATCTTGGCGGCTCGTTAA
>CATZRJ010000079.1 GCA_958423535.1 uncultured Collinsella sp.
AATGGATGGAAACGGATGTTCTATCGGGACACACATTTTGTCCTATAAGCCTGGAAGTCAGCTTGTCGGTGACTCGGAGAGCGCCAATGCGATCTCACGTCGGTTGCGCTCATTGTCTCAACTTGATACTCAACGAAATACGGCCCCGCAGCTCAATAAGCTGCGGGGCCGTACTATACACCGACGAATCAACGACGGAGTGCATCCACTATTTGGCCAGCTCCTGAACGATCCAGTCAATTGCGCCTTCGGGATCGTTGGTAAGGTCGATATACTCCTTGCCCCTTGTGGTGAGCAGTTTAATTCCAAGGCGATCGGTATCGGCCTTCATAGCGTCATAGTACATGCGTGCCTGGGGCGCCAGAACAATCACGTTGTACTGATCCATCGTCTCATAGTGGCTTCCGTACGCACCGGACTGAGAAACCAGATCGATACCCTTAGCAGCGGCACCTTCGCGAAGAGCATTTGCCAAGAGAGTCGAAGTGCCGGCACCCTGGCAAAGCACAAGCACGCGGATCTGCTCCGCCTTGTCCTTTACCGCCTCGAGAGCTTTTGCGACATTTTCCTGTGCGGCAATAGCATCTGCATCCGAGTTTCCTGCAGTCTCCTTTGCAGACTCTTCCAAACAAAGCTGATGGTCATACGCCTTGCAGAACGGATAGTAAATCACAAAGTCAACGACCAACAGCACTGCCATCAATACGAGAGAACGCAGATCGAGACCCGTGGTGAGGAACGCACCAATTGGGCCGGGAAGCGCCCACGGCATGGTATACATGGGGGCGTTCATTCCAATGACGTCAATGAAAAATTTACCGATAATGGCGTTGACCATAGGAGCCACTAGGAAGGGCACGAACATATAGGGATTGAGAACAATCGGCATACCGAAGATAACGGGCTCGTTAACTCCAAAAATCACCGGGATAATCGATGCCTTGCCCATGGCTTTAAGCTGCTTGGAGCGCATAAACATGATCAGGATAATAGGAACGATGAACGTGCAGCCAGAACCGCCCAGACCGCCGATGAAGCTTGTAAAGTCCTGCGTGAGAGCAATTGACGGGTGTCCACCTGCTTGGAAAACCTCAAGATTGGTAACGGTATTGCCGTAGAGCGCAGCATTGATCGGACTCATGACAACCGAAGCACCGTGGATACCCATAAATTGGAAAAGCGCGACCGCGCCTTCGATAAGCGCCATGCCAGGATAGGTGTCAACCGCGGAGAACAGCGGCGAGATGAGAGCGGATACCAAATTGGCGAACGGCACAGCAAGCAGCTTGCGGCTCGCAAGATCGATAAAAGCGCACGCAAGGATCGAAAACCCAAATGCAAAGATATCGCGAAAACTCTGCGCAATAGAGCCAGGGACCTCTTTGGGAAGCTTGATCGTCACATTATGGCTAATGCACACCTTATAGATATTAACGGTCAAGAATGCGGCTACGAACGCAGCGAGAAAACCCTTGGTTCCCATATAGCCGGTTTCAAAAACAGATGTATCTGCTCCGCCAATCGAGACAACATCGTTCGTCACCGATAGCAAGAGCATGCCGCACATGGCACAAACCATGCACGAGGTGGGGTTGAGAGATTTACCCGAAGGCATGCGACGGTTCATCGACATGGCAAGTGAGCTCGCCGTGGTGCCGGCCACCATAATGCCAAGAAGTCCCATGGTATATGCATAGATTTTATTGAAGAAATCCAGCACCTCAGACGGAAGCGTGATGCCTACATAGGCAGGGAGCGTCGAAAGAAGAAGGAACAGGCTCGAGAACAGCACAATTGGCATATTCGAGAGAAAGCCATCCTTAATCGCCACCAGATAAATGTTCCTCGAGATTTTGTCGAAGAGGGGCTGGTGTTTTTCAAGGAATTTGACGATAGCGTCCATAACACATCCTTTCATGATTCCCGGGCACACAACGATTTATCCGGACTCAACCGTCGTCGTCCCCGTTTGTATCCACTTATGTAAGTGAATACGTTCTTGTGCGAAATGTAATATCATTTGCGCGATTTGTCATAACCAATTCTTTTTCCGCTTTGTCGATATGTCAAGAATTCAAATACTTATTCGGTGAACGGTAGTTGATTAATATAATGTTTTCCCAGCTAAAGGCTATTTTTTTCGAGCAGTACAATAAGTTTGCAACCGTTCACCGATTGGATATAACATATTGAATATATTGTTGTAACAATATTAGAGACAATGTCACAAGCCTGTCGTTCTAGTCAAAGGAAGTAACAATGCCCAAACGATTACTGAACATGTCCGCATCCGATTTTGCCGCCACGTCACCCATGGATCTAAAACAGGCAATTCTGGCTTCCGAGGGACGTACCATCATGGCGGAAAACGTACCCTCTTCCCAATTTCTCGGCGGCGTTACTAATGCAGAAATCGAACGTGCCGCAGGTGCCGACCTGCTTCTGTTTAACGCGCTCGATGTGTTCGATCCAGTTATTGCCGGTATTCCAGATGATCTCAATGAAAACCCGGTCACTTGGGTGAAGCGAGCATGCGGAAGGCCCATTGGCGTCAATCTGGAGCCAGTTGATAACGAGGCAGAGATGTCTGAATCCCGAACGGAAATCCCCATGGGTCGTCGCGTCTCTCCCAAGACCTTAGAAAAGGCTAACGAACTCGGATTTGATTTTATCTGCCTGACGGGCAACCCTGGAACCGGCGTCTCCAACGATGCAATCGCCCATTCGATTAAACTCTCCAAAGAGCATTTCAATGGCCTGGTCATAGCCGGAAAAATGCATGGAGCGGGCGTTGCGGAACCTGTCATGACGCTCGAAATTGCGCGCAAGTTTGTTGACCTCGGCGTCGATATCCTTCTCGTGCCAGCCCCCTACACCGTCCCTTGCTTCCAAGAAGCAGACCTGCGCGCCATCGTAGACTTTGTACGATCCCACAACGTAGGCAAGTCAATTGAAGAGAAGGTTCTCGTCATGGCGGCGAACGGGACGAGTCAAGACTCCTGCGACAGCGAGACCATTAAGAAAATAGGCCTTGCAGCAAAAGCAGCCGGCGCTGACCTCCAACATATCGGGGACTCCATGAACGGTATTTGCCTGCCCCAGAATATCTTCACGCTCGGACAAGCCCTTCGTGGATACAGGCATCAGATCGTCATGCTGAGCCGCTCTGTGATACGTTAAGGTTACCTTGCCCACGTTACATCCCGACTGAGGCAACCATCAGGTATAACCAACATGCAAACTGAGGCTCTAATGCTCGATACACACGAAAAACGGCCACTCTATTTACAGCTCACCGACGCGCTGCTCAAGCAGATCGTCGATGAATATCAAGCAGACGATAAACTTCCAACAGAAATGGAACTCTGCGACGAATACGCCGTAAGCAGAACAACCGTCCGACTTGCCATGAGTGAGCTGGAGCGTCGTGGAAGTATCTATCGAATCCAAGGTAAGGGATCGTTTGTTGCACCGAAACGCGTTAGCGAGCTCAATTCACTTTTAGACTTTGACTTTGCAAGCCATTGCGATGGCGTTGATCCGGATGCCATCACCAAACATTTCGGCGGCCTCACATCAGGTCGTCCAATTTCCGTAATGATGCTCCAACAATTTGGATGTCAAAGTCGCGATGAAATTCAGCGTCTTGAATTGACCTACGAACTTGAAGGCAGCTTCATAGGCGCTGATACGTTCTTCATTTCAAAGTCGCGCGTTCCGAATAACCAGTTAGATTTTCAGGCATTTAGCAGAATCATGGACGACTTGTCCAAGTCTATCCAATCTGTTAGGGAAAGCTATAGAGCACGTCTGCTTAGCGATTCCGAAGCCAGTAATTATGGTGTTGCAAAACTTCCGGTCATCGAACTGACTCATTATGCTTACGACTCCGGAGGCAAACTAATCTCAATTGTCTGCCGCACCGTCTTAACTGGGCGAATCCCTTATCAAAACTTTATTTTCAAGTCCTAATGTTCTTTTTCTTTTGTCTCGATCTGTAACACGTAGCCGAGTTTTTAAGTCCTAACCGTTACAGATCGAGACAAACAAGGTAGGCCCCGCCGAATTGTCTCAATCTGTAACATCTGGTTGGTGGTTTCACCCCTACCTGTTACAGGTTGAGACAATTTGATAGTGGAGTCCTCATTTGCGCGTCATATCGCGTAGCGCTGACGCGCTGGTTTCCACAATGACAGGAGGTAAAAGTCCTCCCGCATCGCCCGTTGGCAATCCCGTAGCGCTAGCTAGCAAATGACCTGCGTATGCTCCTCGATGGCGGCACGATCTTCGGCGGCGATGCCCGGCTCGCACACCACGGCGTCCAGGCTGTCCAGACGGCAGAAGGTGTAGAAGTCGCGCTTGCCGATCTTGCTGGAATCGGCGATCAGATAGCGCGAGTCTGCCTTACTAAAAGCGAGCTGCTGGATACGGCCCTCTTCCATGTTAGACGTGGACACGTCGCCGTCCAAAATGCCGTTGGCGCCGATAAACGCTGCATCGATACCCAGCGCACGCAGGGTATCCTCGGCCGTTGGCCCCACAAAAGCGGCGGTGCGGCGGCGATACATGCCGCCCACGAGGCACAGGTCGCAGTCTTCGCGCGCCTCGAGCAGGTTAAACACCGAAAGCGAATTAGTCACGATGCGCAGGCGAAACGCCGGCAGCATCGAGGCCATCTGCTCCACCGTAGTGCCCGTGCCCAAAAAGATGGTCGAGCCCTCCTCGATGAGCTCCACGGCGCGGCGCGCGATCTGCAGCTTTTCCTCGGCATGCTTGGTGCGCTTTTCGCTGTGCGAATACTCGTGGCGCAACATAGCGTGGGGACGGCCCTGTGCACTACGGGCTCCTCCGTGCACGCGTTCAATCTCGCCCAGGCTCGCAAGTTCTTCGAGGTCGCGGCGGATCGTCATATCCGAGACACCTAACGCATCCGAAATCTCCTTGACCGAGACCGTGCCCTGCTCATCGAGCAGCTGACGAACCTTATCCTGTCGCTCTGCCTTAATCACGATGAATCCTCGCCGTTCTTTGCGCGCATATCATTCAAACAGTAACGAACAAATTGTATCAGACTCGTTCGCGTCAAAAATGAACGCCCGCACAGCTCCAATCATCACTTTTTTGAGAAAAATACCCCCTGCTTTAGTGGGGTGTAGTGATAATCTCGCCTGTTCGCGCTACAGTTTGTCGGAAATACCTCGATGTTAGGAACCAAATGATCACTTCCGAGCTTTTCGGCACCGCGCCGTGCGGTACCCCCGTTCATCGTTACACCCTCAACGGGCCCGAGATCTGCGCTCGCATTATGGACTATGGCGCCACCGTGCTTGGCATCGACGTGCCCGACATTCCCGGCAACGTGCGCGATGTGGTGCTGGGCTTCGATAAGCTCGAGGATTACTTTGACAACCCCGCCTGCTTTGGCGCGACCATCGGCCCCGTGGCCAACCGCACCGCGGGCGCCACGATCACCATCGCCGGCACGGACTGGCATATGCCCGCCAACGAGGGCGCCAACAACCTGCACAGCGATCTTGAGCATGGTCTGCACAAGCGCGTATGGGACGTTAAGCTCGACGAGACTCACAATGCCGTGCGCATGACCACCTCGCTTGAGGACGGTGAGCTGGGCCTTCCCGGCAACCGCACCTTTACGGCCGTGTTTACCGTGACGCGCACCGGCCACTTCCGTATCGAATACGGCTGCGAGAGCGACCGCGCCACGTACGTGTCCATGACCAACCACACGTACTTTAACCTTG
>CATZRJ010000080.1 GCA_958423535.1 uncultured Collinsella sp.
AAGCCCGCGCACGACGCTCGACAAGTTGCCCTTGTGGTAGTCGACCACCACGATCCTCGGTTCGCCCACGCGACCCTCCCTTATCTCATTCAAAACCTGTCCTTTTTTGGCAGGTTACAGCGAGCCCTTGGTGCTGGGAATGCCCTGCACGCGGGGATCGAGCTCGCAGGCGCGGCGCATCGTGCGGCCCACGGCCTTAAAGGCGGCCTCGATAATGTGATGCGAGTTGCTGCCCGCCAGCTCGCGCATATGCAACGTGAGCTTGGCATCGCGCGCAAAGGCATAGAAGAACTCAACGGCCAGCTCGGTATCGAAGCCGCCCACGCGCTCGGTCGGCACGGGCAGCTCGCAATAGGCCTGCCCGCGGCCCGAGATATCCACGGCGGCCATCACGAGCGTCTCGTCCATGGCGATCGCCGCGTCGGCAAAGCGCGTAATACCCGCCTTGTCGCCCAGCGCTTGGCAAAACGCCTCGCCCAGCACAATGCCCGTGTCCTCGACGGTATGATGTGCGTCGACCTCAACGTCGCCCACCGCGTGTACCGTCAAATCAAACAGGCCATGGCGGCCAAACGCGTTGAGCATATGGTCGAAAAACGGTACGCCGGTCGAGATATCGCACACGCCGCTCCCGTCCAGGTCAATCTTGACGACAATGTCGGTCTCACCCGTCTTGCGGGTCACCTCGGCATAACGGCCCATCTACATCTCCTCCTTCACCAGCGCTGCAAACGCAGCCAGCACCTCATCATTTTCCCGCGGGGTACCCACGGTAATGCGCAGACAGTCCGCAAGCCCCGGCGCGTAGCTAAAGTCGCGCACCAAAATCGAATACTCGTCGCGCAGACGCTCGCGCACGCGCGTGGCATGTGGCGTACGCACGAGCACAAAGTTCGCCGCGCTCGGCCATGCCTCCACGGGCAGGCCCTCGGCAGCCATCGCGCGCAGGGCGGCCAGCTCGCGCTCGCGCTCGGATGCAACCTGTGCCACCACGGGCGCGTACGCATCGCGGGCACGCACGCAGGCAAGCGCCGCCGCCTGGCTCAGCACATTAACCGAATAGATCTGACGAATCGCCGCGAACACGTCGATAACCTCGGGCGCCGCGATCACGTAGCCCAGACGCGTGCCGGCGGCGCCAAACGCCTTGGACAGCGTATGCAGAATCACCAGATTGGGATGCTCGGCGATAAGCCCCTGCGCCGTGGTGGCCGCGCCAAACGAATCGTCGGCAAACTCAACGTAGGCCTCGTCGACCATCACCATGCCGGGGCAGGCATCGCACAGGGCCGCGACAAAGTTGAGCTGCGCCACGTCGCCCGTGGGGTTATTGGGCGAGGTCACGATCGCCAGGCTGCACTCGGGCGCCGCTGCAAGCACGGCAGCCTGGTCGAGCTCAAAGGTCGCCGGGTCGCGCCGCACGTCGCGCACCTCGGTCTGACAGAGCGACGCAAAGAACGCATACTCGCTAAAGCACGGCGGACAGTTGAGCAGGGTCCGCCCCGCGCCGCCAAACGCCAGCAGGTAGTTATAGAGCAGCTCGTCGCCGCCGTTGCCCACGCAGATGTTCTCGCGAGCCACACCATGCCAGGCAGCAAGCTCGTCGCGCAGGTCGTTCGACATGGGATCGGGATAGCGGTTGAGCGGCGTGGCAGCCAGGGCCGCGTCGACCGCCTTGCGCACGCCAGCCGGCACGGGATAGGTATTCTCATTGGCCGAAAGATTGATGCGCGTAGGCGTAAAGTTGGGATCGTAGGGCTCAATACCGGCTAAGTAGGGCTGGACGAGCTCCTTCATGCGGGGCGTGAGTTCGGCCATTTTAGGCCTCCTCGCCGGCCGGGTTAGCGGCACCGCCCGCAGCCGCCGTCAGGTCCACGCCCTCGGCAACCGTCGTCACGGCATCGCCCGGCCAGGCGACCTTGGTCAGGTCGGCCGCGACCAGCGACTCGGCGCTCACGGCATCCTCGCCCTGCTCCAGCACGCGGCGACGCAGAGCGGCGGAAAGCGCGTGTGCCCACAGACCCTCGGCCTCGGCCAGACGCTGCGTAGCAGGAGCGTCGGAGAGCAGGCCCTCGGGCGTATAGCAAATGACGCTCGAGCGTTTGACGAACTCTTCGACCGAAAGCGGATTGGAGAACATGGCCGTACCGCCGGTCGGCAGCGTGTGATTGGGGCCGGCAACATAATCGCCGAGCGGCTCGGAACTCCAAGCGCCCACAAAGATGGCGCCGGCGTTGCGAATACCGCCGAGCAGGCCCATCGCGTCCTTGCAGTGCAGCTCCAGGTGCTCGGGCGCCACGGTGTTCACCGCCTCGACGGCGGCAGCCATGTCGGCGGCTACCACGATAGTGCCCTCGTTATCGAGCGAGGCACACGTGATCTCGGCACGCGGGGACTGCGCCACCAGGATGTCGATACCCGCCTCGACCTCGCGCGCAAACTGCTCGTCGCAGGTCACCAGATAGCAGGCTGCCAGCGGGTCGTGCTCGGCCTGCGCCATCAGGTCTGCCGCGACCACCATGGGCTTGGCCGTGGCATCGGCCAGCACGCAGACCTCGGACGGGCCGGCGACCATATCGATACCCACGTCACCCGAGACAATCTGCTTGGCAGCGGCAACAAAAGCGTTGCCCGGACCGGTGATTTTATCGACGCGCGGAATGGTCTCGGTGCCGTACGCCAGCGCGGCCACAGCCTGAGCGCCGCCCACCATATAGATCTCGTCCACGCCGCCGAGCTTTGCCGCGGCGAGTGTATAGGGGCTGATCAGGCCGTCCTTTTGCGGCGGGGTCACCATGACCACGCGCTTGACGCCGGCCACCTTGGCGGGAATGGCATTCATGAGCACCGTGGAGGGATACTGCGCGCGACCGCCCGGCACGTAGATACCGGCCGCCGCGAGCGGGGTCACCTTAACGCCGAGCATCGTGCCGTCCGCACGCGTGGTAAACCAGCTCTGCTCGACCTCGCGCTGGTGGAACTCGCGAATCTGACGCGCGGCCTTCTCGAGCGCGGCGACAAAGGCCGAGTCGAGGCCTTCGAGCGCGGCATCGATCTGCTCTTGCGGCAGACGGAAGCTCTGCAACTCAACGCCGTCAAAGCGCTGGCAATAGTCGCGCACCGCGGCATCGCCGTTGGCACGCACGTTGGCCACGATATCGCGGGCGGCGTCGACGATGTTTTGCGGCAGCACGCCCTTGCGGTTGAGCTGGTTGGTAACGAGACGCTCACCGGGAGCAAGCTTAATGGTCCTCATATCGGTATCCCCTATCGGTCGAGGTTGTGTTCGAAAAACGAGAGGCCAGGCGGCCCGCAGCCCAGACGTTGGGGCGCCCGTGCGTTCTCGCGCTATTGTGCCGAGCCCGCAACGGGCTCAAAATGCTTGTCCTTCACAGCTGCCGCCAAGCGATCTGCCAGATTACGCACGCGCGGATCTAAGCGCGCGGCACCCGGATTGACAAAGAAGCGGGCCGTGCAGTCCATGATGCGGCCAGTGATGACCAGGTCGTTGTCGCGCAGCGTGGCACCCGTGGCGGTAATATCCACGATGCGATCGGTCATGCCGACGATGGGGCCCAGTTCGATGTTGCCGTGCAGCGAAACGATGTCGGCGTTCACGCCGCGCTCGGCATACCAGGCACTCGCGATGCGCGGATACTTGGTTGCCACGCGAAGCGAGCCGCGGCGGGCATAGTTGCACTCGGCCTGGCCGGCGCGCCACGCGGGCTCCGCCTCAATAAACGTGCACAGGCCGTAGCCCAGATCGACCAGCTGCAGCAGGTTGAGGTCTGCCTCGATAAGCGAATCCCAACCGCAGATGCCGCAGTCGGCACCACCACAGCCCACAAAAGCGGGAGCGTCGCTGGGGCGCACGATGACAAACTCGATATCGCCGACCGTGCACTCGCCGGCACGCGTGTCGCGACCGCGCACAATGAGGTGACGGCCGGGGTCGCGCAGCTCAGAGACGTCCAGACCCGCGGCCTCGAGCACGTCGAGCGTGTCGGCCTTAAGCGAGCCCTTGGGCACGGCGATGCGCAGCGGGCCCTCGGCGCCACGGCCCGCGGCGTGATCGCCGTCGAAAGCGACATCCTCGGCCGAGGTGCGCGCGGCCTCCAGACGCTCGAGCGAAAAGGCGAAGCCCGCCGCCGGCACCTCGATGCCATCGCCAAATGCACCGGTAAAGATGGAGTCGTAGCGTCCGCCCGAACCGACCGGATCGGGCAGGCCGCCGGCATAGGCCTTAAAGACCAGGCCCGTGTAGTAATCAAACGAGTTCATGATGGAGAAGTCGAACGACAGTACCTGGGCGTCCTCAGGTGCCAGGCCCTCAACCAAGGCACGCAGTTCGCGCGTGAGCG
Organism: uncultured Collinsella sp.; assembly: GCA_958423535.1. GTDB lineage: Bacteria > Actinomycetota > Coriobacteriia > Coriobacteriales > Coriobacteriaceae > Collinsella. The sequence goes on from CATZRJ010000080.1 coordinate 4,362, forward strand.
GCGCGGCGATGCCGGCGGCCTCCAGCAGTGCATCCACGCGGTCGAGTACCTCGGCACCACCGTGCAGGCGCGGCAGCTCGCTAATGGCGGCCTTGACGGCATCAGACTCGGTGCTGGCAGCCACGCGGGCATCGAGGCCAACAAAGTCGTTGGCGTGCACACAGCGCAGGGCCTCGGCAGCCAGCTGGCGATTCTCGCATGCCGCGAGCAATTCCTTAAAAGGACGCACGCTACCTGCGATAATGCGTGCATCGGTAAGTGCCAGCTCGCGCACGGCCTCGGCAACGAGCGAGACAATCTCAACATCGCCCGCGGTATCGCCCGCACCGATAAGCTCAAAGCCCAGCTGCGTAAACTGACGCGAGCCGCCGGCATTGCGTTGACACTCGCGAACCACCGGCGCCTCGTAGCGAAGGCGCAGGGGCAGGTCGGCCGCGCGCATGCGGGTCGAAACCAGGCGCACGATCGGCAATGTGTTGTCGGGACGGACCACCAGCAGGCGACCGTCATCATCAAAGAGCTTAAACGGCGTGTCCGCAATGCGGCCGCCCTCCTCAAGCAAACCCTTGTCCTCGAGCAGCGGCGTCTCGACCGGAAGGTAATGATGCTCCCTAAAGCAGCCCTTCACCGTCAGCGCGATCTCTTCGCGCGCCTGAGCCTCCTCGGGCAATATGTCCCGGAATCCCCACGGTGTGGCCGTCATCTGGTAAGCCTCCTCATGCTGTGCTTCATATAGAACAGAAGACCGGCATAGCTCCGCCAGTCTTCTGGGTACTTTAGCATACTAGAGTGTTTGCAGGGAGAATCGTCCCCCTCGGCTCGCAGCGTATTCATTTGGAAACATTGGAGCGGATTGCCTACCCCTACAGCGAAGGGTATCGACAGCCCATCCGGAAAAACGTCCGAGGCCCCGCTCGCCCAGCGGAAAAGTTCACAAACGAGGGCGGGGCCGGGGTGCTTGGTTTTGGAAGTGGGCTTCGCGAACTTCCAAAACCAAGCACCC
>CATZRJ010000081.1 GCA_958423535.1 uncultured Collinsella sp.
CCCGCGAGGGCTACACCTTCGCCGGCTGGACCTACGACTCCGAGGGCAAAGATTCCGTCGACTTCAGCAAGCCCGTCCAGGGCGGCGGCGACCACGTGACGTTCTACGCCCAGTGGACCAAGAACGAGACGCCTGCTGTCCAGACCCACAAGGTCAATTTCTATGTTGCTGGTTCCACCACCACTGTTGAGGTTGAGGACGGCAAGACTGTTGCTCAGCCCAGCGATCCTTCCGTTGATGGCTTCAACTTTGTCGGCTGGTCTTCTTCCAAGGAGTCCTTCAAGAAGTTTGACTTCTCTACTCCTATCACCGAGGACACCACTGTCTACGCCTTCTTCACTGCTAAGACCCCCAAGTCCGATTCTTTGAAGAAGAATGATGGCAAGAAGCAGGTTCCTGCTGACAAGAAGGACGAGGCTAAGGCCAAGAAGAACGACGCTGCCCTTCCTACCACTGGTGACCCGACCTTTGTTGTGACCTCCGCTGCTGCCCTTACCGGCGCCGTGGCTGTCGCTGTGGGCATGTACATGACCAAGCGTCGCGAGCACTAATCACTTCTAGTGTTTACCTCCGGGCTTAATTAGCCCAAACCTGTTAGCCGCGTGGGGACCCGACCCCCACGCGGCTTTTTATGTATTAGTTATCTTGCGTGAGTATTGTCGGCCCCCTGCGTTCGATTTCAGATGCCCACGTCATATAAAAGAGCGCCGCTGCGATGTGTGCAGCGGCGCTCTTTTGCGTTGATTCTTGTTGGGCGAGCTCGGCCCTAGGCCAGCGCGCGTACGTTTGAGGAGATCTTCAGCACCAAAAACTCGGTCGAGGAGCCCAGCTTGAGCAGGTCGCCGTCGTGGATGGGAATCTGCTTGTCCTCGTCATCGGCGGTGCGCAGCGAGCGTGGCTTTTCGATAACGGTGGTTGCGCCGTTGCGTGTCACCAACACCGTTCCATTAGTGGAATGAAGGCCGCTTGCGAGCCATGTGTCGTTGGAAAACGCCACGCGCAGGTGCCGGCGGGATACATCGGGACCCACGTTGGTGATACTGTTTCGGTCGTGTGCGAACGAGCCTAAAACCGTGCCCTCGGGATCGAGGCTCAAGGGATAGATCGGCGGCAAGGCCGAGCCGTCTTTCGCAAGCCTGAGCAGTCCCAGTTTTGCAGGAGGCTCGTTGACCTTGTGGTTGGTATCCTGCACCTGGACGGCCTTGGCGGTCTCGAGTGTGCCAAAGGTCTGGGATAGTCGCGTAATGGCAAAGTCCTTGACCTCGGAGGCGGCGGCATTGGGATCGGCCAGGCATCCGCAGACCGTTAGCGCAAGGAGCTCCAAAAGCCGCCGGTCGCTTTGCTTGAGACCCGGCGTGACGGCGATGCGGTCAAAGATATTGCGCAGGATGGAGGCATCGAGCCCCCAGTGATCGAGCGATTTTGCCATACGCTCAAGGGCGCGGGTCCCTATGGCTTGCTGGCGAGCGTTGGACGCCACCACGCCGCTGTCGCTGCCGACTTTTGCAGCGGCGGCCAAGTTCTGGACGCTCTGCGAAAAATCGGCAAACATCTCGGGGTCGATCTTGTCGGTACCCGGAACGACGTGCACCACGCGTCGCGATAGAAACGTCTTTTCGGCAATGCGAAACCGTGGGGCCGGTTTGGAGCCCATCGGCTTGTCCGAAATCAAGATGCGCGCCGCTTCGCGATTATTGATCTGCAGGTCGCACTTAAGGAAATCAAAGAGCACTTCGGAAGGTGTTTCCGCACGCATGATGCGAGGCTCCTTTCTGGTATCCGGTGAAGGTGTTAGATGCAAAAGCCGGGCAGGGCATAGGTCATTTGGTCCGGTTTGTTTCCGGGCGTTGCCCAGCTAAACACGTCGCCGTCTTTTCCAACGCGGTTAAAGTACGTCGAGTCGGCGCCTTCGCTGCAGTCGGCGCTGGGGGTGCGCTCCCAGTAGCAGATCTTTTGGCCGGCGACGGTGCGGATCATGGCATCATTGGTGGTCTGACCGCTCACACTCTGCTCGCGATAGAGCTGGTACTGCTCGCCTTCTCCGCTGTAGAGGCCAGAAAGGTACTCGCAGCCTTCTGCGAACGTTTCGGGCGCTTGGTAGCCGCACAGCTCGCTCATGGACGGCAGCCAGAGCATGTCGTCGGTGGCAGTGATGCTGGAGACGTCTTTAGTGGCGCCGGTGTTGTTGGTAAGCTTTCGCACCGGGCGGATCTGATTACGGAGATCGTCGGGCAGCGTAGCCATGCCCTTGTCCGCCAACCATTCGCGAAGCGACGATTGCTCCCAGCCACCCATCGCGGCGCTGTCATTTACGGCGCGCATGGCGATGGGGGTACGGAACATAAAGGTGATGCCAGCGGGGAGGCCGTCATCGGTGAGCGTGTCTGCCTTAAAGCCCACGATCTGGACTTGTGCCTTGGTCACCCCGTCGGAAAGCCTGACGGTCTTGGTGTTCTCGTTTTCGAGGGACTGCTTGCTGTTTACCAGGTGGTAGGTTTCGGCAATCTCGAGCGCCTTTTTGTTGGAAGATGTCTCTTGTATTTTGCGGGAGATCAGGGCGAGTTCTTCCCAGGTGTAATCGTCGAGTGACGGCTTAATGCCGTGCGCAAGGTCGATGAGCCCCCAGCACCCCGTGGCAAGGGCAGAAGCTACGATGCCGGCAACGCAGACGCCGCCGAGCGCGAGCGCGGCGCGAGATGACAGGGTGGCGCGTCTGAGCCTTGTCGGAGCCGGAAGGCTTCGGTTGTTGGCTAAAGTCAACCGGGGTGGGCAGCGGCGTACGCGGCTCAAAATCGATGTCTTTAATCCAGGCATCGAGCTTGCCGACAATTGTGGACAACGGCGCGCGCTGGGACTGCTCGTTATGGATGCCGCTCATAATGACATCGACAAGCTTTTGGTCGCCGGGTAAGCGCGCCTCGAGCGGCTCGGGCTCGTGCTCGATCTTGTACAGGTAGGGCGACTGGTCCATATGCTCGTTTAGGCGATATGGCGTGTGGCCGGCATAGAGCGTGTAGAGCACGCTGCAGAGCTCGTATGTATCGATGCTGGGCGACGTGCGCAGCGGCGCCAGCTCGGGGATGTCGTTGGAGAGCATCTCGGGCGGGGCGAACTCGGGGGTGCCGTTGCGCCAGATGCCGGTGGACATGGTAAACGAGGGGTCCGAGCGCTTGATGCTCGAGCTGCCCAGATCGACCAGGCAAAGGTCAAAACTGCAGTGTGCAATCTGCTGGGCAAGGGGCCGGCGCGTTGTGCGAATGATGATATTGCGCAAGGAGATATCACGGTGCGCAAACGGCGCATCGAGCTTTTGGGCACCCAGGAGAATCTCTCCCAGGCGTTTTCCGATTGCGGCGACGGTGTTTGCGGGAATGTGGCCGCCCTCGGCGGGGTTGGTTAGCTCTGCCGCGGCGTCGCGAAGGGGCAGGCCTTCAATCCACTCCATAAGGATGACCGGCGTGTTGCCGGTATAACCGTAGCCATAGGTTTTGGGAAAGCCGCCCAACAGTGAGACGGCTGCAAGGTTGCGATATTCCTCGGTAAGCGTCTTGATGTCTGAAGGGGTGATAGCGGGGCCGTTTTCCTCACAACTGCCGAGGGGCCAAAGCGTCTTGAGCGCAAAGGTCTCGCCCTCGGTGTTGGCGACCTTGCGAAGATGGTGGGAGCCTCCGCCGACTGCTCCGCAATCCAACAGGGTGGTAAAGCGGCGAATGGTATCGGGGTCTTCGGTGGTCGCAAACATGGCGTTTGGTTCAAAGGGAGACAACGCGATGATATTCATATCCGTGTCGTACGTCACGGGGCGATCCTTTCGAGAAAAAAGTGCATAGCGATAATGTTAGTGAAAAGGTAGCGCAACCGTTGTCTTAATCGAAAAGGTGCCGTTATTTGCATGGGTTGATGCAAATAACGGCACCTTTTGCGTCGAAGATGTGTGGGCGGGCTAGTCTGTGATGCGAATGACCAAGAAGCGCGTCGTGGCGCCCAAGCAGAGCGTATCTCCGTTGTGAATCTCGACGGGGGTGTTGGCAAAGTTGGCGGGGCGCTCGCGTCTGGGCGGTTCGATAGCCTGTCGGCAGCGGTCGACGCCCGAGATCAAAAACGATCCGTTGGTGGAGTCGAGGCCCTGCGCAAGCCAGCGTCCGTCTTGGAGCCAAATACGCAGGTGCTGGCGCGAGACGTCGGAATCGACGTCGGTGATGGCGTTCTCGTCGCCCGTCAGCGATCCGATAATGCTGCCCGTCGGATCCATGGATAGGGGGCGCAGCGGCGGACGCGCCGAGTTGCCCACAACGCGCAGCAGGCCCAGGCGAATATCTCCCGTAGGGCGTGCGGTTGTCGAGAAAAACGAGGTGACGGTCGTCTCGACCGTGCCGAGTGTCGAGAGCATCTGGTCGGACACAAAGGACTCGGTGTATTCGATGGCGCGGGCGGGGTCGCCAAGACAGCCGGTAACGATAAAAAAGACCAGATGGATGTAGAGGCGATCTTTGATGTCGCTATCGTCAGCGGTCTCGATGCGCTCAGCGCCGTTTCTAAAGAGCATGCCGTCGACGCCGCAGTTGGTAAGGGCGTCCTGCATGTCTGGGACACACGACTCCATGTAGCGTTTAGCGACCTTGCTCAGCGATTGGGGGTCGGAGCCTCGGTTTTGCATGATGAGGTTGAGTATCTGGCGCGCACTTTGTTCAAAGGGTGCAAAAAGCAGCTCGGGAAGGTCACCGGGCTTAGCGTGAACGATTTCGCGCGAGATAAACGACGGGACCGTCAAGCGTTCGGAGATGAGGCGTCCACCGTAACGGGCGTTGCCGGCCATGAGAATTTGCGCGGCGTTACCGTTGTTGATGCGACCGAGTGACTTAAGCCCGGCGTACAATGCACAAGATGGAGTATCGGCCATTTGTTTTACCCCCCCCCCTCCTCAAAAAGTGACATTGAATACGTAAGCAATATCAATTATAGGCGCTTTGCAGCTCGAAATGCTCGCCAGGGGGCGCGGACGGTGTAAATCGCTGCCGGAAGACAACAAATCAAAAAGCGGAGAGTGGATTAATAAGCTGGGAAAACGCGCTAGCAAGACCGTTGTGGGCAACATTTGGCATGATGTCGCTTTGGCTTTTGGCCACGGGGTCGTGCGGTACCATAAACGTTAATGAACTTTGACGAACGACCCGCCGAGCTTGCCTCGGCGGGCTTTTGGCGTTGCGATGCCGGAGGAACAGCATGCTCATTCACCGTATA
>CATZRJ010000082.1 GCA_958423535.1 uncultured Collinsella sp.
TCAAGGAGCTTAAGCAGGAGCTCACCGACAAGCAGGCCGAGCAGGAGAAGAACGTTGCCGCCACGCAAAAGAAGGTCGACGAGCTCAACGCTCAGCAGACCGAGGCTCAAAACGTTGTGAACTCCCTGGACTCGCAGCTGCAGGCCGAGCTTGCCGCCGAGGCCGAGGCCAATGCCGCACTGCAGGCCGGCATTAACGCCAGCACCGCCGAGAAGGCCACCGTGAACACCGAGACCGCCGGCACGACTGAGAACACTAACAACGGTGGCGGTACGACCAACAACGGCGGCAACACGCCTGCGCCCGCTCCCACGCCCGCTCCGTCCCCCACGCCGCAGCCCTCGACACCCGCTCCGGCTCCAACCCCTTCTGCGCCGAGCCAGTCCGTTGACGGCGGCACCGTTGTTTCGCGTGCCTACAGCAAGCTTGGTTGCGCTTATTCCTGGGGCGGCATTGGACCGAACAGCTTTGACTGCTCGGGATTCGTTAGCTACTGCCTCACCGGTCGTTATTGCCGTTTGGGCACCACCGTTACGTTTATGGGCTGGACTCGTGTGACCGATCCGCAACCGGGAGACGTCGTTGTAAATTCGCGTCATACCGGCATTTACGTTGGAAACGGCCAGATGATTCATGCTTCTAACTACAACACTGGTGTTATCCTTACCCCCATTAGTTATAGTATGACTGACTATATTTTTGTGCGCTATTAAGTAACACTTCACAGCATCCGACATGGGTCTCGTGGCTTTTCCGCTGCGGGGCCCATTCTTTATCTCCGCCAATCAACTCATCTTCAATGAGCTTTTATCTAGTTCTGAATACTAGATATAGAACAGAGTTCAGCAAGATGGTTATAATTAGGCTTGAGTAAATAGAAAGGACCCCATATGAGCTGGGCACTTATCTCCGATTCGAGCTGCAACCTCCGCGATTGGCAACCGACCGCACCCCATACCATCTTTGCATTTGCACCCCTCAAAATTCGAGTGGGGGAGCGCGAGTTTGTCGATGACCTCACGCTCGACGTCCACGAACTCAATTGCACCGTGCAGGCGGAGTCGAGCGCTTCTTCGAGCGCCTGTCCGAGCGTAGGCGAGTGGACCGAGCTCTTTAAGCTTGCCGACAAAACGATTTGCATGCCCATCTCGGAGGGCGTATCGGGGAGCTACAACGCCGCCGCCACGGCACGCGATTTGGTTCTTGCCGAGGATCCTAACCGACAGATTCATCTAGTCAATTCGCGCGGAGCCGGCGGCAAAATGGACCTGATCTTTTTGCTGTTCGACCGCTATCTCGCAAGCAATCCAGACGTTTCATTTGATGAAGCCTGCAGCTATTTTGATGAGCTGGAACAGAACAGCAAGATCCTATTTAGCCTGTGCAATTACGAAAATCTCGCCAAGGCCGGACGTATTCCCAAGGCAGCCGGGGTTATCGCCAATAAACTTAACATTCGAGTTTTAGGTACAGCAAGCGAGGCGGGGGAGATTAAGCTCGTTGGTCACACCCGTGGCGAAAAGAAGATGCTTGGAAAGATCGTCGACACCATGGAAGCCGAAGGCTTTACCGGTGGAGAAGTCGTCATCGACCATGTCGAGAATGAGGCGGGCGCCCAGGCACTTGCCAGCCGCATTGTGGAGCATTGGCCCGGCTCTAAGACCATCATCATGCCCTGCAACGGGCTAGATTCATACTATGCCGAGATGAACGGGCTCATTATCGGATACGGCATGGGCGTAGCTTCGGGCCGATAAAGTCCAACTAAACAAAAACACGGGCGGGGCAAAGTGTCTGATGGCTCTTTGCCCCGCCCGTGTTGTACGTCGGCTAACTATTAAACCCATTGAACTTTAGGTAGCTCATCAGATACGCCTTCGATACAAAAGACGAAACCGCGCTGCGCACGAGCAGCGACTCGCGCGTGACCTGATGAGCCGTATCGGCTACGGGAACCTGCTCAATGGAGAACGCCGCGCGAATCGATGCCTCGAGCTGGTCGACCACATAGTCAAAGGCGGTCGGCGCATCATAGCTCAGGCGTTGAATGTTAAAGAGCGCCTGTACCGCAGCGATGGGCAGCACCTGCTTAAAAATACAGATGGCGATAAGGCGAGCAATCTGCTCGCGGCCATATTGCTTTTTTACCGGAGCAGGTACCAGACCGATCTTCACGTAGTTGTTGATCATGGAGGGCGTAATAACGGGCTGCTCCAAACAAATCGAAAGCGGTTCCATCCACAGTTCGATGTACTCAATGACCTGATCACGGTAGAGCGTCACATTCGGCAACTGATTATAGCGCGGCAAGCTGAGCGTATTGAGTTTGCGAACTATATCAGACTGGATAAATGCATCAGGTAGCACCGTTGGCTGAATATCCTCTGGGCTAATGCTAGCCGACGTATCGGACATAGGAATAACGTGTTTAGCATGGTTCATGTGGTGCCTCCGTTCGTTTTCCATATTGTATTCTAGATTATCTAGTTTTGCATACCACAATGAATGGTATGATTGTCGGCTTTGGTTGGGGTCAGACCGAAGGATAGCTGGCTCGTATTTTTCACAACAAAACGTCCAGCGGCAACGAGCTTGAGGCAACGTTGATACTGGACGTTTAAGTAAGATAACAACCTTACATAAGATATATTATCGTACTTATCCATGTAAGAAAGTATATGCGCTGGTAGCGGCTATGGCTCCATCCGAAACAGCAGTCACAACTTGACGTAAACGCTTGGAACGGATATCGCCGGCAGCAAATAAGCCAGGCGTGCGGGTGGCCATCGATTCGTCGGTCACAATACCGCCGTCGGGCGCCAGATTTACCAGATGCTCTACAAGCTCAGTATGGGGCTGCGTGCCAGCAAAGACAAATATGCCAAACGAACCAGGATCAAAGGACTCGGAATAAGTGCCACCTGTAGCGTTGTCCTTAAAGGTGATAGTCATGGGCATGGCCTCGCCCGATAGTTCCACGATACTAGTTTGGTACCTAACTGAAATATTATCTTTTGCGAGCACCTTTTGAACCACGCCATCGGGGGCACGGAACTGATCGCGGCGCAAGACGATGGTCACGCTGCTGGCGATTTCCGACAAGAACAGGGCTTCCTCGCAGGCAGCATTGCCGCCGCCGATGACAAAGACCTGTTTACCGCGAAAGAACATGCCGTCGCACGTCGCGCAATACGAAACGCCGCGACCGCGATACGTATCCTCGCCAACAAAACCAGCAGATCGCGGCGTGGCACCCATGCAAGCGATAACGCTCGAGGCCAGCGTATCGCCCATATCATGATGGACCGTAAACAACGCCGCATCCGCATCGTAATCGATACCCGTAACCATGCTCCATGCAACCTGTGCCCCCAGGCCCTCTGCATGTTGCTGAAAACGCTCGCCGAGTTCGGCACCACTTAAGAGCGGAATGCCCGGATAGTTCTCGACCTCATTGGTTGTGGCGATCTGTCCTCCCGACATGCCCTGTTCAATCACGGTCGTCGTTAGGTTAGCGCGCGCCGCATAAATGGCTGCAGCATAGCCCGCAGGCCCGCCGCCGATAATCGCAACATCGATCGGCTGATGGGTAGTCATAAAGAGACCTCCTGTCGAAAGATTGGCGTTCTTTGCGCTCATACCCAAATTTAGACGAACGTGACACTCATGCACTACAATGATTCCTTGCGAAACTAAAATGAAGGGGACTTATCGATGGATCAAACGCAGATGGGCAATGACGCTCCCCTGCCCACGCAAAGCACTCCCCAATCGGAACAAACCACGCTCTTGGCTCAGCAAAAACCTCTCGTGACCATCGTGCACGCCTCGGTCGGCTCGGGCCACAAGGCCGCCGCAAATGCGATTGCGCAGGCATTCGACCTCAACCGCGGCACCAATGGCATCCCCGAGGATGTTGAGATTGAAGTGCTCGATATCCTCGATTTTGGACGCATACAATTCGACGGCAACAAAACAGCTGCCTCGTTTACCGGTGCTACACGTCCAATTTACGACTTGACCTGGCGTTATACCCTTACCGGACACCTGCTTTGGGGCGGCGGCACGGCATGGTCGCGCATCATGTTCCCCGCATTTAACGAGTACGTTCGGACTCGTAGGCCCATTGCCGTGGTCGCCACGCACATCACGGCAGCCAACGTTGCCGTCGGCGCACGCGTCATTACGGGCATCGACTATCCCGTCATTTGCGTACCGACCGATTACGAGGTCGAGGGTTGGTGGCCCCATAAGGACACCGACCTATTCTGTGTGGCAAACGAGTTTATGGCCGAAACACTCCGCCCCCGCAAGGTTCCCGAGGCAAAGATCCGCATTACAGGCATCCCCATTCGCGCCGGGTTCGATACGGATTACAATCGCGAGGAAGAACTCGAGAAGTTCAATCTCCCCACAGACAAGCTCATTGTGCTGGTGATGGCCGGCGCCAGTTTGCCTCAACCGTACGTTCGCTTTCGCGCGGAGATGGACCGCACCCTCCCCTTCCTGCGCAGCTTCGAGGACATGCACTTTGTCTTTTTGCCGGGCAAGGACGCCGAATATGCCACCCGTCTCAAAACGCTCTTCGATGCCATGAAACTCGAGAACGTCACGGTTCTTGACTATGTCGATGACATGGCAGCGCTTATGCACGGCTGTGACCTGGCAATTCTCAAATCGGGCGGACTCACCGTTACCGAATGCCTATGCGCACACCTGCCGATGATTCTGCTGGGCAAGTCCTATGGCCAGGAAAAGGCCAACACCACCATGCTCACCGGCATGGGCGCCAGCATGCATGTCACCACCGCACGCGAGCTGATCGTGACGTTGCGCCATCTCCACGATCACCCCGAGTCGCTCAAGGCACTGCTCATCAATGGCGAAGTGCTGCGACGCCCACGCGCAGCCGAGGATATCGCCATCGCAACCATGGAACTTGCAGGCAAACCCCAAAAGCGCAAACGAGCCTTCTGCCGCTTCTACTGGGGAGAAAAACCCGCGCATATCAGGTAGTGACTTACTGTCCGCTGACCGGCCCGGCCCGCCTATATATCATCCCATGCTCAAACATTCTCGCTTCGCAGGGGCGCATGAATCCCACCCGTCCGGGGCTCACCCATATCATTCCATGCTCAAACATTCTCGCTTCGCTTCGCTCGCTGCGAAACTGCG
>CATZRJ010000083.1 GCA_958423535.1 uncultured Collinsella sp.
TCCTCCAGGTAGGACTCGATCATAAAGCCCTTGACCAGCTTGGAGATGGACTCGTTGCGGCGGCAGCTGTCGAGCACCTCCTTGCAAATGCGATACTGCTCCAGCGGACGCTTGCCCGAGTTGTCGTGGTTGCAGTCGATGACCGCTGCCGGATTGGCATAGCCGGCGTGCTCGGTATAGCGCTCGGCCAGACGTTCCAGGTGCTCGTAGTGGTAGTTGGGGTAGGTGCGCCCATCGAGACCGATGTAGCCACGCATAACGGCGTGCGCGAGCGGATTGCCGTCGCACTCGACCTCCCAGTTGCGGAAGATGAAGCTCTGGTGCGCCTGCGCGGCGTAAATGGAGTTGAGCATAACGGTGGTAGAGCCGGCGGTGGGGTTCTTCATACCCACGGGTACCGAAATGCCGCTCGACACCAGGCGATGCTCCTGGTTCTCGACCGAGCGTGCGCCCACGGCAACATAGCTCAGCAAGTCGACGAGGTACTGGTAGTTGGACGGATAGAGCATCTCGTCGGCGGTGAAGAAGCCCGTTTCCTTAATAACGCGCAGGTGCATATGGCGGATGGCCTTGACGCCCTCGAGCAAGTCGTCGGGGGCCTCGGGGTTGGGGTTGTGCAGCAGGCCCTTGTAACCGGTGCCCTTGGTACGCGGCTTATTGGTGTAGACGCGCGGAATGATGATGAGCTTGTCCTTGACCTCCTCGGCGGTCTTGGCCAGTCGGTTCATGTATTCAAGTACCGAGTCCTCGCGGTCGGCAGAGCACGGGCCGATGATGAGCACCTTGCGTGCGTCCTCGCCGGTAAAGACTTTGGCGACCTCGGCGTCAAATGCCTGCTTTTTGGCGGTAAGCTCGGCAGAAAGCGGCATTTCCTCGCGGATCTCCATGGGGATCGGCAGCTTGCGTTTGAATTCCATGGCCATAGGGGTCTCCTCAATCTATAGAATGAGCAATAAGCGTATTGTTGAATGCTCGGCATTATCCGCTGTCGCACGCTAAAGTGCAAGTCCTTGTCACCCCGAAACCTGCCAAAAAGGGACAGGTTTATTTTGGCAGGTTTTATCTGGGCAAACGTCGGAGAATGTCGGGAGGGAGTGGCGCCACACGGGACCCTAAGGCTGTTGTCGGTTCCCCAGGAAACACTCCGTGGGCAAAAAATGCCAAATATGAGTACTGTTGCTCACCTAGTAACATATCCGTCTAGCGAGATAATAGACAAAGTGATAAATATGTTCATTAACGTTGGCAGACAGAAGCCTGCTAACGGGCGTTTTGATTAATTCAAAGGCGTATAGGGGCCGCAAAGAGGTCGTTTGAGGTGGTTTTGGCTGTTACTAAAAAGGTGACAGTACTCATATTTGCCCTTTTTTGCCCACGGGGTCTGGAAAGCGCCGTCAATGAGGTCTCAGGAAAAGCGTTTCGAGGCTCGAAGGACACAAAACGGGGGCGCAGGTTGTCCTGCGTCCCCGTTCTCGGGCGTTATTTGTTCCCTGAGGCAGAATTTACGCCGCCTCGTCGAACTGCGAGTTGTACAGGTCGGCGTAGAAGCCGCCTTGGGCGAGCAGCTCGTCGTGCGTGCCCTTCTCGACGATGTCGCCGTCGCGAATCACCAGGATCACGTCGGCGTTTCGGATCGTGGACAGGCGATGCGCGATAACAAAGCTCGTGCGGCCCTGCATCAGCGCATCCATGGCGCGCTGAATAAGCTCCTCGGTACGGGTATCGACGTTGGAGGTCGCCTCGTCCAGAATCAGCGCCGGACGGTCGGCCAAAATGGCGCGGGCGATGGTCACGAGCTGGCGCTGACCCTGCGACAGGTTAGTGCCCTCCTCGTTGATCATAAAGTCGTAGCCGCCGGCGAGCGTGTGGATAAAGTGGTCGCAGCGTGCAGCGCGTGCAGCGGCCTCGACTTCGGCATCGCTCGCATCGGGACGTCCGTAGCGGATGTTCTCGCGGATGGTGCCGTTAAACAGCCAGGTATCCTGCAGCACCATGGCAAACTCGCCGCGCAGCGCCGCGCGGTCCCAGTCGCGCACGTCGATGCCCTCGACGCGCAGCGAGCCGCCGTCCACATCGTAAAAGCGCTGCAGCAGCTTAATGAGCGTGGTCTTGCCGGCGCCGGTGGGGCCGACGATGGCCACGGTCTGGCCGGGCTGTGCCTCGCAGCTAAAGTCGTGGATGATGGTCTTGTCGGGCGTGTAGCCAAACTTGACATGGTCAAACTCCACGTGGCCGGGGCGCTTTTCGGGAATCTGCGCGTCGGCCTTCTGTTCCTCCTCGGGCGCGGCCAGGAACTCAAAGACGCGCTCGGTGGCAGCTGCCATCGACTGCATCGTGTTGCTTACGTTGCCCAGTTGCTGCACGGGTTGCGTAAAGTTGCGAACGTACTGGATAAAGCTCTGGATGTCGCCGGGCGTGGCATTGCCGGTCAGTGCGAGTTGTGCGCCCACCACGACGACGCCCACATAGCCCATGTTACCCACCAGGCTCATAAGCGGCATCATCAGGCCCGACAGGAACTGCGAACGCCAGCCGCTAATAAAGAGTCGGTCGTTTTGACGGTCGAACTCCTCGATTGAGGCCTCGGCGCGGTCGAACACCTGAATGACGTTCTGGCCGGCAAAGTCCTCTTCGATAATGCCGTTGACGGTGCCCAGAACCTGCTGCTGCTCTCGGAAGTACGGCTGCGAGAAGTGAATCATTACGGTCAGGATAATCGCGGCTGCCGGCAGCGTGAGCACGGTGACGCCGGTGAGCGGCAGGCTGATCGACAGCATCATGACGAGCACGCCGATAATCTGCGTCACCGACGTGATGAGCTGGGTCACGCTCTGGTTGAGCGACTGGCCCAGCGTATCGACGTCGTTGGTGATGCGGCTGAGCACGTCGCCCTTGCTGTGGCCGTTGAAGTAGCTCATTGGAACGACAGCGATCTTGGCGGCGATCTCCTTGCGCATGCGATAGCAGATCTTTTGCGTGACGCCGGTCATGAGCCAGCCCTGGATGAGGCTGCAAACAGAGCTTGCCAGATACAGGCAGAGCAAAAAGCCGAGCGTCTTGGCGATCCAGTCAAAGTCGACGTCGCCGGTGCCGTTGACCTTGGCAACCAGGCCTTCGAACAGTTTGGTGGTAACCTGGCCGAGCACCTTGGGCCCCACAATGTTAAAGATGACCGAGCACACGGCAAAGGCGACGGCAGCAAACACGGCAATCTTGTGCTGGCCGATATAGCCGAGCAGCTGCCTCATGGTGCCTTTAAAGTCCTTGGCCTTTTCGCCGCGGCCCATGCCACCCATACGGCCCATAGGACCGCGCCGGCGGGTGGGCTTGGGAATCTGAGTCTTGGTCTCGTCTGCCATTAGCGCTCGCCTCCTTCCGTGACGGCTGCAATTTCTTCTTGGGTAAGCCCCAGCTCCTCGGCGGAAAGCTGCGACTGTGCGATCTCCAGGTACGCCGGGCAGCCGCGCAGCAGCTCCTCGTGCGTGCCGGTGCCCACTACGTGGCCGTCGTCGAGCACGATAATCTGGTCGGCGTGCATGATGGTCGCGATGCGCTGGGCCACGACCACGAGTGCGGCGTCGGTAACGTTTTTGGCCAGCTCCTCGCGCAGGCGCGCGTCGGTCTTGTAGTCGAGGGCACTAAACGAGTCATCGAACACCACGACCTCGGGCTTTTTGGCCAACGCGCGGGCGATGGCCAGGCGCTGGCGCTGGCCGCCCGAGACATTGGATCCGCCCTGGCTGATGGGGGAGTCGTAGCCGCCCTCGCGCTCGGCGATAAAGTCCTCCGCCTGGGCGACGCGTGCCGCCTGGCGCATATCCTCGTCACTCACCATATCGCCGGCAAACTTGAGGTTGCTCTCGACGGTGCCCGAGAACAGGCGACCCTGCTGCGGGATATAACCAATACGGCGGCGTAGCTCGGAAAGGGTCATGTCACGCACGTCGATGCCGTCGAGCGAAATGCTGCCGCCTGTGACGTCGTACAGGCGCGGAATCAGCTGCACGAGCGTGGACTTGCCCGAGCCCGTGGAGCCAATGATGCCGAGCATCTGACCGGCATGCGTGGTGAAGTTCACGCCGCTGATGACATCGGCGCGGGCATCGGGATACTGGAAGCTCACGTCGCGGAAGGTGAGCTCACCGCGTGACGCGCTGGTCGCGGGCAGTTTGGGCGAGGAGGGGTCGTTGATGCTCGTGGGGCAGGTGATGACCTCTTCCACGCGCTCGGCTGCGACCTCGGCGCGGGGCAGGATGACCGAAACCATGGTGAGGATCATAAACGCCATGACGATCTGCATGGTGTAGGAGATAAACGCCATCATGTTGCCGACCTGCATCACGCCGTCGGACACGCCCTGCGCGCCAAACCAGACGATAAGCACGGTGATGCAATTCATGACGAGCATCATGAGCGGCATCATAAAGCTCATGGCGCGGTTGGTGTAGAGCTGCGTGGTCATCAGGTCGAGCGAAGCCTTGTCAAAACGCTCGAGCTCATGCTCCTCGCGGTTGAACGAGCGGATAGGCATAAGGCCGTCGAGCAGCTCGCGGGCGGTAAGGTTCACGCGGTCCACAAAGCTCTGCATCTTTTTGAATTTGGGCATAGTGAGGCCCATAAGCACGCCGACGACGGCCGAGACCGCGATGATGGCCACGGCGATGGTCCACTCCAGGCCGGTGTGGTTGGCCAGGACGCGCATGACGGCGACGATGCCCATGACGGGCGCCATCAGACACATGCGGATAAACAGGGTTGCGGCCATCTGAATCTGCTGAATGTCGTTGGTGCAGCGGGTGATGAGCGAGGCCTGGCTAAACTTGCCCACCTCGGCCGGCGAGAAGTGCATAACCTTGTTGAAGGTCTCGCGGCGCAGGTCGCGTGCGATGGAGCAGGCGGTGCGCGAAGCCACGGCACCGGTCAGGATGGTGGCGACGAGCGACACCAGGCACAGTCCAAACATCGTGGTCGCCATGCGGCTCAGGTAGGCGTTCTGCACGTCGGCGGGGTCGATGCCCTGCGCCTTGTACTCGTCCTGTACATAGCTCACGGCGCGCTGGGTGACGATGGAGCCCGACATGGAGCCCATTTTGTCCGCCATTTCGTTGGCGCCCTCGACGAGCTTGC
>CATZRJ010000084.1 GCA_958423535.1 uncultured Collinsella sp.
GATGGACCTGTAGCTCAGTTGGTTAGAGCGTCCGGCTGATAACCGGGAGGTCACAAGTTCGAATCTTGTCAGGTCCACCATCAAAACTGTGAAGAGCCTCGAGGCATGGTCTCGGGGCTTTTTTCTTACCTGCTGAAAGTAGTCAAAAATCTCGTCCCAAATTAACTACTTTGATTTTGTGTGCTGTGTGAAAGATTGGGTAGTATAGCTATTCAATGCGGCGAAGGCGCCGTGTGTTAACCGCTACGTACCGGAGGTGTTCCATGGTTCGTGTCGACATAGAGACCATCGTCATGGCCGCCGGTCCCGTGCCATCGCTTATCGTACTTCGCGAGCGCTGCAGCAAATCGGACTCCCCTGCGCCGCTGCGCTCCCTTTCTATCCAAACTGGTTCGTTTGAGGCTGCGGCTATTAGCCGCGGTATCGACAGCGGTCGTGCCGAGCGCCCGATTGCCCATGACCTGCTGCTCGATACGCTTGATGCCCTGGATGCAAAACTCGAGCGTATTGAGATTGTCCGTGCCGAGCCGCCCGTGTTTTACGCGACGGTCGTTGTTTTGGCCGACGGCAGCGAGCGCAGCATCGACGCCCGTCCGAGTGACGCCATCGCCCTCGCCGTGCGCAGCAATGCCCCCATGTTTGTGGAGGATGACATCATGAACCGCCTGGGGACCATTTCTCCGGTTGCCGAGGAAATCGATGACGAGCAGGAATTTGAGAAGTTCGACGAGTTCGTCCATACGCTCTCGCCCGATGATTTTTAAATGACGGGTAGCCATGAGACGGAGTGTGCACTGATGGAGCGTGGCGTCTCGGCCGAGGCCGCCGCCATTGCCCGCGAGGCCCAGATGCGCTCGGAGGCATCCGAGGCTGCACGCATCGCCTATGTGACGCAGGCCCGCACGCTTCGCGAACGCCGTGCCTCCTTTATCAAGATGGTTGCCGTCTCCGCACTTGTTGCGGCAATCTCATCGCGCCTTCGTGGTACAGTTGGTGCGCTTGGGTTTTCGATTTCGACGGGCTTGGTCGTCTGGGGCGTGGTCGATGCCGTGATGCTGACCAACCAGATCAAGGTACTCGATAAGCGCGCTGCCGATATGATGCGCGCTCGTGACGCTGCCGCCAAGATCGCTGCCGAGGCACAAGAGATGTAACGACGCCGGACTCGATGGGAAGGTCTAAAAATGGCACAGGATATGCAGGACGCCGGAAACGTCTCCGCCGAGCTCGACGCCATGGTGTGCGATCTCATCGGGGCATTTTTGGACGATCTTGCCGCTGGCGAGAATCCCGGCGTTGTCGTTGCGATCGAAGACGCCGCGTCCAACCGCTATCTGGCGGCATTCGACGAGGACGGCGAGGAGGCATGCCTCGAGGCTGCCACCAACTTTATCTCCGAGCACAAGATGGGCCTTAAGGACGAGGGCCTGGGCCGCATCGCCCGTTACGCCATCGGCTACACCGGGTGTGTCGAGATCGATGGCGGCTACCATGACGCCCTGCTCGTGAGCTTCTTCGAAACGACGCTCGAGAGCGGCTTTTCGGCATACGTACTGTACGAGGGTGTGGGCGCCGGCGATGGTTTTATGTGGAGCGACCCTGAACCTGCAGGTGAGGAAACCCCTCTTATCTAAAATCGCTAAAATAAACGAGTTTTCGGTAAAAGGCTCAATTTTCCCGCCGAGCGTTGTGCTACTGGGCGGGTCGCATACGCGTGCCGGTTGTATATAGATGATAGAAGATAGGGGAACTACATGCGCGTAGACAATCTGAGGAACATCGCCATCATCGCCCACGTCGACCACGGCAAGACGACGATGGTTGATAAGCTCCTGCGTGCCACGGACGCCTTCCGTGCCAACCAGCAGGTCGAGGACCGCGTCCTGGACTCTAACGACCAGGAGCGCGAGCGCGGCATCACGATTCTCGCCAAGAACATCTCTATCGAGTACAAGGACGTCAAGATCAACGTCATCGACACCCCGGGCCACGCCGACTTTGGCGGCGAGGTCGAGCGCGTGCTGCGTATGGCCGACGGCGCCCTGCTGCTGGTCGATGCCTTTGAGGGCCCCATGCCCCAGACCCGCTTCGTGCTGCGTCACGCTATCGACACCGGCCTCAAGATCATGATCGTCATCAACAAGATCGATCGTCCGGGCGCCAACCCCGAGAAGGCCTACAACGACTGCCTGGACCTGATGGCCGACCTGGGCGCCACCGACGACCAGCTTGAGTTCGCCATGGAGCACGTGGTCTACGCCAGCGCCATGAATGGCTTTGCCCGCCTTGACCCCAACGACGGCAACATGGACATGTATCCGCTGCTCGATATGATCATCGACGACATGCCTGCACCCGAGGTTGACGAGAACGCCCCGCTGGCCATGCAGTGCGTGACCATCGACCACTCCAACTTCGTCGGCCGTATCGGCATCGGTCGCGTGTACTCTGGCACCATCCACCAGGGTGACCAGATCCTGGTTGTCAAGAATGACGGTTCCAGCGCCACTGCTACCGTCAAGCAGCTCTTTACCTTCGACTACCTGGGCCGTACCGAGTGCCAGGAAGTCGGCGCCGGTGACATCGCCGCCGTTGTTGGCATCGACCGTACCGATATCGGCGATGTCTACACCGATCCCGAGAACCCCGTTGAGCTCGAACCCATCGAGATCGACCCGCCGACCCTGTCCATCGTCTTTGAGGCTTCGACCTCCCCGCTCGTCGGCCGCGACGGCGACATCGTGGGTGCCCGTCAGCTCAAGGAGCGCCTGTTCAACGAGGCCGAGAACAACGTGACCATGAAGATCGAGGAGCTCGAGGACAAGAGCGGCGTCGAGGTCTCGGGCCGCGGCATTCTGCACCTGTCCGTCCTGATGGAGTCCATGCGTCGCGAGGGCTTTGAGTTCCAGGTCGGCCGTCCCCGCGTTCTGTTTAAGAAGGACGAGAACGGCAATAAGATGGAGCCCGTCGAGCAGGCCGTCGTCGAGTGCCCGGACGAGTATTCGGGCAAGGTCGTTGAGGTCTTCGGCACCTCCGGCGGCATCATGACGAGCATGGATACCTCGGGTATCGTGACGCACCTCGAGTTTAAGATCCCGACCCGCGGCATCATGGGTCTTAAGAACCGCATCATGAACGTCACTCACGGCGAGGGCGTGTTCTACCACACCTTCCTGGAGTACGGCCCCTATGCCGGCGAGATCGGCAACCGCCAGAACGGCGCCATGATCTCCATGACCACCGAGAAAGCCGTTGCCTACGCTCTGGGCACGCTGCAGGAGCGCGGCCAGCTGTTTGTTGAGCCGGGTACCGAGTGCTACGAGGGCATGATCGTGGGCGAGCGCAGCAAGGCCGGCGACATGGTCGTCAACATCGCCCGTACCAAGAACCTGGGCAACCAGCGTTCCTCGACCTCCGATATCTCCGTCCAGCTGGTGCCGCCCCGCACCTTCTCGCTGGAGGAGGCGCTGGAGTACATCGCCGACGACGAGCTGGTGGAGATCACTCCCAAGAACATCCGCCTGCGCAAGCGTCTGCTCAATGCTACCGACCGCAAGAAGGCCGCAGTCCGCGCCGGTCAGGTCAACAAATAAGCGCCGAGCTTTATAGCGACTAACAAGAAAGGGCGCCGACCATCGCGGTCGGTGCCCTTTTTGGTGCACAGGGATTGAGTTGGTCTGCACCCCCACAAAGGTGCCTGTCCCCTTTGTGGGGGCGACGGCTAGGCGGAGGGAAGGCCCGGAGTGTTGGCGGCCTGCTGCGGCTTGAGGCGGGCGTTGCGCCAGATGATCTGGATGACGTAGCCGAGCGTAAAGACGAAGGCTACGCCGCTGACAAAGCTGCCCATAAGGGGAAGTGCCGTGAGTGCGCCCGCGGCGATACCGCCCACGGCGGCCATGGCGTAGCGGTTCTGGCTGTGTCCGATCATGCGTGCGATCGCGGTGCCCGTAAACGCCGCCGAGACCAGAGCGATACCGATCACGGCGCACATGAGAGCTCCGGCGAGTGACAGACCTGCAATCGAGATGATGAGCAACAGGACGGCGGGAGCGGCGGCCACCGTGCCCAAAAGACCGCTCACCCACAGAGGGGTAGGTCGTTGACGAAGCATGCCGGCGGCGCTGGCGGTCGCGCGCGGAAAGACGAGCTCGAGGAGGATCGCGACAAAGCAGGTGGAAAGCGCCGCGGCGACGATGCCGCCGATGGTGTCGTTAATCGTTGAGGTGTTCTCGTTCTCGGTACGGTCGATCTTGAGGGCTCCGACCTGAGCGCCCTCGGCCCGCTCGGGGTCCTCGGAAACATGCGCGCTCACGGTGCCGGTGATGCGGGCGTTTTTGCCCAAGACGAGCTTGTCGGCCCAAACCTCGACATCGCCCTCGACGGTGCCGTCGATGGTCACCGTATCGCCTGCAAGTGCTGCCGACTTGGTGGAGCCTCGCAGGGCAACAGTATCGCCCATCGCGTAAAAACAGTTGGCGGTGCTACCGGTGTTGAGCACGACGTGCTGACCGGCTACCGTCACGCTGCCATCGATTGCGGTTTTGGAGATATCGATGGTGCGCGCCGCCAGGCGAATGGCGCCGCCTACGGTGCAGTCGCGAATCGATAGGCTGTCGCCTGCCGCGATAATATCGCGGCCGATGGAGGCATCGTCCAGGTTAAGGCTTTGGCCAGTCCAGTACAGGTCGCCCTCGGCGCCAGACGGATTTGAGTCAGCTTCGGTTGCGAGTACGTTGCCCGCGGTGTCTGTGCCGGCGAACGACGCCGTGGGAAGTACGGTCAGCGCAAGCGCAATCAGTACGAATAGGAGGGCGATGCGGGCCTGCGCTTTGTGGCGCTTGGTCGACGGTTCTAGGTTGCAAGGCATAGTGAATCCTTCGTTAGATACTCGGCATATATCTAACAGGGTACCCAACGTGCGAGCGCTCTAAAAGAACCTCTCGGTTGCATTTCGAAAGGTCGTGCCGTGCTATCTACTTTTTGCGATGTAAAAAGTGCGCGATGTCTTCTTCGGTGGGGCTTTTGATGTCAAAGCGCAGCGAGAGCCAGCGCAGACCCATGGTCACGA
>CATZRJ010000085.1 GCA_958423535.1 uncultured Collinsella sp.
TTCTGGAACCAGGGTCGAACCGAGGAGATCCGCGACCGCGTGCTGCATCTCTAATAACCATCCCAGGCTGCCCCGTAGCGAGGCCCCGGACCTTTGCTCGCTATTTCGAACAGTCCTGGCTCACGACGGAGGCGCCACTGGCGCCTCCTGTTCGTGCGGAACTCATATCGAGCAAAGGTCCGGGGCCTCGCTACGGGGCAGCCAAGTTGATGTAGCTGAGATGCAGTATGCGGTCTGCTCACTCCTCGAAGTTCTTAGCAGAAATAATTTGAGCTGCAGCTGCGATTTACTTGTGATGGCAGTTGAGCTGCAACAAAGTTTTTATTAGACCGCGAACCCTATACTCAATGTTCGCTTCGTTCATTGAGCTACCCTTTGCATGAGGCCGGGACATATCGTCCCGCCCGCAGTTTCGCAGGCCGCAGGCCGAGAATGTTTGAGGACGGGATGATATGTCCCGGCCTCCCGGGAGAGTTACCTATGAACTACGCGAACATTAAGTATTTCGATATTGCTGATGGGGAAGGCGTTCGTACTTCTCTGTTTGTGAGCGGGTGCCGTCGTGGGTGTAAGAATTGCTTTAACTCCGTCGCGTGGGACTTTGCCGCGGGTGAACCGTTCGATCGTGCCGTCGAGGACAAGATTATCGAGAGTCTTGACCATCCCTTTATTGATGGCCTGACGATTCTGGGTGGCGAGCCTATGGAGCCCGAGAATCAGGCGGGTCTCGTTGACTTTATCGAACGCGTGCGCGTGGTCTATCCTGTGGAGTCGGGGAAGACCATTTGGTGCTTTACCGGCGACGTGCTCGAGGAGCTTATGCCGGGCGGTCGTCATCATACCGAGGTGACGGACCGTATCCTTGCCTGCCTCGACATGCTGGTGGACGGCCCGTTTGTTCAGGACCTGTACGATATCTCGCTGCGCTTTAGGGGCTCGAGTAATCAGCGCGTGATCGACATGAACGCCACGCGCGCTCGTGCTGCACGTGAGGGCGTTTCGCTTTGCGATGCTGTGGAGCTTTGGCGGGACGATCCGATCTATTCGACCCATACTATGTAGCTTGTGGCCGATGCCGGAGGGCGTGGTACCATAGCGCGAACGCAAAATCGGAAAAGTGAGGCCCAGATGGTCGATCAGGAAAAAGTCGAGGCCGCCATAAGGCTGTTGCTTGAGAGCATAGGCGAGGACCCAACTCGTGAGGGTCTGCTGGAGACACCGGCACGCGTCGCCCGTATGTATAGCGAGATTGCAGGCGGCATGGATCAGAGCGCCGAGGAGCACCTGTCCAAAACATTTGCCGTCGCTTCGAACGATTTGGTTATCGAGCGCGACATTACGTTTTACTCACTGTGCGAGCATCATCTGCTGCCGTTTTATGGCAAGGCTGCGATCGGCTATATCCCTAACGGTCGCGTGGCGGGTCTGTCTAAGCTTGCTCGCACAGTTGAGGTCTATGCCCGTCGTCTGCAGCTGCAGGAGCAGCTGTGTGCACAGGTTGCCGACGCCCTCATGGAATATCTTGCCCCCCAAGGAGCGATTGTGCTGATGGAAGCCGAGCATATGTGCATGACCATGCGCGGCGTGCAAAAGCCCGGTACCAAGACCGTAACGCTTGCTCGTCGCGGTGTCTTTGAGACCGATCCGTCGCTCGAGGAGCGATTCTTTAGGATGCTGGGCCGCTAGCATGAGGGTCGTCAACGACTTTGCATCGAAGACCGATGAGGGAACGCCACGTCGCGGCTTTATGGCTTCGGGCCTGACCCCGTTTGGTGCCATGCCTCGCATTGACTACATTTGTGCCAACGGGCTGTTCCGGCGGCATCTGGGCAACATTGCGCAGTTGGAATCGGGGCGCATCTTTTGCCGCCACGGTATTGACCATCTGCTGGATGTCGCGCGCATTATGTGGATTAAGAATCTTGAGGAGCAGCTCGGATTTGACCGCGAGGTCATCTATGCCACGGCACTTCTTCACGATATCGGCAAAGATGAACAGTATGAATCGGGTATATCCCATGATGTTGCAAGCGAACGCGTCGCTGATGCGATTCTCGGTGGCATGCCCGATGACGTGGCGTTTGAACCGGCCGATGCCGCAGCCATTAAGACGGCCATTCTGGGCCATCGAAAGCTGCGCGTGAATAGCCAGCCGCTTGAGCGTCTGCTCTATGCAGCCGACAAAGCGTCGCGCGCTTGCTTTGCGTGCCCTGCGCGCAATGCCTGCAACTGGAGCGATGATAAAAAGAACCTGTCGATTCGCGTGTAGTCGGTATGCGCGGTCGGGGTTCTGAACGAAGGAGACGATCGCGATGACTAACAAAAAGCTGCCCGAGAATGCAACCAAGACTGAGGGAGCCGAGCTTGCCCGCCGTGGCAGGGGTGAGATTTCCGCCGCAACGGCAGTGCCTCATGTGAGCTATGACGACCTACGCCATGCCGACCGCATTACTATCGACGGTCTCGAGGTCTTTGCCAACCACGGCGTGTATCCCGAGGAGAACGCCCTGGGGCAGAAGTTTGTCGTGTCCATGGTGCTCTATGCCGACCTGCGCGCGGCGGGGGAGCACGACAACCTGGATGCCTCTATTGATTACGGCTCGGTGTGCCACGATGTCGATGGCTATCTGCGCGAGCATACGTTTAAGCTCATCGAGGCTGCAGCCGAGGGTGTGGCCCAGATGCTGCTACGTCGTTACCCCTTGCTACTTGGCGTGCGTGTTAAGCTCGATAAGCCTTGGGCGCCCGTCGGTCTTTCCCTGGCAAGCTGCGGCGTCGAGATTGAGCGCGTGCGCTAGCCGACGCTAGAGCTCGTTGGCGGGCGGTTTTTTGAGCCGCTGCGACAGGGCTCTATTGTTGGGGCAGTATGTGTCGAGCAGGGCGTGGAACCGTTGGTTGTGGCTTGGCTCGAGCAAGTGGACGAGCTCGTGGGCGACAACCATGTCGAGACATTCGACGGGGTAGGCGGCAAGTTCTCGTGCGATGCGAATGGCGCCGGTTTTGGGCGTGCACGAGCCCCAGCGCGTTTTCATGCTGCGTACGGAAATGCGGGAAACGGCGACACCCATTGCGATTTCGTATGCGTGCACAATATCGTGCAGCGCCGATGTGACCTCGGACGTATAGAGCTGGTCGATATGGGCTTGGATCTCACTGGGCGTTAAGCCGTCGAGGGTCGCATGCCACTTGGCCTGTGGACGTTCGTCTGGCTCGTCGGTACCCATAAAACTTGCGAAGGTGGCCTGTTTGGGTCGCGGTGCGGGTGATGCAAAGTTGTGGTCGAGTGCGTCCTGTACCGTGATGGGCTTGCCCCAAAGTGCAATGATCGAGTGGGGGCCGAGCGGCTCTCGCACCGTCGCCTGACGTTGCTCGCGCCGGGCAAGTCGGCCGATAATCCAGGCGCTGTTGCGCTTCACAAACGCTTCGATACGCTCGTGGCTGGCGCCGAGCGGTGCACTGGCGTGGACCTCGCCGCTCGATGTGACGCGCAGGTTGAAGTTCTTGACGCGCTTTTTGGTAACGACGACGGGGATGGGCGTCCCATCCGGTCGGGGTACGGAAATCGTAAATTGCTGCGTCAAAAGCGGTCCTTCAGATTGGGGACGGGCCGGCATACCGACCGTTCGGCATGCCGGCCCGCTCAAGGGATGTGAAATTAATAACGCTCAAAGAAGGCAAGGGCATTATCGCTGCAGAGCTTCTGCATCACGGTCTTGCCAAAGTGCCTGGAGAGCATGTTCTGGAACTCGGGCATCATGCTGGCATCGGAGAGGAAGGCAGGCACCGTGGCGCCGTCCCAGTCGCCGCCGAGCGCGATGGCATCTTCGCCGCCCAGGTCGAGCCAGTGTTCGATATGGGCTGCCAGCTGGTCGAAGGTGACGTCTGCGGCGGTCTCGTCGGTTGCGTCGTTGGATAGGAACTCGCTGCAGTAGTTGAGGCCGACGATGCCGCCCATGTCGCGAATGGTGCGGAACTGGTCGTCGGTGAGGTTGCGCTTGACGCCGCAGACACTACGGGAGTTGGAGTGGCTGGCGACGAAGGGGCGCGTGGCGTGGGCGACAACCTCGTCAAAGCACTCGTCGTTGAGGTGGGAGACGTCGAGTACCATGCCGGCGTGCTCCATCTGCGTGAGTGCCTCGATGCCGGCGGCGGTGAGGCCGGCGTGGGTATCGTGTCCGCTCGCGAGCGGTCCCTGCGCGTTCCAGCTGAGCGACGACATGAGTACGCCCAGGCTCTTGAGCACCTCGATCAGCGCGGGGTCCTCGGCAAAGAACGTGGCGTTTTCGATGGTGTGGATGCAGGCGACCTTGCCGTCTTTGAGCGCGGGGCGAATGTCTGCGGCGCTGCGCACGTTGACCATGCGGTCGTGGTTGAGCATTGCCTGGCCACTCATGTGCGCCATGATCTGCGCCTGGAAGCGCGCTGTGTGGGCGGTGGGAATCTCGTCGGGGACAAACGTGGCGAAGCACTGCGCCCAAGGAGTTTTGCCGATCTTTGCGAGCGAGATGGCGCAGGCGTTGCCCTCGATAAGGTCGAAATCCTGCGGATGCGTCTCGTCGCCGGGGAAATAGCCGTCGGTGCCCGCGGTAAAGCGCAGGTCAAGATCGAGTGTGGCCCAGCCGATGCGGTCGGCGGTGTCACAGTGCAAGTCAAATACGGGATATGCCATGGTTCCTCCGGTTGCAGCGTTTCTTTGCAAACTGTCTTCAAATTGTATGACTAGGGTATAGTTAGCGCCATATGTTCATGGCGGCCCGCGTTGTGCGCCGCCCTTATCACGGAGGTTTCCATGTCCAACCAGGGCAAGAAGGTCAAGACTCATTATCGTGGCACGCTCGACGACGGCACGCAGTTCGATAGCTCCTACGATCGCGGCGAGCCGCTGGAGTTCACCTGCGGTGCCGGTCAGATGATCAAGGGCTTCGACGCCGCTGTTGTCGACATGCAGGTGGGCGAGAAGAAGACCGTACACATTCCTGCTGCCGATGCCTACGGCGAGCACAATCCCGAGATGGTTCTGACCTTCCCGGCCGA
>CATZRJ010000086.1 GCA_958423535.1 uncultured Collinsella sp.
GGCGTCCATGATGAGCTTGCCGGCAAAGTGGCCCTCGGGGCGCTTGAAAGTGGAGCCGGCGCTCGGCATGTCGAGTGGCTGCTTGTCCTCGCGGCGTTGGCGGTAGTCGTCCATGTCGGCCTTGATCATCGCGGCGTTGCCCGGGGCGAGGTTAAAGGTGGCAGAGAGCACGATAAAGCCGTCGTCGGCGATGCGGCTCTTGCGATAGCCCAGGTTAAGCTCGTCGACATCGAACTCAATGATATTGCCGCTGCCGCGGGTGCCGTCGTCGAGCGCGCGGGCGGGCTTATAGACGCGCACGGACTCCAAAACATCGGCCATGCAGGCGCCGTAGGCACCGGCGTTCATATAGCAGGCGCCGCCGACCGAGCCGGGGATGCCCGAGAGGGGCTCCATGCCGGTAAGGCAGGCTTCGGCGGCAGCCGCGGCGACATCGGAAAGCAAAGCGCCGGCTGCTGCCGTAACATGCGTGCCGTCGACGGCGATGTTAGAGAGGCCTTCGCCCAGCGCTACGACGACGCCGCGGATGCCCTTGTCACCGACGAGTAAGTCGGAGCCGTTGCCCACGATGGTGAGTGGCAGATCGCAGCGATAGCAGGTATCGAGCGTGGCGACGAGGCCCTGCTCGGTGTCGGGCGTGACAAAGACGTCGGCCGGGCCGCCGATCTTAAACGTGGTGTGCTCGCGCATGGGCTCGCTCATGAGCACGTTGTCCTCGCCGGCAACACCGGCGAGCGCGCAGAGCAGGTCCTCGTTGAAAAAGTCATTTTCGTGCATACGAATATCCGCCTTATGGTGGTCGTTTTCATCAATCGAATGCAATATACCCCACCCGGATGGATTTGGTGCAAAGCAACCTGACCCCAATGCATCACATAGTGCAAAGGGGTCAGGTTACTTTGCACCAATCGCGGCGATAAAACAGCCGTCTACCGGATTGGTAAAGTGTTTATCATCAAGGTAGAGGGACGGTCGCTATACTTTCAAGAGATTGCGCGAATACTCGGAAGGAGCGAGATGGGCAACAAAGTTACTCTCAAGCAGATTGCCCAGGAGGTGGGGCTTTCCCCCTCGTCGGTCTCGCTTGTTCTCAATAATCGGCCTTGTCGCATCTCGGAAGAAAACCGCAAGCTCATCAAAGAGGTCGCGGCGCGCAACCACTATGTTCCTAACCAGATTGCGCGTAGCTTGGTCATGCGCGAGTCGCGCACGCTGGGTCTTATCGTCCCTAACATCGAGAGCCGCTTTTTTGCCTCGCTCGCCGGCAGTTTGGAAAAGCGCTGCCGTGAGGACGGTTACGCACTCTTTATTACCAGCTCGGGCGGAAGCGCCGATGACGATCTTGAGCTGCTGCGCCAGTTGGTGACGCGCGGCGTTGACGGCGTCTTTTTGGTGGTGGGTGACGAGTTCTCCGACGACCGCGCCCTGCGCGAAGAAGTCAGCCATCTGCCTATCCCTGCCGTGATGGTCGACCGTGCCATTGAGGGACTCGAGTGCGACAAGGTGATGTTCGACCACGAGATGGGTGGCTACATGGCCACCCGCTATCTGATCGAGCAGGGTCACTGTCGCATTGCCTGCTTGGTTAACGCGCGCCGTTCCAATACAGGTCGCAAGCGACTTGCCGGCTATGAGCGCGCGCTGCGTGAGGTTGGCCTGCCTATCGACGCACGTTTGGAGTTTGAGAGCGAGTACTACATTCCGAGTGCATACGAGGCCTCGGAGGCGGTGCTCGCAACTGATGCCACCGCTGTGTTCGCAAGTTCGGACAACATCGCCCTCGGTCTGCTCAAGCGCTTGCACGAGATGGGGAAGAGCATCCCGGGCGATATCTCGGTGGTGAGTTATGACAACTCGGCGGCAGACGTCCTCTTTGAGCCGGCACTGACCGCCATTGAGCAGGATCCTGGCGTGCTCGCGGAGCATGCTTTTGGCTGCATGTCCAAGCGTCTTGCCGGTAGGGGCGGTAGGCGTGCCGAAGAGGTCGTCCTGGAGCCGGCACTTATCGTTAAGGGCAGCGTGCTCAAGCTTACTAAACACAACTAAACACGTTTATCAATTTGCAGAGACTGAATGTGGAGCACCTGTGACAGGCAATGCCGCAGGTGAATGTCGCGTTTTGTTGATCGATGCGATTGATAAGGATGATAAAACGTTTTTTCACCATGATAAAACGTTTTAGCAAATATACTAGTCCCAACGAATGGTTGCCGTATCGGAGGGTGACCGCACAGCGAAGGGACAGAAACAATGGCTAAAACACTGGGGACGCCGTGGCAAAAGCTGGGACACGAGGTGCCGGCTTCCGAGCTCGAGGGCGTCGATCTGTATTGGCGCGCATCGAACTATCTGTCCGTCGGTCAGATCTACCTTCGCTCTAACCCGCTGATGCGCACCGACTTTGTTGATGAGAAAACCGGTGAGGTGCGCGACTTTGGTCGTCCGGACGTTAAGCACCGTCTGGTCGGTCACTGGGGCACCACGCCCGGCATCAACTTCCTGTTCGGTCATGTCAACCGCCTCATCGCCGATCACAACCAGAACGCCATTTTCTTGATGGGCCCGGGTCACGGTGGCCCCGCCGGTACCGCCCAGTCGCTGCTCGATGGTACCTACCGTGAGATTCGCCCCGACATCACCAATGACGAGGCTGGCCTGCAGAAGTTCTTCCGCCAGTTCTCTTATCCCGGCGGCATCCCGAGCCACTTTGCGCCCGAGACGCCCGGCTCCATCCACGAGGGCGGCGAGCTCGGCTACACGCTCAGCCACGCCTACGGCGCCGTCATGGACAACCCGAGCCTGCTGGCCGTGGCCGTGGTGGGCGACGGCGAGTCCGAGACCGGTCCGCTTGCGACTTCCTGGCAGTCCAACAAGCTCGTGAACCCGGCAACCGACGGTATCGTCCTGCCGATCCTGCACCTCAACGGCTACAAGATTGCCAATCCCACCATCCTTGCCCGCGTGTCCGACGAAGAGCTCACCAAGTTCTTTGAGGGCATGGGCTATAAGCCGCACTTCTTTGTCGCCGGTTTCGACGATGAGAGCCATGCAAGCATTCACGCGCGTTTTGCCGCCCTGTTCGAGCAGGTCTTCGATGAGATCTGCGACATCAAGGCCACCGCTATGGCTCAGGCCACTGCGGGCGAGACCGTGGTCCGTCCGGCCTATCCCATGATCGTGTTCCGTACGCCCAAGGGTTGGACCTGCCCCAAGCAGATTGATGGCAAGAAGACCGAGGACTCCTGGCGCGCCCATCAGGTGCCGCTGGCGAGTGCCAAGGACACCCACGAGCACTTCCGCGTGCTGCGCGAGTGGCTGCGCTCCTACAAGCCCGAGGAGCTCTTTACGCCCGAGGGTCAGGTGCGCCCCGAGGTGACGGCCTTTATGCCGACCGGCGAGCTGCGCATTGGCGCCAACCCCAATGCAAACGGCGGCAAGGTGCGCCGCGAGCTTGAACTTCCCGATATTCATGCCCACGAGATTCCCGTCGCAAGCAAGGGCCACGGCTGGGGCTCCACCGAGGCCGCCCGCGTCTTTGGCGAGTACACTGCCGACGTTCTGGCCAAGAACATGGACGATTTCCGCATTTTCGGTCCCGACGAGACTGCGTCCAACCGCCTGCAGGCTGCCTACAAGGTGACCAAGAAGCAGTGGGATGCCGGCTTCTACGAGGACGATGCCAACGACGAGCTGCTGGCCGGTTCCGGTAAGGTTGTCGAGCAGCTGTCCGAGCACCAGTGCGAGGGCTTCCTCGAGGCATACGTGCTCACCGGCCGCTCGGGTGTGTGGAGCTCCTACGAGAGCTTTGTCCACGTGGTCGATTCCATGGTCAACCAGCACTGCAAATGGCTCGAGGCCACCAAGCGCGAGATTCCGTGGCGTGCCCCCATTAGCGGTCTCAACATTTTGCTGTCGAGCCATGTCTGGCGTCAGGACCACAACGGCTTCTCGCACCAGGACCCCGGCTTTATCGACCTGCTGCTCAACAAGGCCAACGACACGCATATCGTGAATGCCTACTATCCGGCCGACGCCAACATGGCGCTTGCCGTTGCCGAGCGCGTCTACCAGTCCACCGACTGCGTCAACGCCATCTTCTGTGGCAAGCAGCCCGCCCCCACCTTCCAGACGGTCGACGAGGCCAGGTCCGAGCTCGCCGAGGGCGTAGCGACCTGGGAGTGGGCATCGACTGCCGATTCGCTCGCAGAGGCCGACGTCGTGGTCGCCACGTGCGGTGACGTACCGACGCTCGAGGCTCTGGCTGCAACCGACATGCTGCGCGAGCTGGGCATTAAGGTGTGGTTCGTCAACGTGGTCGACCTGCTCAAGATCCAGAACGTCTGCGAGAACGACCAAGCCATCAGCGATGAGCGCTGGGCTGAGCTGTTTGGCCTCGGCGAGAAGCCCGTGCTCTTTGCGTTCCACGCCTATGCCGGCACGATCCGCCGTCTGATCTGGAACCGCCCCGGCCACGATGCCTTCCGCGTCCACGGCTACGAGGAGAAGGGCTCCACGACCACGCCGTTCGACATGCTGCGCCTGAACAACATGGACCGCTGGGCCCTGGCCGCCGACGTGCTGCGCATGGTCGACGCTGATAAGTTTGCCGAGCAGATTGATGAGTGGGAGGCTTTCCGCACTGAGGCCTTTGAGTTCGCGTGCGACGAGGGCTTCGATCACCCGGCCTTCACCGACTGGGTCTGGCCCGACGCCGCAGCCGCAACTGCTGCCGACGGCGCGCTCTCCGCAACGCAGATGACCGCTGGCGACAACGAATAGCATCCGGGACGGTCTCGCGCTGGGGCCGCCTCCGGGCGGGCGCCTTCCTCTGAGAAGTGGGCTTCGCGAACTTCTCAGAGGAAGGCGCCC
>CATZRJ010000087.1 GCA_958423535.1 uncultured Collinsella sp.
CGCCGTTGCGGCGGGCGATGGCGCGGCGGATGCTATCGAGGGGCGTGATGCTCAAGGCGGAGTCCTTTCTATTGCTGCGCTCTAGTATAGACGCGGCGGTGTTTGCTCGTGTTTTTGAACGGATTGTTCAATATTTCGGCAGGCGGCAGAAAATTGTCGGTAAGCGTGCGGTATCCTGTTCAAGTTTTATGACACCCCCGATGCCGCCCTCGCGGTACCAAGGAGCTTTTACCCATGGACGTCGCCGCATTTTTGCTGGCTCTTGTGCCTATCATCTGGCTTGTCGTGATGCTGCTGTGCTTTAAATGGCCGGCCTGGAAAGCCGCGATTGGTTCGTTTGTTCTTTCGTGCGTGCTCGCCTTTGCGTGGTGGCATTTGCCGGTGGCGCAGATAGCCACGGCCTCGCTCGAGGGCTTTTTGATGGCGCTGTGGCCCATCGTGTTGGTGATTATCGCCGCCGTCTTTACGTATAACCTCTGCGTTCGCACGGGCGCCATGGACGTGATCGGCAGCATGATCACCTCCATCAGCAGCGATCGCCGTCTGCTGGCGCTGCTCGTGGCGTGGTGCTTCGGCGGCTTTATGGAGGGCATGGCTGGCTTTGGTACCGCTGTCGCCATTCCCGCCGGCATGCTCGCGGGCCTTGGTTTTGAGGCCGTGCCTGCCGTGCTGATCTGCCTGCTGGCCAACGGCGTGCCCACGCCCTACGGCTCCATCGGCATCCCCACGGTGTCCGTTGCCGACCTGGTGGGTCTGGATTCCCTGCACCTGGCGACCGTTCAGCTGGTGCAGCTCGCACCGTTCTTTGTGGTGATGCCGCTGCTCATCGTGTTGGTTGCGGGCCGCGTGACCGACGATCAAGGCGATGTTGCGAGCGTAGGCGAGCGCCTGCACGGCGTGGCCGGTATCGCGCTGCTCTCTGGCGCGTCCTTTGTCGGCGCTGCCCTGGTCGTCGCTATGTTTGTGGGCCCCGAGCTTGCCGTGGTCGTGGGCTCCATCGTGTCGCTCGCGCTGACCGCCGCGCTTGCCATGCGCGCCGAGAAGTCCGGTCACCTGGACGCGCGCTTTCACATGAATATCGAGGCCGGTGAGCAGCTCACCGCTAAGTCGGCGCTTTCTGCCTGGTCGTGTTTCATCCTGATTTTTGTACTGCTGTTGGGTACGTCCAACCTGGTGCCCGCCGTGCATGCCGCGCTTGCGCCCTTTGCGAGTCGCGTGCAGGTGTATTGCGGCGAGAACCCCGGCACGCTCACGTTTTCGTGGATTAACACGCCGGGTGTTTGGATCTTCCTGGCCGCGTTTATCGGCGGCGCCATTCAGGGGGCTTCGCCGCGCATGATGGGCGAGGTGCTGGCCGCGACTGTGAAGCAGATGATGCCGACGGTAATCACGATGCTTTCGGTGCTGGGCTGTGCCAAGGTGATGGGCTATGCGGGCATGATCTCTTCGATCAGTGCGTTCTGCATTGCCGTCGCCGGTGGTCTGTACCCGATTCTGGCCCCGTGGATCGGTGCCGTCGGTGCGTTCGTGACCGGTTCGGGCACATCGTCGGGCATGCTGTTTGGTCCCATTCAGAGCCAGGCCGCTTCGGCGCTGGGTGTGAGCGACTACTGGATGGTTGCGCTGAACGCCCTGGGTGTCGCCGCCGGCAAGATGATCTCGCCGCAAACGCTCGCGATTGGCCTTGCCGCCGTGCACGTGCGCGGTAAGGACGCCGAACTCCTGGGTGCAGTGCTGCCCTACGCCGTCGGCATGCTGGTCCTCATGAGCGCCATCGCCATGCTCGGCCAAGGCCTGCCACTGTAGCCGGCACTCTGGGAACGTCCCTAAGTGCCGGCATCTGGGGACACTCCTTGGTTGTTGCCTGTTCAAGAGTGTCCCCAACGGCTAGTCGTTTAAGAACGTCCCCGATGACTGGGCCGCTTGCCTGTGATTTTTGACCGTTGGGCGGGCGCTTCGCCGTTGCCGCAAAAACGTTTTTGCATATCGGGTACAACGGGCTTTACGTGAGTAAAGTGCGCGCTGCGTCCGCGTGTCGCGTTTTTAAAGGAGGCCCCATGCCTGGTGTTACCCCTGCAGAAGTTTTGTCCAACTTTGGCATTACGCTGGTCGAAGATCCCGCCGATAATCAGCCCCGCCTGTTGGTCGATCTACCCGCCGCGGAGCTCGTCGAGCACGCCATCCGCCGCGAAGAAGGCCGCATGGCATCCAACGGCGCGCTGGTGATCGAGACGGGGGAGCGCACTGGTCGTTCTCCCAACGATCGCTTTATCGTTGACACCCCCGATGTCCACGATAAGATTGCCTGGGGCGCCGTCAACCGACCGCTTTCGATCGAGAGCTACGAGACCATCAAGGCCGGCATCGTCGACTATCTCAACGAGCGCGATGTGTTCGTCACCCGCGGCATGGCCGGCGCCGACCGCAACCACACGCGTCGCCTGCTCGTCGCCTGCGAGCGTGCCAGCCAGGCGCTCTTTATTAAGCAGATGCTCGCCCGTCCGCTCGCCCGCGAAATTGCGCGCACCGGCGAGCCGGACTTTTGTGTGCTCGCGGCGCCCGGTTACCAGTGCGACCCCGCCATCAAGGGCCTCAACTCCAGCGCCGCCGTGGTTATCAACTTCCAGGAGCGTGTGATTCTGGTTGCCGGCACCGGCTACTCCGGCGAAATCAAAAAGTCCATCTTCAGCGTCATGAACTACCTGCTGCCCGTCGAGGACGACGTGCTGCCCATGCACTGCTCGGCCAGCATGGATCCCGTCACGCACGAGACCGCGGTGTTCTTTGGCCTCTCCGGCACGGGCAAGACCACGCTTTCGGCCAACCCTACGCGCCTGCTGATCGGCGACGACGAGCACGGTTGGTCCGACATGGGCATCTTTAACGTCGAGGGCGGCTGCTACGCCAAGTGCGAGGGCCTGGACGCGTTCCACGAGCCCGAGATCTTCAACGCCGTTCGCTTTGGCGCCATCTGCGAAAACGTGGTGCTCGACGAGAATCGCAAGCCCAACTACGATGACGTCTCGATCACGCACAACACGCGCGTGGCCTATCCCGTCGAGCATATTCCCAACGCGTGGACCAAGGGCATGGGCACCACCCCGAGCGTCGTGCTGTTTTTGACCTGCGATGCCTTTGGCGTGCTGCCGCCCATCTCGCGCCTGACGGCCGACGCCGCCATGTATCACTTTGTGACGGGCTTCACCGCCAAGATTCCTGGCACCGAGGTCGGCGTCACCGAGCCCACGCCCACGTTCTCCTCGCTGTTTGGCGAGCCGTTTATGCCGCTCGATCCCATGGTCTATGCCAAGATGCTCGGCGAGCGTATCGCCGACGGTCGCACCCGCGTCTATCTGGTCAACACTGGCTGGATTGGCGGCGGCTACGGCGTGGGCCATCGCATCGAGCTTGCCTACACGCGTGCCCTGGTGGCCCGCGCTCTCGACGGTACCATCGAGGACAGCGAGTTCGTGCACGACGACATCTTTAACGTCGACATTCCCACCACGTGCCATGGCGTGCCCGACGGCGTTCTGGTGCCGCGCCAGTACTGGCAGAGCACCGCTCGCTACGACGAGGCCGCGCACAACCTGGCCGTGATGTTCGAGGAGAACTTCGAGAAGAAGTACTCGCACCTGCCCGAGTCCGTCAAGGCCGCCGGTCCGCACGCTCAGGTGCACGCCGACGCCCGTCATCGCGGACGCGGCCTGCTGGGGCTCCGCCACTAGCGTCGCCTCAGACCCAAAACCACCACAAAGGGGACAGGCACCTTTGTGGTGGTTTTGCTCGCGCGGATGACTCGGGTTACAATACGCCTGACATATCGCCCCCTTCTCCGGATGGGGGCAGCGTAAGCGCTCTTGTGGCGGCACCGTAGGACTTTGAAGGTGGCCGTCGTAAGGGCGCTTTTTGTTTGGGTGCCCTCGCTCGGGCGCGAATCGTGAAGGGAGCATGTATGAAGAGCTTTATTGCCGAGGATTCATTTTGGGAGCTGTTTCCTCAGGCGGCGGTCGGTGTTGTGGTCGTGGAGGGTATGAAGCCCGCGGCCCAGATACCTCAAGAGGATGTGGACGCGATAGCGGCGCTGCTCGACCGTGCCAATATCGATGCGGAGCGTCATCTGACCAGCGATACAATCAGCGAGAACGCACCGGTCAAGGCATGGCGCGAGGCCTATCGTCTGTTCAAGACCAAAAAGGGCGCGCGCTGTTCAATCGAGAACCTGCTCAAGCGCGTGCTCAAGGGCAAGCCGGTGGGCCACATTACGCCCGCGGTGGATATCTATAACACGGTGTCGCTGTCCTATGC
This sequence comes from uncultured Collinsella sp., assembly GCA_958423535.1. Classification (GTDB taxonomy): domain Bacteria; phylum Actinomycetota; class Coriobacteriia; order Coriobacteriales; family Coriobacteriaceae; genus Collinsella. The sequence goes on from CATZRJ010000087.1 coordinate 4,309, forward strand.
ACTGCCCGTGGGAGGCGAGGATCTGCATGCGATTGAGGGGGACCTTCGCCTGAAGGTGACCGACGGCGGGGATGCGTTCCTGCCGCTTGGCGAGGAAGCGGACGACCCGACGCTGCCCGGCGAGCTCGCCTACATTGACGATGCGGGCGCCGTGTGCCGCTGCTGGAACTGGCGCGACGGCGTTCGAACGGCTCTATCCGACGATTCGGCCGACGCATTCCTGGCGATTGAGTGCGTAGAGCCCGAGCGAATGGGGGACTGCCAGGCCGCCATCGACCGTCTTGCCGATCTGCTCGAGCGCTATCTGGGAGCGACGGTTGTCGTTAAGACGCTTGTGACCCGCGACAATCCCCGCGTGGAGCTGTAGCAACTTCTGCAAATCATACTCGCCGGTCAAAACCACCACAAAGGTGCCTGTCCCCTTTGTGGTGGTTTTTATGTTGATGAGTTAACAAATAGGGCGTGCGGGGCTTGCGGTCGCTGGGTACGGCTAAGATGTTTACCCGTTAGCATTATGCAAGCGAAAGGCGGTCGTCTCCCATGCA
>CATZRJ010000088.1 GCA_958423535.1 uncultured Collinsella sp.
GATCTACTTTGTGACATATCGGCTTTTAGGTACTGGCGTTTGCCTCCTCAAGTCCGCGCTTTGTGTCCGCCGTTTCCACGACCGGAAGAAGACCGGCAGCGATATGATCTCGCCCGCAACCCGACGGCTGCAGTCGCGCTCGGTTTTCCGTTGTATACATTGGTTCGGACGAGAAACAAACGGACCTGCCCTGTCAGCATTAGGCAGCGGCTGTTCCTTGGTGAGCTCCCCAGGGAATCTGTGTTGGAAACGGAGCATGGATTTTTGGTCACGTCTCCTCTACTGACGGCATTTATCATGTCTCGACATCTGACGGATCTCCAGCTTCTTTTTGTGTTAGCGGAGATGTGTGGCTTGTTTGCGGTGTGTGCTCTGCCGGTGGCGCTTGAGGCGGAGCTTTCGCGTGCAATTGATTCGGGCGCGATTTCGACAACGTTCGGTTGGGTGCGCTGCCCGTCCGAGGACGGCATCACTTCAAGTTTATGGCGTCGAGACGCTTTGGTTTTGGGCAGAGACCTTGACCGTTTTTGTTCAGATGTTTGCGGGATGCGTTACGGCAATAGATTTATGGCGGTATCGCAACTCGTTCCATTGGGTGCCGCGTCGCCTTTTGAGGTCGAGGCGTATTTGTTGCTTGGACTGCCGCGAGCCCTGGGAGGCGAAGGGTTTTGCGGCATAGAGCTCAATGTCGAAGTGACGCTAAGCACAAGTGCTCGAGCGATTGTGGGAAAGTCCCGTGTATATATCGACCTACTTCTCTCTTCGCCGGACGGCAAGCGACAGGTGGCCATTGAATGTCAGGGAAAGGCCTCGCACGGACGCGCAGGGGATGGCTTGCGTGACGCTGACCGCATGACAGCCCTTCAGGCCATGGGCTACGATGTACTTCTCCTGACACACAGACAGATATCCGATGAGGATAGATTCCGCGCGATCGTTAAGGCCGTATGCAGGATGCTCGATGCTGAATATCGTGATAAAAGCTCAGATGAGCAAAGGGCTGAGACATTACTCCGGTCTGAACTATTCGTTGACTGGACAAAATTGGGAGTAATCGACGAAAAGATGCCCGTTAGACACAAAATAGCTCGATCGTGGACGGCTGCGAAACTAAGTGAGTAGACTTTTGGCTTGATGGCGACCAGGCCGTTTTTGCAACAAGTCATTTACCTGCGTCTTTATAAAGCATTATGGATGGCCTGCTCGGCAAGTTCCAAAAAGTCTACTCACTTGTTTTTTGACGAGAATCCGATGCCTAAGGTGGTCCTATTTCAGGGAGTTAACAAGTTCGTGAGGCACGAAAAAGGCCCGAACCATGCGGTCCGGGCCTTATCGAGCTAAAGATTGTCTCTCAGGTGGTTGGCTTAGCCAAAGTAGCGCTTAAGCAGGCCGGCAAAAGCTTTGCCGTGGCGGGCCTCGTCACGAGCCATCTCGTGCACGGTGTCGTGGATGGCATCGAGGCCAGCGGCCTTGGCGCGCTTAGCAAGATCGGTCTTGCCGGCGGTGGCGCCGTTCTCGGCCTCAACGCGCATCTCGAGGTTCTTCTTGGTAGAGTCGGTCACGACCTCGCCCAGGAGCTCAGCGAACTTGGCGGCGTGCTCGGCCTCCTCGTGGGCAGCCTTCTCCCAGTACAGGCCGATCTCGGGATAGCCCTCGCGATGAGCGACGCGAGCCATGGCCAGGTACATACCGACCTCGGAGCACTCGCCCTCAAAGTTGGCGCGCAGGTCGGCAACGATGTCCTCAGAGACACCCTCCATCTTGGCGACGCCCACGACGTGCTCGGCGGCCCACTCGAGCTGGCCCTCCTCCTGCTTCAGGAAACGAGAACCGGGAACGCCGCACTGGGGGCACTTAAAATCCTCGGGCAGCTGGTCGCCGTCGAACTCTTCCACATAACCGCAAACGGGGCAAACAAACTTCATGATTCGATCCTTTCGATCGATGGCGATTGCGCGCTCGTCCGGTCCCGTAAGGGCCCTCTCCGGACGTGCGTCTTGACGAGTTCTATTATCCATAAATGCAACCAAATGTGAAGCCTATTAGGAATGATTTTTAATAAAACAATTTTGAGATATGAAGATGTTGATTGATTAACGATTGGCAGGCCGTCTTTGACCGCCGCTGAGTACAATCGGGCGAGCAAATGTTGACCTATCAACAAATGAAGGAGTTTCCTTTATGCATCTAGCCCGTCGTGCCTGGTGCCGAACGTATCAAACGGTTTTTCGCATCGCATTGCCGGTGCTGCCCTATACCGAGCCACGCATTTTGGAGCATGCCGAGGATGTGCCCGCGGTGCTTCAAAAGCGTTCGATACAGCAGGTTCTTATCGTGACGGACCCCGGTATTGCTCGCCTGGGGCTTACGGCACCGCTCGAGTGCGCGCTCGCATCCAAGGGGATCGGCGTTACGGTCTATGCCGAAACGCGTGCGAACCCCACGGTCTCGAATGTGGAGGAAGCGGCGGCGCTGTATCGCGAGAGCGCCTGCCAGGCCATTATTGGCTTTGGCGGCGGCTCGGCCATGGACTGTGCCAAGGGCGTGGGAGCACGCATCGCGCAGCCAAACAAGCCCATCAACAAGATGCGCGGGCTGCTGCGGATTCATCGTCGCCTGCCGCTGCTCATCGCCGTTCCCACCACGGCAGGTACGGGAAGCGAGGTCACGCTTGCGGCGGTAATTACCGATGATGAGACGCACTACAAGTGCCCCATTAACGACTTTGTGCTTATCCCGCGCTTTGCGGTGCACGACCCCGAGTTTACGCGCGGTCTGCCCGCCTCCATTACGGGGCAGACGGGCATGGACGCCCTGACGCATGCCGTCGAGGCCTTTATCGGGCGAAGCACCACGCCCTATACCCGCAAGATGGCGCGACAGGCGGTGCAGCTCATCAATGACAATTTGCTCGAGGCCTATGAGCATGGCGACAACATGCGTGCACGTCGCAATATGCTTTCGGCGGCGTATAAGGCGGGTGTTGCCTTTACGCGCTCCTATGTTGGATACGTTCATGCCATCGCACACAGCCTGGGCGGGCGTTACGGGATTCCGCACGGCTTGGCCAACGCCATCATCCTGCCGCATATGCTTCGCGCCTATGGCGAAACTGCTGCTCCTAAGCTCGCCGATCTCGCCCGCATGGCCGGTATCGCGCCGGCTAACGCGCAGGACAGCCTGGCGGCCGAGGCCTTTATCGATTGGGTCGACCGCATGAACGAGGCCCTGGGAATCCCCAAATATGTTTCGGGTATTCGCCGCTCCGACATTCCGCAGATGGCGGCACATGCCGATGCCGAGGCTAATCCGCTGTACCCCGTTCCGCTTTTGATGGCCCGCTCGGAGCTCGAGCATATGTACGAGGTCGTTGCGGGTGGTATGTTTGAGGACGAGAACTAGGAGGTTGCCATGAACACCGAGGAAATTGCGCGCATCGTCGGCGATCAGCGCGCCTACTTTAAGACGCACGCTACGTTTGATGTCGATGCTCGACGCCGCGCGCTCGTGCGCCTGCGCGATGCGGTACGGGCGCACGAGGCCGATATTGCCCACGCGCTCAAGACCGATTTGGGAAAGTCGCATGACGAGGCATATATGTGCGAGATCGGCACGTCGCTTTCCGAGATTCGTCATCAGATTGCGCATGTGGCCCGATGGAGCCGCCCACGCCTGTGCCCCTGCGACCTCGCCAATGCCATTAGTGTGTGCAAGACGCAAGCCGTGCCCTATGGTGTCACGCTGATCATGGCGCCTTGGAACTACCCGTTTTTGCTGACGCTCGAGCCGCTCGCCGGCGCGCTCGCTGCGGGCAACACCGTGGTCATCAAGCCGAGCACATATGCTCCGGCGTCGAGTGCGGTGCTCAAGCAAATCTGTGAAGAGACATTTGATCCGCGCCTGGTGACGGTCGTCGAAGGCGGGCGTGCCGAGAATAAGGCGCTGCTCGATGAATGTTGGGACAAGATCTTCTTTACCGGTAGTGTTCCGGTCGGCAAGCTCGTCATGGAGCGCGCAAGTAAAAACCTTACGCCCGTGACGCTTGAGCTGGGCGGAAAGAGTCCCTGCATCGTGGATGCGACGGCAAACTTGAAGGTCGCGGCGCGGCGTATCGCCTTTGGTAAATGGCTCAACGTGGGGCAGACTTGCGTGGCGCCCGACTACCTGCTGGTCGATGCGCGCGTGCACGACGAGCTGCTGGGTCTCATCAAGGAGGAGGTCCGCCGTATGTTTGGTGAGCATCCGCTCGATAACGAGGACTACGGGCATATCGTCAACGCCAAGCACTTTACGCGCGTGCGCGGGCTGATCGATCCCGATAAGGTCGTGCTTGGAGGTGCCGCGCGCGAGGCTTCGCTCAAGATTGAGCCGACGATTTTGGACGGCGTGGCCCCCGATGACGCCGTGATGCAGGAGGAGATCTTCGGTCCCATCTTGCCGGTGCTGACGTTTGAGAGCCTAGACGAGGCCGAAGCGTTTATTACGGATCGTCCGACGCCGCTGGCCCTGTATATCTTTAGCCAGGATCGTGCGGTTCAGCAACGCTTTGTGCGCTACGTGCCCTTTGGCGGCGGCTGCGTCAACGACACGGTCATGCATTTGGCCACGAGCCATATGGGCTTTGGTGGCATGGGCGCGAGCGGTATGGGTCAGTACCATGGCCAAGAGAGCTTCGATACGTTTAGCCACAAGAAGAGCATCGTGAACAAGGCGACGTGGCTGGACGTGCCATTTCGCTATGCTCCTTACGCAAGCTGGAAGCACAAGTTCGTGCGCATGTTTGTGCATTAGAA
>CATZRJ010000089.1 GCA_958423535.1 uncultured Collinsella sp.
GGCACGACGCCACGCTGAGGACTCTTGCAGCAGAGCTTTGCGACAGGGGGTACGGGCGCGCCGAAGGCCGGCGGGAGGCCGAAGGGTGCCCGGACCCGGCCGGGGCCGGCGGCGTGCGAGGGCAAGCTCATGCGACGGAGCTGCTGCCCGGGCGCCTGAAGGACGAATTCTACAGGAACCGGACGTGGCGGAGCTTCGAGGAGTTCAAGCGGGACCTCGACGCCTACACCGTTCACTGGAACAAGAGGAGGCAGGTTAAGCAAAAGGGACTGACCCCGGAGGAGTTCCGGAATCAGTCCCCATGTGCGGCATAGGCCGCTAATTGACCCGTCTAAGTTTCGGGGCGCAGTTCATTTCAGCGCCGCCCGAGAAAGCTAAGCGCCTTCTGACAGGTTGTCTCGGACACGGGGCGGCCGCCTCGACCGCCCTCGGCCTTCATCCACCTCAACTGCTCCTCAATTACATAGAGCTAGTCGAAAGGGGCGCAAACTAGCGGGCGCCTTCCTCGTCGTCGTTGGGTCGGTAGGTGATGAACTCGATAACAAAGGCCAGGACGGCAGAGACGAGCGCGGCGATGATCGCGAAGATCATGTGGGAGATCCCGGCGCCACCAGGGGTCCCGTCGATGAAGTTGAGCAGGTTGAAGACACCGAGGCCGCCCGAGATGTACATGAGGGCGCCCGTCATTCCCACGATGGCGCCGCCCACGGCGGAGCTCAAGCATGCCACGACGAACGCGCGCTTGTTGGGGAGGGCGATGCCGTAGATGCCCGGCTCGGTGACGCCGAAGAAGAAGGCGGAGATCATCGCGGGAAGGGCGATGCCGCGGAAGCGCTCGTCCTTGTTTCTGAGGTACATGGCAAAGATGACCGCTCCGAGCGCGAACCCATGGCCGATGGTGGCGGCGAGCACGCTGTCGTGGCCGAGGGTATTCAGGTTCATGATGGAGATGGGGATGAGGCTCCAGTGGAAGCCGAAGATGACGAGGCACATCCACAGTCCGCCGACCAGGGCGCTGCCCAGGACGGAACCAACCACGGGGAGCTGGAAGATGAACGAGAACGCCGCGCTAAGCAGGTTGGTGATGAGGGTGGCCACCGGGCCGATGACGAGGTAACCCAAGACGATGGAGGCCGTCATCGTGGCGAGCGGGACGAGGAACATCTTGAGCGCAGCCGGCATCCAGCTCTTGAGCCAGCGCTCAATGATAGAGCCGAACCACACCATGAGAAGGACGGGGATCACCGAGCTCACGTAGCCGGACACGGGCATGATGATGGGGAGCCCGAGGGCGGTGGCGTACCACGAGAACGTGCCGGCCACGCCGAGGTCGATGCTGCCGAGCGCCTCACCCGAGGTCAGGGCGACCATCGTCGGGTAGAGGAGCGCCACGCCGATTGCCACGCCGGTGAACTCGTTCATGCGGAACTTGTGCGCGGCACTGAACGCCAGGGCGACGGGAAGGAAGTAGAAGAAGCCGTCAGCCACGGTGTAGAGCAGCGTGTAGAGGCCGTCGTTTGCAAAGGCCGGGACGAAGTAGGTGATGAGGGCAAGCAGTCCCTTCATGATGCCTGCGGCGGCAAGCGGTCCCAGGATGGGCTGGAAGATGCCAGAGATGAGGTCGATGACGACGGAGGCAACGGCCTTATCGCCCTGGGGCTCGTCGTCGGCGCTTGCGCCGCCCGAGAAGTTGCAGGCCTCCAGGACCGCGTCGTAGACGTCCTCGACGATGTTGCCCACGACCACCTGGTACTGGCCGTTGGCCTGGATGACCTGGATGACGCCCTTGAGGGCCTCGATCTTGGCAGTGTTGGCGCGGGACTCGTCCTTGAGTTTGAAGCGCACGCGCGTGATGCAGTGCGCGACGCTGGCGACGTTCTCTGTGCCGCCTACGTTCTCGAGTATGGATCTGGCCAGATCGTCGTATTTTTCAGCCATTATTTTCTCCTTAGTGATATTGCCCGGGCGGCTAGCCCAGGTCGCCTCCGTTGGTGGCGATGGCCTGTTGGTACCAGTAGAAGCTCTTCTTGCGCCTGCGCTCGAGCGTGCCGTTGCCCAGGTTGTCGCGGTCCACGTAGATGAAGCCGTAGCGCTTCTCCATCTCGCCGGAGCCCGCGCTCACGAGGTCGATCGGCCCCCAGGTGGTGTAGCCGAGCATCTCGACGCCATCCTGCTCGATGGCGTCGCGCATGGCCTCGATATGCTCGCGCAGGTAGGCGATGCGGTAGTCATCCTCGATCGTGCCGTCGGGAAGCACCTCGTCATAGGCGCCGAGGCCGTTCTCCACCACAAAGAGCGGCTTCTGGTAGCGGTCCCAGAGGTCGTTGATCGTGATGCGGAACCCAAGCGGGTCGATCACCCAGCCCCAGTCGCTCGTGCGCACGTAGGGGTTCTCCACGCCGGCGAAGGCGTTGCCCTCGGCGACGCCGCCCACGGAATCGGGGTCGCCCGCGGTACAGCGCGAGGAGTAGTAGCTAAACGAGATGAAGTCGACGGTGTTCTCCGCAAGGATGCGCTCGTCCTCGGCGGTCATGCCCACGTCAATGCCCTCGCGCTCGAGCATCTTGAGCGCGTAGCCGGGGTAGTGCCCGCGTGCCTGCACGTCCACGAAGAAGAGGTCCTCCTGGTTCTTGACCTGCGCTGCGCGGACGTCCTCGGGACGACAGGAGTAGGGGTAGTAGCTTCCCGCGGCGAGCATGCAGCCTACCTTGTTCTCCGGGTCGACCTCGCGGGCGATCTTGGTGGCCCAGGCGCTGGCCACGAGCTCGTTGTGCGCGGCGCGGTACTCGGCCTCGCGGGCATTCTCCCCGGGCTCGAGGACGATGCCGGCACCCATGAAGGGACGGTGCAAGATCATGTTCATCTCGTTGAACGTGATCCACCAGCGCACGAGGCCGCGGTAGCGGTTGAAGAGCACTGTCACGAGCCGCTTGTAGAGCTCGATGAGGGTGCGGTTTCGCCAGGCGCCGTACTTCTTGACGAGGTGGATGGGGCAGTCGAAGTGCGTGATGGTCACGAGGGGCTCGATCCCGTGCTCGCGGCAGCAGCGGAACACGTCCTCGTAGAAGGCGAGCCCGGCCTCATTGGGCTCCTCCTCGTCGCCGTTGGGGAAGATGCGACTCCAAGCGATGGAGAGGCGAAAGACCTTGAAGCCCATCTCCGCGAAGAGGGCTATGTCCTCGCGATAGTGGTGGTAGAAGTCGATGCCCGTCTGGGCCGGGTAGTAGTACCCGGGCTCAAAGTCGAGCATGCGCCTCAGGCCGCGACTTACGTCGTTGCGCTCCGACCCGTGTGGGATGACGTCGACATTGGCAAGGCCGCGGCCGCCCTCGTCATAACCTCCCTCGCATTGGTTGGCAGCGGTGGCTCCTCCCCAAAGGAACCCTTTTGGAAATGGCATAGTGCCTCCTTCTCTCTGGCGCCCCCATCTCTGCGGGGGACGCTTTATAACGTCCTTGCGACCTCACGCGCCGGGCCCGTGGCCCTTTCCCTGATGCGCGCGGGCCGCCTGTGAAGGGGTGACTAGCTGACGGCTTGTCCTGCGGCGGCGCGACGTGCCTCCCGGCCTCCAAGCAGGGAGGGAACCTGTGCCAGGCACACGCCGGCGAGGATAATGGCGACGCCCAGCCACTCGACGACGCCGAGCGGCTCGCCGAGGACGATCATGGCGATGAGCAGGCCGGCGGGGAGTTCCGCGGCGGCCATGACAGTGGAGAGGCCTGCGGGCAGGTGCGGAGAGCCCATGCCGAAGAGCAGGACCGGGCAGAGCATGCCAAAGAAGCCGGCGATGACGGCAAAGGGCAGGATGCCCTGGGCGAGGACGCCCGAGACGACGTAGTCCGGGCATACCGTGAGCGACATGACCACGGAGCCCGCGCACACGATGACGCCACGCTGCTCGGACGAGCAAGGGGCCTCGACCTTGCCGGAGAGGGTGACAAAGAGGGAACAGGACACGGCCGCCCCCAGCGCGCAGAGCAGGGCCACGGGGTCGTACCCGGTGATGCCGGTCTTGTAGACGCCGCTGGCGAACACCGTTCCGAAGACGATGACCAGGGCGGAGGCCACTTGGAGGAGCCTCGGCGGCCGGCGCGTCATGACGGTCTGCCACACGAGCCCCAGCCACGTGAACTGGAAGAGGAGCGTGAGCGCCACCGGGGCGGGTAGCACGCTCATGGCGTAGCAGTAGAGGATTGAGGTGAGGCAGGTGAGGGCTCCCAGGCCCATGAGCTTGAGGGCGAGCTTCCAGCCCACGCGCTGCCAGCGGTGCCCGAGTGCGTGCCCTGCGAGCGTGGCGAGGGCGAAGAAGAGGCAGCCGAGCCACGCTTGGCTCGCCACCACCTGTGCCGAGGTGAAGCCCGCGGCGTAGGCGAGCTTGTAGGTCGTGGCCATCGCGCCGTAGCAGGCGCCGCCCGCAAAGACCTGGAGCGCCGCCTTGGCCTGTCCCGCGCCCGTGGCTCCTGCCCCGGCGGCCTGTTGCTTGATTGTGTTTGTTCCTGCCATTAGGCTCCCTTCCGTCTGCTGTCTTGCAGACGCACGTCTCGTGCGTCTGTTCCCTGCAGTCGGAAGGTGGGCTCGTGCGGTCTTCTGGCGGTGCATGTGGCACCTGCTGCCAAGACGAAAAAAGCCACGCAACCGACTGCTCGGTTGCGTGGCAAAAAGGTGGCTAGCGCCCAGAAAAGTCCACGCGTTTTTAGACTGGGACAAA
>CATZRJ010000090.1 GCA_958423535.1 uncultured Collinsella sp.
CGTCGGCCGAGCTGCAGCATCTGGTGCAGACCATCTGGCGCCTGCGTCAGCCCGACGGCTGCCCGTGGGACCGCGAACAGACGCACCGCAGCATTGGCAAAAACATGATCGAGGAAGCCTACGAGGCGCTCGATTGCATCGAGGCGGACGACGTGGCACATCTGCGCGAGGAGCTGGGCGATGTGCTCATGCAAGTAGTACTGCATGCGCAGATTGCGGCGGACGCCGGCGAGTTTACGCTGGCCGATGTGGCACGCGATATCGACGCCAAGCTCATCCGCCGTCATCCGCACGTATTTGGCGATGCGGATGCCGATAACTCCGACGAGGTGCTCAAGATCTGGGACGAGGTCAAGCTTGTCGAGAAGGCTGCCAAGGACAAGGCCGTGGCGGCGGGCGAGGCTGCGCCCGAGGGCCTGCTCGACGGTGTGCCCACACATCTGCCGGCGCTGATGCAGGCGCAGAAGGTGTCGCGCAAGGCGGCTGCCGTGGGCTTTGAGTGGGAGACGGTCCAGGACGTGTGGGACGAGGTAGCCGAGGAGCGTGCCGAGTTTGAGGCCGAGGAGCCCGGCTCGCCCGAGCGCGAAATGGAGTTTGGCGACCTGCTCTTTGCCTTGGTCAACGTCGCGCGCAAAGAGGGGATCGACGCCGAGAGTGCCCTGCGCGCCAGCACGGCAAAGTTCCGCCGTCGCTGGGCCGCGATGGAGCAGATGGCGTCCGACGCCCACGTGGATCTTGCCGAGCTTTCGACCCACGGCCTCAACGACCTCTGGGATGCTGCCAAGGCAGAGGAGTAAGACTGCGGGAACGACGGGCTGACACGCCTCATCGTTCCCGCTAAATTTTTCGAAAATCAAGTGTATCCCTCGGCTAACTTAGGGCATAATGCAAAAAGTGCGACATGGCTAACTTACGGAGGCGCACCGACGGTGCACGGTCAGCCGGTCGCTTGCATCCACTACGTTTCCAAGTGAGAGGGAGACAGCATGAGTGACATTTTGGACGTCTACGGCCGCGAGGTACTTGACAGCCGCGGCAACCCCACCGTCGAGGTCGAGGTCGTGCTTGAGGACGGTAGCTTCGGTCGCGCGATGGTGCCTTCGGGCGCTTCGACCGGCGCCTTTGAGGCATGTGAGCTGCGCGACGGCGACAAGGGTCGCTACTTGGGCAAGGGCGTTTCGCAGGCCGTCGAGCATGTCAACAACGAGTGCGCCAACGCCGTCGTGGGCCTCGATGCCTTCGATCAGCGTGCCGTTGACGCCGCACTGATTGCCGCCGACGGTACGCCCAACAAAACCAAGCTCGGCGCCAACGCCATTCTGGGCGTATCGCTGGCCGTTGCCCGCGCTGCGGCAGAGTCGGCGGGCCTGTCGCTGTACCAGTACCTGGGCGGCGTTAACGCCCACCTGCTGCCCACGCCCATGATGAACATCCTCAACGGTGGCGTGCATGCCGACAACAACGTTGACTTCCAGGAGTTTATGATTATGCCCGTGGGTGCTCCGAGCTTTGCCGAGGGCCTGCGCTGGTGCGCCGAGGTCTACCACACCCTCAAGGGCGTGCTGCACGAGGCTGGCCTTGGCGGCGGCGTGGGCGACGAGGGCGGCTTCGCGCCCAACCTCAAGACCAATGCCGAGCCGTTCGAGTACATCACCAAGGCCGTCGAGAAGGCTGGCTTTAAGCCCGGCGTCGACTTCATGTACGCCATGGATCCGGCATCGACCGAGTTCTACAACGCCGAGACCGACATGTACGAGCTCAAGGGCGAGGGCGTGGAGTACACGAGCGCTCAGATGGTCGACTACTGGGAGAAGCTCGTCGACACCTATCCCATCATCTCCATCGAGGATGGTATGGCCGAGGAGGACTGGGACGGCTGGGTCGAGCTCACCCGCCGCATTGGCAACAAGGTGCAGCTGGTGGGCGACGACCTGTTCGTCACCAACACCGAGCGCCTCAAGAAGGGCATCGAGCTGGGCGCCGCCAACGCGATTCTGGTCAAGGTCAACCAGATCGGCACGCTCACCGAGTCGCTCGAGGCCATCGAAACCGCCAAGGAGGCCGGCTACGCTTGCATCGTGAGCCACCGTTCCGGCGAGACCGAGGACTCCACGATCGCCGATCTGGTCGTGGGCGTTAACGCCGGCCAGATTAAGTCGGGCGCTCCGTGCCGCAGTGACCGTATTGCCAAGTACAACCAGCTCATCCGCATCGAGGACGAGCTCGAGGGCAGCGCGCGCTACGCCGGCAAGTCTGCGTTCTACAACATTCGCTAGGCAGCAGCGTGTGCGGGGGCGGGGCTGACTCGGATCCGCCTCGCCCCCGCCGGGCACTGTTGAGCACCATTGGGCGCTGGGCCATACGGCTCAGCGCCTTTTTTATGTCGAGCAAAGGCTGGCGAAGGCGACGCGGGCGCTCGTGCTATAACTAAAAGACTTAGCGCAAACAAACCTCAACCGCACAAGGCGCACATGGATCAGATTTACGACAACAGGTATTATTCCGCCGGTTCGCGCGAGCCGTCGCCTCGTTCTGCACGTACGATGCAGCTCAGCGGGTCCGACTACGGCGGCGCCGATCGACGCGCACAGCGTCCGGCAAGCGCCTCACACCCCCGTGCTCAAATGAATATGCCGACGGAGCGCCCGCCGCGTTCGGTGAGCCCGACGCATGCTCAGCGTCCCTCAGCTCAAACGCATGAAAAGTCGACCAGGCCCTCGAGCCGTCTCTCCGGTTCGGACTTTATGCGCTATGCCAACGACAACGCGGTGGTCAAGGCAATCTACGACTTTACCCATGGACCCCAACGCGGGCTGTTTATTGGCATTGTTGTCGTTCTGGTGCTCGTGAGCCTGTACTTTCCCGTGCGCGACCTCTACGTCGCCAAACGCTCGAGCGATATCTTGGCCAAGCAGGTCGAGATTCGCCAGCAGTACAACGACGAGCTGCAGAAAAGCGTCGACAAACTGCTCTCGGAGGAGGGCATTAAGGACGCGGCGACCGAGGACCTGGGCCTGGTGATGCCCGGCGAGACCAAGATTGACGTGCTGGGCCTGGACGACGATTCGGACTCGTCGTCGAGCAAAAAGTCCTCGAACGCCAAGAAGGCCAGCGAAGTCGCCAAAGAGATCGAAGAGGTCGGCAAGGACGCGCCGTGGTACATCCAGACGCTCGATATGCTGTTTGGATTTAACGGCGTCGAGGGGCAGACGGTCGTGTCCAACGGCAAATAGCGCCCGGAGGGGAGCCTGCAATGACGCATTGCGACAAACGATATAAGGTGGCGGCAATTGACCTGGGAACGGTGTCGTCGCGACTGGTGTTGGCCCAGGTCGAGGGCGGGGCGATCGTGGAATCGTCCAAGCATACCGAGATTACCGACTTGGGCGAGGGCGTGGACGCGACGGGGCGCTTTTGCGAGGCGGCCGTTGAACGCGTGCTCGCTGCGTGCCGAATGTTTGTGGACGAGGCCCGTGCCTTTGGGGCCGCGTGCGTCTGCACCACGTGCACGAGCGCCGCGCGCGATGCGTCCAATGCCGCGCTGCTACTGGACGGCCTGCACGAGCTGGGACTCGAGCCGCAGGTGATTCCGGGCGAGGTCGAGGCGCGCTTGACGTTTTTTGGCGTGGCGCACGACTTTGCTGGCGAGCGCATCATTGTTGCCGATTCGGGCGGCGGATCCACGGAGCTCGCGACGGGCGTCTATGCGCCGGAGCGCGACGTCTTCGCGCTGGAGGGAACTCGCTCGCTGGACATCGGTTGCCGCCGCGTGACCGAGCGGTTTTTCTCGGCACTGCCGCCGTCGACGAACGAGCTTGCGGCTGCTGCCGGCTGGGCAAACGAGCAGTTTACGGGCTACTTTGAGAGTCTGCCTGTCGACTTTAAGCGCGCCGAGCGCCTGGTCGCGGTGGGTGGTACCGTCACCACGCTCGTTGCGCTGGTACACGAGCTGGAGCCGTATGATTCGAGCTTTGTGCACCTGCGCGAGCTTTCGCTGGAGCAGGTTTCGGCCGCTATCGAGCGCATGTCCGCGCTGGATGTTGCGGGCATTGCCGCGCTGCCGGGCGTGCAACCCAAACGTGCGGGCGTAATCTTGGCTGGCGCCGTTGTGATCCGCGAGCTCATGCGTGCCGGCGGCTACGACACGCTCACCGTAAGCGAGAACAGCCTGCTCGCCGGCATGGCCGCCACCATCAACGAGGTTCTCGACGGCGAGGCCCCCACCATCGGCTGGACCCCCAGCCTCAGCGCCCTTTAACCATCCCCTCATAAGTTGCGGTGAAATAGTTCCTAAATGGGCTGGTAGCCTGCCAAAACAGGAACTATCCCACCGCAACATAGAGCCCCACCGGCGCCCAAAAGAAACGAGCCCGCATCTCTGGAGGAAGCGGGCACGAAAAGCCAAATGGTAGGGGCGGTGGGACGTCCGCGTATTTGCTGCGCAAATCCGCACCGGCTTCGGCCACCTGCCGGCGCCCTCGCCGGCTCGCTGCGGACGCTGCGCGTCCGCTTGACGCTCGCCCCCTCGCGGGTTCGAGTCCCACCGGCATCTAAAAGAAACGAGCCCGCATCCCTGGGGGACACGGGCTCGTAAACAATACGTGGTA
>CATZRJ010000091.1 GCA_958423535.1 uncultured Collinsella sp.
CGGCGGGTGCTACGGCTGAGCTCGTCGGTGCCCTCGGGCACATCAATGTTCGATATATCGGTCATCGGCACCGAAGCCCCTGCGCCTTCGACCTGCTCGGCACACTCTTTGCTCATTCCACTCCCCCGAAACAGCCTGGAAACAATTCGGCTTACCTTACCACGGCGAAGGCACCAGCTGGAGGCTTGTCCGTTTATCGGTAGGACAATTCCGCAGGCGTCTTTCCATAGCTCGATACCGCAATGGCCTTGCATCATGCGACAGCCAAATTGCGGCAGCAGACTCTTTTGAAATGGATATGACAAAGCCCCCGAATTCCACAATGTAAGCGATTTTTAAAAATGTTCTTGCCACCGAGTTCAGGCTCCGTTATATTATCCCTTGCGCACTTGCGCACCCTTGATCGGGCGTTTAGCTCAGGGGGAGAGCGCTTCCCTGACACGGAAGAGGTCAGAAGTTCAAATCTTCTAACGCCCACCAAATGTTCGCAGCTCAGAGGCTATGTACTCTGAGCTGTTTTGTTTTATGTCGCCAAATCCGCTGGCAGCTCCAACCGTCATCGCAACGTAGCATCAATTCACCTGACGAATGGCAGCCAAACAAATTCAATACCCCAACATCAACAATAGCCAGGCACAAAACTGCGCCGCAAGCTGCTCCAGCCGCCCAACTGGCCAAAAGCTGACCATCTACTTGCCAATTTATCCAACGGCGTAACCAACCAGTCCGCACCGCAGCTTCTCGGCAAAACACCACGACGTCCACACCCTGCGGTATCCTTGAGCCACTTACACCTGCAGCACCAAGGAGCCGCCATGCGCACCGAGCTCGATGTCCCCTTTTCGCACAAAGAAGAAGCCAAGGCGTTGGGCGCCAAATGGGACCGGACCAAGAAAATCTGGTATGTACCCAGCGGCGTCAACCCCGAGCCCTTTGCCGAGTGGCTGCCCGGTATTGACCGATCCGACCCCTCTGCGCCGTATATATATCTAGTACTGGACAAGCGCGAGTGCTGGAAGTGTCACAAAGAGACCTCGGTCGCGGCCTTCGGCATTCCCTATCGAGCCGATAACGACGAGAGCATCGCCATCGCACACGCGCCCAACGAAGCCGGGCACATTGCCATCGACACGGCCAACGCCAACGCACTCGCCATCGTGCCCGCTGTTGGCTGCGTGCCGGGCGAGATCCGCGACTATCTTTATAAGCGCTGCGGCTACAAGCCCGTAGGCGCGCGAGCCTCCAAAGCCCCGTCGCTCGGCAACACGTGCACCAGTTGCGACGCGCTGCAAGGCAGCCGCTATCTGTTCGAGGAGCCCTCGTCCCCGTTTGCCCTCACTGCCATCAACAAGCTGCCGGCACTGGAGTTTATACGCGTCGAAGTTGCCGGCGTCTTTGGCGTCCCGGCCACGCGTACCGACTTTGACCAGGCGCTCTTTACCTGGGCACGCGACCATCACGCCGAGTTCCACAAGCAACTCGGTGAGGGGATTTATTTGTAGAGATGACATCGAGGCATTGAGGAGCAGGAGCTCGATCGTTAAACAATCCCAAAACGCTACAGCCCCAGAATGTGCTCCAGGTAGCCCTTGTTGAACCAGAACGATTGCTTCGTCATCCAGCGCCCGTCGGGCAGTTCGTAAGCATTCCTTGCGATGTCACCGATCTCTGTTCCATCGGCAAACCTGTAAGCCGCTTTTGACGTATGCGGGCGAACGTGAACAATTGGGTTGTCCGCCATACCGGGCAGATTGTTAGTCACTTTGAGCTTTCCGCTCGCATCCCGATACGGATTGAGCTCAACGCCCTCACGTATCACCTTTCGCGTCTCATCCCAACAAGCTTTCGCAGGACCTTCGATTTCGTTTTCTCCCATCGCCCAGAACAAACAACGGTCGAGACGCAGCACGCCATCGTGGTCCTCACGGAACACAACGAAGAAAAAGCGATTGGTCTCAAGGCACGCATGAAGAGGCGACGTCTCCCAGTCTTCTTCAATCAAACGCTTGAACTCAAACGGTGGGAACGACATAGCCTGTTCGATGTGCCCCCTGTTGTTAACTCGAACGGTTCGGACGGAAATGCCTGCCTTGACGAATTCCTCGGCAGCATTGTTTTTGATTCCGAGCATACGATAGACGAGCGTTGTCCACTGCGCTTTATTGCCCGTGTACTCCAACCCGTACTGCTCCGCAATCTGGCGATCAGTTTCGCCATAGTGTTGCTCGATCAGTCCAGTTACGTAGCTTTCGAAATCAATGGACTCGTCGTCGCCTCGAACGATGCTCTCGCCGATACGCGGGGCACCGAGAACATAGGCGTGAAGCACATAGTCCATGTACGAGCGTTTGAGAGAAAAGGCGCGACGCTTCGCGCGACGGCGTTCGATCTCGCCCGTATCGGTATTGAAGTACTCGTAGTACTGGTCGACCCACATTGTCGCTTCGGTTGCGCCCTTTGTGCAGGCGCCCAAGTAGGTGGTCATGCCCTCCGACAGCTCGTCTGCGCGACCATCCTGAATGTACGAAATGATTTTCTCGTAGTCGGCGCGATTGATCTTCATATCCTCTTCGGGCAGACGAACCATGACTGCACGCTCAATGCGCTGGTCGTATTTGTCGATGGAGCGGTCACGGCCGTAATAAATCAACAGGATATTGCTGAGCTTGGTCTTGAGATGCGAGCTGTCGTAGTCGAGCGAAACGGGACGGTCGTAGGGAATCATCGTCAAGACAAGACGTTCACCGGCAGATTTACGACCGTCTTTAAGTACGTCAAAACACGTTGCCTTGAGCTCGACACCCGCCTCGGGAAAGTCCGGCCGGTCGTCGCTGTTGGCCTTGTAGCCAAAGTAACGCTCCTCGATCAGGGTTCCCATACCGCCCTTGTACTTCTTGGATCCAAAGTCCTTAGGCGCGCTCTCCCCCTCCGGCGCAATGCCAAGCTCCAGAATGTCGCGAAACGTCATCCCGTCGAGATTGGCAGCATACCGCTCGATGCTAGAGGGGTCAGAAAAATCAGTATCGTCAAGCATGCGCTTGAAATCGAGGTGCTTCTTGGACATGGCAAATCCTCTCGAAATAAGACATGATCTAATACGTATGCTACTGTAAATTCGGGTTATACCGTGAAGATCCCCTAAGGGATCTTCCATTTGCAACCCGATTTCTGTACCCTTGATCTTTGCATTTGCAGCGATTTGGGGGAGTGAGTATGTCAGAGGTCAAAATCGCCGAGCTTTTTGCTGGCGTCGGCGGATTTCGTTTGGGCCTCGAAGGCTATGCTGACCCTCGTTATCCAGATTTCTACATGAAGCCCGCCGGACCCTTTCGCACCATTTGGGCCAATCAGTGGGAACCGCCCGGAACCAAGGCTCGTCAGTTCGCGGCACGCTGCTATATGGACCGCTTTGGCGAGGATTCCGTAGTCAACGAAGATATCAATAAAGTCCTGGAACAGGCTGAAGCCGGAGAGGTTGAAATCCCCGACGTCCAGATGGTTGTCGGCGGCTTCCCTTGCCAGGATTACTCCGTCGCTCGCCCGCTTAACCAGGCACATGGCATCGAGGGCAAGAAGGGTGTCCTTTGGTGGGACATCTACCACTTCCTCGAGATGAAGAAGCCGCGCTTCGGTCTCTTTGAGAATGTCGATCGTCTGCTCAAGTCGCCCGCGTCTCAGCGCGGTCGCGACTTCGCCATCATCCTAAGCTGCCTTGCCGACCTCGATTACACGGTCGAATGGCGCGTGGTCAACTCCGCGGAATATGGTTTTCCCCAGCGTCGCAAGCGTGTTTATATCTTCTGCGAAAAGGACGCTGGCAAGGTTGATCTCGTTGATCGCATGCACAACGGCGTCATGGCTAAAGCCTTCCCCGCCATCTATCCCGACGAGATGTCCGAGCTCGATGTTTTACCCGACCCCTACGAGAACTCAACTCGTTTTGGCGTCGGCCAAAAGACCTCTCAATTCAAGAATGCTGGCGTCATGCAGGGCTGTCATGTTCTGACCTGCGACTTTGCCGAGGACTATCACGGTGAGCGCCACGTGCTTGGCGACGTGCTTGTCGACGAGGCTTATGTCCCGGAGCAGTTCTACATCTCCGACGAAAAGCTTCCCGACTGGCGCTACCTTAAGGGCAGCAAGCGCGAAGAGCGCACTAACAAAAAGACAGGCTTTACGTACACGTATTCCGAAGGAGCCATGAGCTTCCCGGATGCCACCGACAAGCCGAGCCGCACCATCCTCACAGGAGAAGGCGGCACGGGAGCGAGCCGCTTCAAGCACGTCATCGAATGTCCCGATGGCCGTTTCCGCCGTCTTGTTCCCGACGAGCTCGATCAGCTTCAGGGATTCCCGAAAGGCTGGACCGATACGGGCATGACTGACGGCCATCGAGCCTTCTGCATGGGCAACGCACTCGTCACCGGCGTGCCCCATCGCATTGGCGAAGCTATGGTCGAAGTGTACAGCCTCTAAGGCAAGCAATCAGGAGCCGGCAGTTCACGCTGTCGACTCCGTTTTTTCCATCCCACTCCCCTGTATACTGATGTAGCACGTGTTTCATCCGGGCTTGTTGGGCCGG
>CATZRJ010000092.1 GCA_958423535.1 uncultured Collinsella sp.
GCACGGTCGAGGCTGTTCGCGCCAATGCCGAGCAGGCGGCCGAGTTGGGCATTGCCCCGCATGATCCGCTGCTCAACCTGCGCGCCGGCTTTACCGGTCCCAACGATGAGCCGGTTTTGCTCGGCAAACAGTACTACGTGGGATCGCGCTACGTCATGGTCATGTAGCTCTAGTTGCGCGGTTTTCCAAACCGCGCAACGGCTCGATGCTGCAAGCCCGCCAGAGCGGCAATCTGCAGAATGAGCGTGGATAATCTCCCGTTTTTGGCTTGGTGACGGGTTCAAAGTGGGAGATTATCCACGCTCATCCGGAAAGTGTCCAAAAATCCACGCTCGTTCCCTTCGGATTGCATCGCCCGTGGCCGGCAGCGGCGCGGCACCGGTCCACGTGGCGGCGTATAATCGGCGGCAGATGACTTGAACGTTAGGAAACCATGACCGATAGCATGCAGCAGATGGCGCTCGACACGCTCGGCGCCTATTTTGGCTACACCTCGTTTCGCCCGGGACAGGACCGCATGGTCGATGCGATTCTTGCCGGTCGCGATGCGCTGGGCGTTATGCCCACGGGCGCCGGCAAGTCCATTTGCTACCAGGTGCCCGCGCTCATGCTGCCCGGCATCACCTTTGTGGTGAGTCCGCTGCTGTCGCTTATGGAGGACCAGACCCGTGCGTTGCTCGCGGCGGGTGCGCGACCCAGCTATCTCAACTCCAGCCTTACCCCGGCCCAGCAAAACACCGTGCTCAAGCGGGCGCGCGAGGGCCGCTATCAGCTTATGTACGTGGCACCCGAGCGTCTGCTCGAGCCGCGCTTTTTAGCCTTTGCGCAGGAGGCCGCGGCGGACGGCGGCATTGGCGTGCCGCTCGTGGCTATTGACGAGGCCCACTGCGTGAGCCAATGGGGCCAGGATTTCCGCCCCGCCTACCTGCAGATTCGCGAGTTCATCGATTCCCTGCCGCAGCGCCCTATCGTGGCGGCCTTTACCGCTACGGCGACCGAGCGCGTGCGTGCGGACATTCAGCAGATGCTCGGCCTGCAAAACCCTGCGACGGTGGTGACGGGCTTCGATCGCAAGAGCCTCTACTTTGGTTGCGAGGAGATGGGCGACAAGGCCAAGACTGCCTGGGTGCGCGACTACGTGATTGCGCATTCGAGCGAGAGCGGCATCGTGTATTGCTCGACTCGCAAGACGGTCGATGCGCTGGCGGGCGAGCTTGCCGAGGCGCTGGGACCCAGTGGCATTCGCGTGGGCCGTTACCATGCCGGCATGGGCAACGACGCCCGCCGCCAGAGCCAGCGTGCCTTTATCGACGACGACATTCAGGTGATGGTTGCCACCAACGCCTTTGGCATGGGCATCGACAAGCCCAACGTGCGCTACGTGATCCACAACAACGTGCCCGAGAGCATCGAGGCATACTACCAAGAGGCGGGCCGCGCTGGCCGCGATGGCGATCCGGCCAGCTGTCACTTGCTGTGGAACGGTAACGATTTTCGCATGCGCCGCTTTTTGATCGACCGCGGCGATGCGGCCGACGAGGCGCTCGACGACGAGCAGCGCGCGTGGGCGCTCCAGAACCGTTATCGTCTGCTCAGCCAGATGGAGGGCTACTGCAATACCACCGGCTGCCTGCGCGAATACATGCTGCGCTACTTTGGCGACGAGGCCGCGGCCGAGCATGCGGCAGCCGCCGCGGGCGGCACGGCAGACGACGCCGAGGGCTGCGGCAACTGCAGCAACTGTCTCACGCAGTTCGAGGTCGAGGACGTCACCGATATGGCCCGCGCCGCTGTGCGTTATGTGGCCACGCGTCCCATGCGCTTTGGCAAGTCGCTCATCGCCGATGTGCTTCACGGCGGCAACACCGAGCGCATTCGCCAGATGCATTTGGACGAGGACTGCGGCTACGGTGAGCTGTCGAGCGAATCGGTCGGGCGCATCAAGGATATCATCGGCCAGCTGTGCGGCCGCGGTTATCTGGCCACCTCGCAGGGGCAGTACCCAGTCGTGGGACTGGGTCCGCGTGCCGGCGAGGTCGAGGACGAGGCGTTCGCCTTTACCGTTAAGCGTCGCGCGTCCAAGCGCAAGGCCTCGGCCCGCGCCCGCCGCGCCGTCGATCTGCTGCGCGAGGAGGCCGAGCTGGATCAGCGCCCGCGCGTTGGCGACGATGCCGAGCTGTTCGAGCGCCTGCGTGCCCTCCGCAAGGAGATCTCGACCGAGCTGGAGATGGCGCCGTATATGGTCTTTTCCGACAAGGCCCTGCGCGGCCTGTGCCGCCTGCGTCCGCAGACGCGCGAGGAGCTGATCCAGGTCAACGGCATTGGCGAGAAAAAAGCCGACGCCTTTGGCGAGCAGTTTATGGCGGCGATTGAAGAGTTTGAGTCCGAGCATGCACGGGATGGAGCGTAATGATGGCATCCGACGATAAAACCGAGCGCACTGAGGTGTCCGCCGTGCCGCTGTACCAGCAGGTTATGGACGACCTAAAGGGCGAGATCGCGCGCGGCGTGTACGCATCCGGCTCGCGCATTCCTTCCGAGATGGAGCTCGCGAAGTACTACGGCGTGGGACGCATCACCGTGCGTCGCGCCATCGAGGAGCTGTCGCGGGCGGGGTATCTCAACCGCCAGCAGGGGAGGGGCACGTTTGTGTGTGCGCCCAAACTCAAGCGCAAGATTGTCCAGAAGGGTGATGTTCAGAGCTTTTCCGAGGGTTGCGCTGCCAACGACATGGTGGCCGGAGCACGTCTGGTGTCGCGCACGGTGGTTGCGGCGACGCGCGAGGACGCGGCGTTTTTTGGGGTGGAGCCCGGCTGCGAACTCATCGTTGTCGAGCGCGTGCGCACGGCAGATGGCGTGCCCGTCATGCTCGAGAACAACGCCTTTGTGCTGGCCGACCATCCCTATCTGCAGACGCTTGCCGACAAAGACCTCACGGACAATTCCATCTTTGCACTCGTTGCCGAGCATTCGGGCCGCTCGCCGCTCAAGTCCGACCCCTGTACTGTGGAGATTGCGCTTGCCGATGCTCAGTCGGCCTCGCTGTTGGAGGTGCCGGTCGGCGAGCCGCTCTTCTATATGGAGGCATACTTTACCGATGAGGACGAGCGGCCCCTGCTGCTCGGACGCCAAAAGATCGTGGGCTCGCGCTACGTGTTCGACATCTAACGTCCACAGATAGAACAATATAGAACAAGTTTGGTGAAATGACTTCACGGGCGTCGTCGTGCGTGCTATAAATAGGACAACATAGAACGACCGCAGGTACGAGTTGTAGTCGTTCAAAACCGCCACACAAGAAGGGGCATCACCATGAACGCACACGATCTGATTCAGGAAATTATCGAGCGCAAGGGCAAGATTGAGAACGTCTTTTGGATCGCCTGCGGCGGTTCGATGATCGACCTGATGCCGGCCAACGAGCTGCTCAAGCGTGAGGCCACCACGTTTACCTCGACGGTCTACACGGCGCGCGAGTTTTGCCTGATGGCTCCCAAGAGTCTTGGCGAGAAGTCGCTCGTCATCGCCTGCAGCCACAGCGGCAACACGCAGGAGGTCGTCGACGGCTGCGAGATGGCGCTGGCCGCCGACGCCGAGGTTGTTGCCCTCACCGACTGCGAGGGCTCCAAGATCGATAACGGCAAGTGGACCACCTGGGTCTATCCGTGGGGCGAAGGCGTGCCGCAGGCCGAGGTTCCGCAAGGCATCGGCGTCCTGATGGCTGCCGAGCTGCTCGACCAGCAGGAGGGTTACGAGGCACTCGCCGACATGTACGCCGGCCTTAAGCAGATGGATGCGCTGTTGCCCGCTGCCCGTGAGAAGGTCAACGCCGAGCTGGGCGATCGCTTTGCCGAGCTCTGCCAGCAGCATAAGTTCTTCTATATCCTGGGTTCCGGCCCCAACTTTAGCCAGACCTACGCCATGGCCATCTGCTCGCTCATGGAGATGCAGTGGCAGCACTGCTGCTACATCCACTCCGGCGAGTACTTCCACGGCCCGTTCGAAGCCACCGAGCCCGGCGTGTTCTACTTTGTACAGCTTGGATCGGGCGAGTGCCGTCCCATGGAGGAGCGTGCACTTGCGTTCCTCAACACGCACACCGATACGGTTATGGTGCTCGATGCGCTCGAGTACGGCGTGGGCGAGGTGCCCGCCAGCGTGCGTTCGTTCCTGGAGCCGATCTTCTTCTATGCGATGAGCTGCGAGCTGCGCGCCGCCCGCGGCAAGGTGTTCGACCACAGCCCCGAGGTCCGTCGCTACATGGGCATCGAGCAGTACTAGGCACCGGGAAAAGTATTCACCTTCGATTCGCAAGGGCACTGCGTGAGTCAAAAAAGCGGGCCGCGCCGGGGATTTCCGGCGCGGCCCGCTTGGTATCGCGTTTAGATTTGCGAGATTGCGGCGATTGACGGTCTACTTGCCGACAACGCCTTCGGCGTCCCACCAGTCGAGCTGGGCGATGTTGTCGCGGATGTGCTGGCAGCTCT
>CATZRJ010000093.1 GCA_958423535.1 uncultured Collinsella sp.
AACTTCACCGACGTCAGAATCGAGTTGGGAATCGTCTTGTAGAGCTCATCGTCGAAGCCGATCACGGACACGTCGTCGGGCACACTGAGCCCTTTGTCACGTAAAGCCATCATCACGCCGTTTGCCATGCAGTCGTTAGCCGCGAGGACCGCCGTGCAATCGGGTTTATCGGCAAGCACAAGGCCCGCAGCATAGCCACTATCCGCATTCCAATCGCCTTGCAGAGGCTCGGGCGGCTCAATGCCACGCGTCTCGAGTGCCGCACGCCAACCTTTCATACGGCACTGGCTCGACAGCGACTCTTTCTTACCAGAGACGAAGTACACATTCTTGTGTCCGCGATTCAAGAAGTACTCGCATGCCATGCGCGCGCCGCCCTCTTGGTCGTCACTGACGGTAGAGCAGGTAGGATGTTCCATCGGTGTGATAATCACCGTCTTGAGGTCTTTCGGCGCCTCAAAGGTATCAAAGTCATCGACCATCTGGCGCAGGTTGAAAATCATGCCGTCGACGGGGAGCTGCGACATCCTACGCGCCGCTTCGGCAAGGGTCATCTTCTCCCCCGCCCGCTTTTTGATCATCGTAAGAGCAAAGCCTCGCTCTTCGGCGGCATCGGCGATACCGTCGATCATGTCCACGGCACCGCCCGACAAGTTGAACAGCACGACGCCGATGCACCCGTAACGGCCCAACTTGAGCGAACGCGCGGCAAAGTTGGCTCGAAACCCGAGCGCCTCCATGGCCGAATGAACCTTATCGCGTGTCGACTCTCGCACGCTATCGGGCTCGTTAATCACGCGCGAAACCGTCTTGAGAGAAACACCAGCGGCAATCGCCACATCATTCATTGAGACATTTTTCTTGTCCATCGTTGCCACTGCTTCTCCAGTCGGTTTTACATCGCTTGTTTTTGCGTTCTAGCATACACTACCTGCCTGACTGATAAATCAACCGTTTACCGAACAATATCGACCGCTCACCCGTATATCCTTGTTGCTCTTCCAAAAATGTCTTACGTTGTCATTAACGAAATGACAACGTTGTCATTTCGCAATGCCTTCCTTAAGCAGGAAGGTTTCCGGGCAGTCCTGACCATCCATCGACGACCAGTTCCATCCACATGCATCGCGCATCAAGTAGCAAAGGAGCTCTATGGACGCCATCGTAAAGATGCTCGAAAAGCATCAACCGTTCTTTGAGAAGATCTCGAGGAACATATACCTCCAGGCCATCAAGGACGGATTCCTTGGGTGCATGCCCATTGTCCTCACCTCTTCGATCTTTCTGCTCATTGCCACCCTTCCCGGCGTAGTCGGCGTCACGCTGCCCCAGCCGCTCATCGACTGGTGCAACAAGCTCTACAACTTCACCATGGGCGTCATGGGCATCATGGTTGCCGGCACCACTGCCAAGAACTTCACGGCTTCCATGAACCGTCGCATGCCCGCCGGCAAAGTGCTCAACGACGGCTCCACCATGGTGGCCGCCCAGTGCAGCATGCTGCTGCTCGCAGTCACGCAGTTCACCACCAAGTTCAACGGCTCCGAGCTTTCGGTCTTCGATTGCACCAGCATGGGCACGCGCGGTCTGTTCTCGGCCTATATCGCCGCGTTCATTACCGTGTGGGTCTATAAGTTCTGCGTCTCGCGCGATCTGACCATTAAGCTGCCTAAGGAGGTCCCGGGCGCCATCGCTCAGAACTTCCGCGACATCATCCCCTTTGGCGGTGCCGTCATCATCTGCGGCATCATCGATGTCGTCGTGCGCAACCTCATGGGCGTTCCGTTCTCCGAGCTGCTTATCAAACTGCTCTCCCCGCTCTTCACCGCTGCAGAAACCTATCCTGGCCTTATCCTTATCCAGGCAGCCACCGCGTTCTTCTGGTTTATCGGCGTCCACGGCCCCTCGATCGTCCAGCCGGGCATCGACCCCATCCGTCTTGCCAACCAGGCCGAGAACCTGCAGGTTCTGCTGGCCGGTGGCCACCCCGCCCACTCCCTCACCTTTAACATGTCGCTCGTGGGTGAGTTCGGCGGCACCGGCGCCACGTTCATCGTGCCGCTTCTGCTGATTCTCTTTATGAAGTCCAAGCAGCTCAAGGCCGTCGGTAAGGCCTCGATTGTTCCTGTTGCCTTCGCCGTCAACGAACCGCTGCTCTTTGGCGCGCCGATGATCCTTAACCCCTACATGCTCATCCCCTTTGTTGCCGCCGGTTGCGTCAACGTGAGTGTTGCCAAGTTCTTTATCGATAACGTGGGCATGAACGGCTTCTCCTTCGTGGTGCCTTGGGCTACCCCTGCCCCCATCGGCATCTTCATCACCACGAACTTCCAGCTTATCGCCCTGGTATTTGTCGCGATTATCATCTTGCTGGACGCCATCATCTACCTGCCGTTCTTGAAGGCATACGATAAGCTGCTCTGCGACCAGGAGGCCGAGCGCGCCGCCGAGCTGGGTCTCGAGTCCGATGGTGCCGCTGCCATCGCCGCCAACGCCCCTGCGCCCGCTGTCGAGCAGGCTACCGCTTCCGTCGAGACGACTGTTGCCGCCGCCGACAACAAGCCTGTCGTCGATCAGCCCGAGCCCGCTGCCGATGCATCCGCCAAGAAGGATGTCGATGGCCTGAAGGTCCTCGTCCTGTGCGCCGGCGCCGGCACCTCTGCCATGCTCGCCAACGCCATCAAGGAAGGTGCCGCACAGACCGGAGAGAACATCGCTTCCTCCGCAGGCGCCTATGGCCAGCACACTGCCATCATGGATCAGTACGACGTTATCGTGCTTGCCCCGCAGGTCCGTAGCTACTACAACGACATGAAGGCCGACACCGATCGCCTGGGCATTAAGCTGCTCGCCCCGCGCGGCAAGGAATATATCGACCTTACCCGCGACCCCGCTGGCGCCATCAAGTGGCTCCGCGAGAACCTCGACTAGGTTCCTCCCTCTGTTGGTGCCCGGATCCCCAGTTCGGGCACCTCTCCCTATTCGAATCCCACAGAAAGGATGACTCATGACCAACCCCATGCAGTTCCCCGACGGCTTTGTGTTTGGCGGCGCCACCGCCGCTTACCAGGTTGAGGGCGAGACCCGCACGCACGGCAAGGGCAAAGTGCCCTGGGACGATTTCCTGGCAGCTCAGGGTCGCTTCTCCCCCGATCCCGCAAGCGATTTCTACAACAAGTACCCGGTCGATATCGACCTGTGCCAGCGCTTCGGCATCAACGGTATCCGCGTCTCCATCGCTTGGAGCCGCATCTTCCCCAACGGCACTGGCGAGATCAACCACGAGGGTGTCGCCTTCTATCATGAGCTTTTCGCCACCTGCAACAAAGCCGGCGTTATCCCCTATGTCACGCTCGATCACTTTGATACGCCCGAGGCCTTTTACCAGGACGGCGGCGAGGGCTTCCTGACGCGCACGACGATCGACGCCTTTGTCGAGTACGCCAAGTTCTGTTTTGCCGAGTTCACCGAGGTCAAGCACTGGTTCACGTTTAACGAGATTCCCGCAACCGCCGAGGGCAGCTTTATCGTCGGCAACTGGCCGCACGGCGAGAAGTATCGCCTGGACAAGGCCTTCCAGCTCATGCACAACATGATGGTGGCCCACGCCAAGGCTGTCGTCGCCTTCCATGAGGGCGGCTTTGAGGGTGAGATCGGCATTGTCCAGAACCTGGAGCCCAAGTATCCCCTCGATCCCAACAGCGCTGCCGACTGCGAGGCCGCCCGCATGGCCGACGTCATCAACAACCGCTGGGTACTCGACGCCACCTTCCGTGGCCACTATGCAGCCGACACCATGGAGGCTGCGACCAAGCTTGCCCATATCGCCGGCGGCGAGCTCGACGTCCGCGACGAGGACATCGCCGCGCTGACCGCCGCGCTCCCCTACAACGATTGCCTGGGCGTCAACACCTACAAGTGCCAGTTCCTGCGTGCCGCCGAGGGCGAAAACGACATCAACCACAATGGCACCGGCGACAAGGGCTCCTCGCGCTGGTTCCTCAAGGGCGTGGGCGAGTCATGCGTGCGCGAAGGCGTTCCCACCACCGATTGGGACTGGATCATCTATCCCGAGGGCCTCTACGACCTGCTGCTCCGCATTAAGAACGATTACCCCAACTACAAGAAGATCTACATCACCGAGAACGGCATGGGCTATAAGGACGACTTCGAGGACGGCTTTATCGATGACGCCCCTCGCATCGACTACATGCGTCAGCATCTCGCATGGATCCTCAAGGCAATCGACGGCGGCGTGAACGTCGACGGTTACTTCGTGTGGTCGCTGCAGGACCAGTTCTCCTGGACCAACGGCTATAACAAGCGCTATGGCCTGTTCTACATCGACTTTGAGACCCAGAAGCGCTATCCCAAGGCGAGCGCGTACTGGTACAAGAACGTC
>CATZRJ010000094.1 GCA_958423535.1 uncultured Collinsella sp.
CAAGACGGAAAGCACATTAAGTGCTTTCCTTTGCGTGCGGAACTCGCGACAAACTCAACCCGCGCCAGCCGGCCCCGGAGACCCTCCCTGCCGTCACGTGCTTCAAAGACTTTGTTCCTCGCCGCTTCCGCGGCTCGAGGTCCCCGTTCTCCTCGGCGGGGTTGTCTAAGATTGTTGTTGAACTTCGGCCTTTGGCTCAAAGAAAAACGGGAGATGCGATCTGCATCCCCCGTTTTTGTTGCACCTACTCTAGGTCAATAAATTTGATGCTCAGAATCTTGCCGTCCTTGACGAGCATTCTGGCCATGGTGGGGCCTCGGGTGCCCCTGGGGTAGCTGGCGCTGCCTGGGTTGAGGACCAGGCAGCGGCCCACTTGGGCTTCTTTGGTTACGTGGGTGTGGCCGTTGATGGCTACGTCTACGGATCCCACCGGAAGGTCTTCGCGGTAGTGGGCTACGGCGAACTTGAGTCCTTCGTAGGTAAAGAGCGCCAAGCGGTCCACATCGGGACCGTAGTCGCGGTAGTAGTCGTTATTACCCAGCACCGCTCGCACGGGAGCGATGGTGCGCAGGTGCTCGTAGTCCATCTCCGACGTAAGGTCGCCGGCGTGGATAATCAGATCCGCACCCTTAAGCTCGTCCAGGAGCGCAGGCGAAAGATAGCCGTGGGTGTCCGAGATAATGTCGATACGCTTGGCGCTTGCACTGTTCATGGGATCCCTTCCGCAAAACGATTTGGTGCATTCATGCAAAAAGCCCCACGGCCCCGCAGACGATTTTGGTCTACAGGGCTGCGGGGCCAGTGTACTAGAGGCTCAGGGCCTTTTTGAGCGGTACGACACGACGGCGCGAAACCGGTACGCGTTCGTCAACGCCCGTAATGCCCAGCTGGATAGCGCCCGAGGGAACCGTCTCGACGTCGGTGACACACGCCAGGTTGACGATATAGCGGCGGTGAACGCGGAAGAAGCCAAAGTCGCAGAGCTTGGCCTCGAACTGCGCCAGCGAGGTCGTCGACAAAAAGCGGTCGTCGACCGTATAGATGCAGGAGTAATCATCCTTGGCCATGATAAAGCGAATGTCGTCCACGGGGATGAGGACCTTGCGGCCGCCCTTTTCCACCGGGATGCGCTCGATGGTCACCTTGCTGTCCGTGACAGGCTTGGCGCGTTGCATAACCTTATCGATCGCTCGATCCAGGCGAGCCTCCTCGACCGGCTTCATCAGATAGTCGACGGCATCCAC
Organism: uncultured Collinsella sp.; assembly: GCA_958423535.1. GTDB lineage: Bacteria > Actinomycetota > Coriobacteriia > Coriobacteriales > Coriobacteriaceae > Collinsella. The sequence goes on from CATZRJ010000094.1 coordinate 1,245, forward strand.
ATCAAACGCCTCGACCGCATGATCACTGTACGCGGTTACGAATACGATCGCCGGCGGATTCTTGAGCTTATGCAGTGCCTCGGCAAGCTGCAGACCCGAAGCGCCAGGCATCGAGATATCGAGGAACACAACATCGACGCGGCTCTCCATAAGCATCTCGATAGCGGAGCGAACGCTCGACGCTTCTGTGATCGTGCCGATCTTGCCCGTCTGCTCGAGCAAGAAGCGAAGTTCCGAACGGGCCGGGGCCTCATCATCCACAATCATCGCACGCAGCATAGGGATAAAACCTTTCGTCAACTAACTACGTCGGGCATCCGCCAACTAGCGTTAAACCCGTAACCTATCATTCTACTCTTGAATGTCGAAGATGCTCTCCGACAAATCGAGATGCAGGAGCACTTTAGCGCCCTTGCCCGGGGCCGATTCGACGCGTGTATAAGAGTGCGGTCCATAAAAGCGATGGATGCGCTCCGAAATATTGTGCATGGCCACACCAGCGCCGCCGCCCTGCGGGGAGCTGGCGTCGGGACGGGCGGAGCGTTCGTCAAACAGTCTGGCAGCGGTGCCTTCGTCCATGCCCACGCCGTTATCGGCGACCACAATCAAAATCGCATCTTCGCCATCCCTGTGGACCGACACGTCGATCATCAGTGCATCGTCGCCCATACCATGGCGCACGGCATTCTCGACGATTGGCTGGATTACAAATGCCGGCACCAGCGTGTCCTCGACGTCCTCGGACACGTCGAAGGTCGCCAGCACGCGATCCTCGCCAAAGCGCGCCTTCTCAAACGTCAGGTAGCGCTTGGTCTGCGCGACCTCGCGCGACACGGGAATGAGCGAGCCCGAATTGTCGAGCGTGGCGCGATAGAACGAGGAGAACTCGCGCAGCAGCTCGCGGGCGCGCAGCGGATCGGTACGCGTAAACGACGCGATGGTGTTGAGCGTGTTGAACAGAAAATGCGGGTTGATCTGCGCCTGCAGGGCACGCACCTCGGCACGGGCCGTGAGCTCCTTTTGCACCTCGAGCTCGTGGATGGCGAGCTGCGTGGACAGGATCTCGGCAAAACCCGAGGCAAGCGCGTACTGAGTGCGGTCGACGGCACGCGGGGTCTTGTAGTAGAACTTGAGCGTGCCGACGGTGCGGTCGCCCACCTTGATAGGAGCGATGATACCGGCAGGAACATGGTTGTGCGAGCCATCCGAGCCCACCACGTCCACCACACGGTTGAACGACTGGACGATACCGTGCTCGATGACGTAGCGCGTGGCAAGTGTGTGGATGGGCGAATCGGGCAGCAGCTTTTCCTCAAACTCGCCCGCGCAGGCCAGCACGTTGCTCTCGTCGGTGATGGCAACCGTCATAGCACGCGTCTCGGGCAAAATGCGCTGGCACACCAGACGCGCCGACTCCTGCGTCAGACCGCCTTTGATGTCCTCGAGCATGGCAGAGGCCACCGAGAGCGTCTCTTCGGTGTACTGCGAACGCACCGAATCGGGATTGAGCGTCAAATAGATAAAAATGCACAGAAAGATGCACAGCAGTGCGCAGGCGACCACGGTCGCGATCGGCTCGATTCCAGTCGCCAGGGCAAAAATAAAGTACACCAGCACGCAAATGGCGCAGACAACGGCGATCACGCGAAAGATTGATATTGAATTATCGCGCTGGGCGCGGCGGTCGATCATTCAGTCCCCTCCAGGATGCTGGTCAGTTGTGCGTCGTGCCAGAGCCCGTCCATGATCTTGGGCCAGAAGCTCTGGAAACGCAGGTAGCTTGCGGCGTTTTGGCGCGCGTAGGTCTTGGCCTCGTCAATACCGTGACGCCAAATGCGCAGGTATCCCTCGTGCTCGCGGGTAAACATGCTGCGGACCATGGCGGTTTTGCGCACGCGGTCGTCGAGCTCGCGCGAAATCCACGGGCCCGGATAGGGCATGAGCGACGCGGCCGTGACGGGAACGAGCTCCTGCTGGTGCGCGGCAAACGTCAGCTTGGCACGCTCGTAGTACCAACGGTACACATCCTGCATAAAGCGCGGCGAGCGCTTCTCGGACTCGGGCGGCAGGTGACGAACAACCCACTCGTTGTCAAACCACACGTCGTAGCCAAACATGCGCATGTTAAAGAGGTAATCTAGGTCCTCGCCTCGGGTGATAAACGGGTCAAACGCCACACGGGTAAAGGCGCGGGCATGAAGCGCCACAAGGCCGCCGCACACGTAGTTTGAACGCGAAATACGGGTGCCCGAGAGCGCCTTTTTCATCCAGCGATTAAACTCGATGCGTTTGGTCCACCAACGATGGCAGATGCCCACCTTGTCTGTGGGCGCCAACGGCGATCCGTCGCGATCGTAAAAGTAACCGCTCTTAACCAAAATCGGCAGGCCTTGACGCGTCTGCTGGCCCAGTGCATAGGTCGCGCGCTTCATAAAGTCGGCATCGATAACGGTCTCGTCGTCATCCAAAAAGACAACGGCATCGTGGCCGAGCACCGCAGCGCAGGCAAGCCCCATATTGCGAATGGCGCCGTATCCGCGCAGACTCACGCACTCGCCCGAGCCCTTGGGAGCAATCTGCGCCACACGGTCGGCGATACGCGATGCCTGGTTGTTGGTAACCACGGTGACCTTGAGCGTAGGGTGCGCGTCGACGATTTCGTGGACGCGCTTCGACACATCAGCCGTGACCGAGATGGGGCAGACCACCAAAAGGATAATCCTCGGAATGTCGTGCACCTGCTCGAGCGAGGCCAGGCAGCGGTCGAGCTCGGGATTGGCGGCGTTGAGCTTCGTCGAGTGGTCATAGACGCCGGGAGCGTTTGCATGGACATCATCGTCTGCCCAATATGTTGGAATCACAACCGTGGCGTTCATGCTTTCCCTCCCTGCAGCACAAAAAACGGGACGCCGCCAAACACAGGCGACGCCCCGCGACCTAGCTGATTCCATC
>CATZRJ010000095.1 GCA_958423535.1 uncultured Collinsella sp.
GGACTTGAGGAGGCAAACGCCAGTACCTAAAAGCCGATATGTCACAAAGTAGATCATTCATAGGCACAGGAAAACACGGATTTCAACCCAATCGGTCTCGCATTGGCGCGAACGCAACAAAAATGGCACCGAACGGACTGCTAAGTTTTCAACAGCCCTCCCCAACTGACCAAAAGCTTGCCGAGAGCTGGACGAAGCACTGTTGAAAACCCCATTTTTTTCTCATGCAGAAGCTTTGCGCGGCAAGTGAGTAGACTTTTTCGAACTTGCCGTGCAGACCAGCCAAATTGCTTTATAAAGTCGCAGGTAGATAGCTTGTGGTAAAACGGCTTGGTCGCCAAAATGCCAAAAGTCTACTCACTTAGATTGCAGAGCGCCCCCCCATTAGCTGCAATTCCAAGGTAGTTAGCACTTTTGGATTCAGATCGTCATACTGAACAAGAATTTGACTTGAGTTTTCAGGGACAAATGCACCATCGGCACACCAATAACAGTCACTGATATCGATAAACGGAATACCCGAGCGCGTGAGAGCCCGCGCAAAAGAGCTTCCACCCGTTCCGCGCTCCGCAACAACAGTGCAGTAAAGGCCCGCGTCCGCATGCTCGATCGAGACCTCCCCTGCCGGAAACGCTTTCCGTACAAGCGCCGCCAGGCCATCACGCGCCTCGCGAGCACGAACACGCACGCGGTTCACATGCCGCTCGTAATCACCCGATTCCAGCAAACGTGCCAAAGCGACCTGGTCAACAGAACTCACCGACGAGGCGTAGAAACCAAGGCTGCGCCTAAACCGCTCCATCAGCTCATCGGGCAACACCATGTACGCTAGACGCAGCGCCGATGACAGGCTCTTCGAAAACGTGTTGGTGTAGATAACCGACTGGGCGGCATCGATCGACGCGAGCGCGGGAATCGGCTTACCAGCAAGGCGAAACTCACAATCAAAGTCATCTTCGATGAGATACCGGCCCGGCTGCTCGGCGGCCCAGCTCAGCAGGGCATAGCGACGCGCAATGCTCGTCACAAGGCCGGTCGGATACTGATGGGACGGCATCAGGTGAAGGACATCGGTCCCGCTTTTCTGCAGAGTGCTCAAGCCCACGCCCTCATCATCCAACGGGATATGTCGAACTTTGCAGCTCATAGCCTGATAGATGCGCGTCAGACGCAAATAGCCCGGGTCCTCAACGGCATACACCTTGTCCGCGCCAAGCAACTGAACCAACATGGTATCGAGCAGCTGGGCGCCCGCGCCGATAACGATGTTATTGGGATCGACATTCATGCCCCTCGTCCCACGCAGATGGTGAGCAATTGCGCGTCGTAGCCGAGCGGTGCCCTGTGCCGGTGCGGGCGAAAAGACCTCGCGTTCGTCTTCGGATGTCAGCGTCGCCCGTAGCGCGCTTTGCCAAAGCCGCGCCGCCTCCAAAGCGGAAGGAGAAAGTGTATCGAATCGCTCGGTCCGTCCATCGGCATCATGCGCGCTGGGGCCCACAGAGACGGTATCTCGGTCGATGCTCCCCGTAGTCAAAGGCAAAACCGGTGCATCCGGAAGCTCGCAAGCGTAGTAGCCCCGACGCGGCATTGAACAAATATAGCCCTCGGCAAGTAACTGGTTATATGCATTCTCGATGGTAATGACACTGATTCCCAGATGACTGGCAAAGGCGCGCTTAGACGGAAGATGTTCCCCCGCCGCAATGCGTCCAGCTACGATATCATCTCGAATTTGCTGGTAAACATACTCATAGAGCGATGCTTCGCCGCGTTTTTCCAAATTATAGTCAAGCATGTGTTTGCCACCTGACCTTATCGCGCTGTTCAATCTGGTATTAGTCTGGCCTTGTTATTATCTCGAAAACTGAGTATTTCGCCATACCCAGCTCCCCGATAGGATGTTCCGTCAAGCAATGCACATGTCAACAAAGGGAGCAACCATGGCAGAACAGACCAGCAAGGCCGATCGCGTCAAACTCAATCGCGAGCTCGCGCAGATGCTCAAGGGCGGCGTCATCATGGACGTCACCACGCCCGAGCAGGCACGCATCGCCGAGGAGGCGGGCGCCTGCGCCGTCATGGCACTTGAGCGCATCCCGGCCGATATCCGTGCCGCAGGCGGCGTCTCGCGCATGAGCGACCCCAAGATGATCAAGGGCATCCAAGAGGCCGTCTCCATCCCCGTTATGGCCAAGTGCCGCATCGGTCACATCGTCGAGGCGCAGGTCCTTCAGGCCATCGAGATCGACTACATCGATGAGTCCGAGGTTCTCTCCCCTGCCGATGACGTCTATCACATCGACAAGGACCAGTTTGACGTGCCGTTTGTCTGCGGCGCCCGCGATCTGGGCGAGGCGCTGCGCCGTGTTGCCGAGGGCGCCACGATGATCCGCACCAAGGGCGAGCCGGGCACGGGCGACGTGGTCCAGGCCGTGCGCCACATGCGCAAGATCCAGAAGCAGATCCGCGACGTTGTTGCCCTGCGCGACGATGAGCTCTTTGAGGCAGCCAAGCAACTACAGGTTCCGGTCGAGCTGGTGCGCGAGGTCCATGCCACGGGCAAGCTTCCCGTCGTGAACTTTGCCGCCGGCGGCGTAGCGACCCCCGCCGACGCTGCGCTGATGATGCAGCTGGGTGCCGAGGGCGTCTTTGTCGGCTCGGGCATCTTTAAGAGCGGCGACCCCGCCAAGCGCGCCGCCGCCATCGTCAAGGCCGTGGCAAACTTCACCGATGCCAAGCTCATCGCCGAGCTTTCGGAGGACCTGGGCGAGGCCATGGTCGGCATCAACGCCGACGAAATCGAGATCATCATGGAGGAGCGCGGGCGCTAGTCCAGCAGAAAGGATCGCACATGAGCGATTATGCAGACCAAACGGTCGCCGTGCTGGCGGCCCAAGGCGCTTTTGCCGAGCACGAGGCAAGGCTATCTGAGCTGGGCGCACGTTGTATTGAGTTGAGACAGGCGGCTGATTTGAAGCAGGACTTTGACCGTCTGGTACTCCCTGGCGGCGAGTCTACCGTTCAGGGCAAGCTACTTGCCGAGCTCGGCATGCTCGATGAGCTTCGCACCCACATTGTTGAAGGCATGCCCGTCCTTGGCACCTGCGCCGGCTTGATTCTATTGGCGCGCAATCTTGCCGCACACGACGATAAAGGAACGCCGCGCCTGGCAACCATGGACGTACTCGTTGAGCGTAATGCCTATGGCAGACAGCTCGGCAGTTTTCGCACTCAAGGATCCGTCGCCGGCATCGACGGTGAGGTGCCGCTGACGTTTATCCGCGCGCCTCGTATCGTCGAAGTGCACGGCGACGCTGAGGCCCTAGCCGAAGTCGACGGCCGTATCGTCGCCGCCCGCCAAGGCAACCAGCTCGGCGTAACCTTCCACCCCGAACTCGACGAAGACACCCGCCTCCACGAACTGTTCCTACAAATGTAGGAAGAGCAGAAACGAGCGTAGATTTTCGGACACATAACAAATGGGAGTGGACAATCTCCCACTCTAAGCTTGAATGCAGGCTCAAACCGGGAGATTATCCACTCTCATACTACGTAGTCGTTTAAGAACGTTCCCAACGACTGCTTCGGCAACGCCGATGTTTTGGCACCGACAGCGAAAGCCCGCCAGAGCGAGCAAGGTGCCTTGAAACGAGGCGGCATTGACCTTCTGGTCATGCCGCCGAAGTTGAAAGGCAGATTGCCGCTCTGACGGGTTTGCAGCGTCAACTAGTTACGCGGTTCGTAGAACCGCGTAACCCCTAAAAGCGGTTGCCGCGGAAGCCGCCGCCGTTGCGGCCGCCACGATCGCCACCGCGACCGCCACGGTCGTTACCACGGTTGCCGCCGAAGCCGCCACGGTTGCCACCGCGATCGCCATAGCCACCACGGTTGCCACCGCGACCGCCACGGTCGCCGCCACGGTCACCAAAACCGCCACGGCCGCCACGATCGCCACCGCGACCGCCGCGGTCGCCGCCACGGCCACCACGATCGCCAAAGCCGCCGCGACCGCCACGGTCGCCGCCACGGCCACCACGGTCGTCACGGCCGCCGCGAGGACCGCGATCCTCGTCCAGGC
>CATZRJ010000096.1 GCA_958423535.1 uncultured Collinsella sp.
CCGAGTCCTGCGCCGCCGTATGCCCTGCTGCGGGATTTGTCTAGACGAAAGAACGGCTGGAAGATGCTCTCTCGGTACTGCTTGGGTATTCCCGGGCCCTCATCTTTGACTCGCAGGAGCACGTGGCTGTCGCTGTCGCTGATGGAGACGTTGACAGTCGAGCCGGGGTGGCTGTAACGGATGGCATTTTCGACCAGGTTAAACACCAGCCGATAGAGGAGCGTGTCGCTCCCGATTACTAAAGCGTCTCCAGCACAATTGAGGGCTATGCCCTTATTTTCGGCAAGTGGCGCAAGGTCGGTGAGGACCTCTTCGGACAAGGGACCAAGTTCCACATCGTCCTCGCAAAGAACGCTGCGGAGCTCGCTCATCTCGAGCAATACCTTGGTCATTCGAGACATGCGCTCGGTTTGTTCTTGTAGCAGGCCGAGCAGCTCGGCTGTTTCGGGTTGCAAACCGGAGTGCTCGGAGATGAATAGTTCAATCTGTGCTTGCATAAGGGCGAGCGGGGTGCGCAGCTCGTGTGCGGCGTTGCCGGTAAACTGACGCTGTGCAGAGAACCCTTCGCCAAGACGGGAGATCATGTCGTTGAAAGAGGCGCTGCATCGTTGTAGCTCGGTGGGCACATCTTCACTGAGTCTGATTTCGCTTAGGTTGTCAGGCTGCACACGCTCAACCTGGGCTGCAAAAGCCCGTAGCGGTTTGAGCGCACGACCGCTCACAAAGTATGCCAGCGCGCCGCCAAGGAGTGTGACTCCAGCCGTGATGTACCAGGCTGTCGTGCCAAAAGACTCCTGTGCGTCGTTTACGACGATTGTGACCTTGTCATCGAGGGCCGTTTTCGTTGGGTCGAACACCTGGGGCGAATCCGCGCCGGCAGCGTTAAAGGCCGAGATGTCACTGCCGATGGCATCCATATAGCGCATGCCCGTATAGCCGACCAGGCAGTTCGTCAGCACGCACGCCGCACACGTGAGCAGTGCCGTCATGATCGTTATGCGCCATTGCAGCGAAAGCCTTTTCATTCGCTATCCTCCATAACGTAGCCCTCTCCAATCCGATTGCGAATCGGGTCGTATCCCAAAGCGCTGCGTAGCTTTTTGCGGAGTGACGAGATGTGAACGCGGGTTGCGTTGCTAAAGCTGTTCACGCTGCTATCCCAAACGTGCTCGATAAGCTCCTCCTGGCTTACCGGGCGCCCCTGATTAAGCATCAGGTATTCCAGGATTCCCGTTTCCTTGCGTGTAAGAGATAGAGCCTCACTGTCCACGGAGGCGATGCGCGCCTTGGTGTCAAAGCAGAGCTTCCCGCAGGTTAATACTATGTCGCTTTGTGCGAAACGCCTGAGGGTAAGGCTGCGGATCCTTGCCGCAAGCTCGTCCAGATGAAACGGCTTGGTAAGGTAATCGTTGGCGCCGGCATCGAGTCCAGAGACTTTATCGGATACTTCGCCACGCGCGGACAGAATCAGCACCTTGGTCTCGCAGTCAGTTTTCCTAAGTTCCCTGAGCACGGTCATGCCGTCGATACGGGGAAGGTTGAGGTCGAGTACCACGAGGTCAAATACTTCGACGCCCAGCAGGTCGAGCGCCTCCTGTCCGTCGTGACAGCAGTCGACGCTGTATGCCAAGTTTCGCAAGCTGCGCGCGATTGCATCGCACAGTGCTCGCTCGTCTTCGACGATCAAAATACGCATAACAGTCTCCTTGCACATTCCAAATCGCGCTTAACACGGATTTTATAGTCGATATGGTCCAATGGTCGCGTAACGAAAGGAGTGGTCGGGTTGTTCAAAGCGGTAAAACCCGTGGTACAGGTCGTTTTGTTGATCGTCGGAATTGCCATGGTGTGCTTTGGTGTTATGCGTGGCGAGGCGGATGCCGTGCTGGCCAAAGCGATTAGGCTGTGCTTGGAGTGTATCGGAATTGGATAAAAGAGAAAACACTGCGTCGCATGTTTTGGCCCGATTTCGCGGATTCATTCAGGCGGCGGCGACGCTGGTCACCAACATTCACCTGCCAAACTTTGCCAAAGGCGGCATCTATCAGGGCGCGGGAAAAACAGTCTGCGTACCTGGACTTAATTGCTATTCGTGCCCCGCGGCATCGGGTGCGTGCCCCATCGGGTCGTTCCAGTCGGTGGTAGGTTCATCCAAGTTCAACTTTTCTTACTATGTTACCGGTACGCTCATTTTGCTCGGCGTGCTGCTGGGACGCTTTGTATGCGGCTTTCTGTGCCCGTTTGGCTGGCTGCAGGAGCTGCTTCACAAGATTCCCGGCAAAAAGTTCTCCACGAAAAGGCTCAAGGCGCTTACGTATATCAAATACTTCGTGCTGCTGTTTGCTGTGGTATTGCTGCCTGTGCTGGTGGTCAACGACCTGGGGATGGGAGATCCGTTCTTTTGCAAATACGTCTGTCCGCAGGGCGTGCTCGAGGGCGCCATTCCGCTGGCCATTGCCAACGCCGGCATTCGATCTGCGCTGGGGCAGCTCTTTACCTGGAAACTTGCCGTTCTCATTGCCGTAGTAGTGCTGAGCGTTTTGTTCTATCGCCCCTTCTGCAAATGGATTTGCCCGCTCGGCGCATTCTATGCGCTCATGAATAGGGTGTCTCTACTGGGGATTCGGGTTGACGCATGCAAATGTGTCTCGTGCGGCAAGTGCTCAAAGGTTTGTCAGATGGACGTTGATGTGGTCCGCGCGCCCAATCATGCCGAATGTATCCGGTGCGGAAAGTGCATCGGGGCCTGTCCTGTCGATGCCATCAGCTATCGCTATGGCCTGGATGTGTCGGCGGAAAAGCTTCCCTTGACCGCCGATAAAAAGTAAACAAGCTTCGACAAAACGGAGGAATGACCATGAAGCTTTCTAAGATTGCGGCCCTGTTTATGGTGCCGGTATTGGCCTTGTGCCTTGTGGCATGTTCGGCGCCCGGTGGCAATGCGAGCGAATCTGCGAGCTCCGATCCTAAGATTGCAGAACTCACTGCGCAGAAGCCGGCCAATGCCGACGAGGCCGCCGAGCTGTATGCAAAACTCATGCAGAAGGAGAACGATATCTTTTCGAGTGATAACGCGCTGTGGGAAAAGGTATTCAATGCGGCAAATAAAGACTCGGCAATGATTGAGGACGGCAGCAATTACGGCGATTTCCTGCTCAAGACCATTGACGGCGCCAAGGATGAGTTCACGGCGGATGAGCTTAAGACGCTCAAGGCCGGTGCACAGCAGATCAAGGAGATCGAGGACAAGCTCGAGAGCCTGGAGAAGGAGTTTCCCGGCTGTGGAAGCACGCCGAGTGCAGGCGAGAGCGTCGACGCTTCGACCGCTGGCATGACGGCTGGTACCAATGCTTCGAGCGAGGCGACGAAGTTCCCCAGCTTTACGGGCAAGGACCTGGATGGCAACGACGTGAGCAGCGACGAGCTGTTCTCCAAGAACAAGGTCACCGTCATGAACTTCTGGTTCACCACTTGCAAGCCGTGCGTGGGCGAGCTGGGCGATCTTGAGAATTTGAATAAGGAGCTTGCCGAGAAGGGCGGCCAGGTCGTGGGCGTCAATTCCTTTACGCTCGATGGCAACAAGGGCGAGATTGCAGATGCTAAGGACGTGCTGAGCAAGAAGGGCGTGACATATAAGAACATCTGGTTCAAGTCGGATAGCGAGGCCGGTAAGTTTACGTCAAATCTGTTCTCGTTCCCGACAACATATGTCATCGATCAGAATGGCAACATCGTAGGGGATCCAATCGTGGGAGCCATCAGCTCCGCCGAGCAGCGCGCAGCACTCGACAAGCTTATCGACCAGGCGATTGCGAATAGCGAGCAGTAGAAACCGCGTAAAGCATAGCGAGGATCGTGTGTCGCTGTGCGAAGTAGTCTGCTGCCTCTCAAGATAATCTCCACCATTTTGAGGTCCCGCTCGGGACCTCTTCTTTTGGGCGCCATCCCGTTCTTTTTTTGGCGCGGTTCGTTACATTCCTCACTGGCGCCGGCAAAAAATGGGGATAGAGTAGGACAAACGCGTCGAATACGAACGGCGG
>CATZRJ010000097.1 GCA_958423535.1 uncultured Collinsella sp.
CGTGCGCTTGAGCTGAAGAAGGGGGAGGCCTCGCGGCCTCCCCCTTTTTTGCGTTTCGATGCCCAACACTTCTTTGTCGCTGTGTTTTTAGCCCTCGTTTGTCGCATCTTCTGCGAACGGGCTACAATATCTTAGTCTGTGCAGCATGGAGGTGATTATGGCCGAAGCCGGAATCGGCGTTGATATCGTCGAGATTTCCCGAATGAAATCAATCCTTGAGAAGACGCCCGCGTTTGCCCGACGCGTGTTTACCGATGAAGAGCGTGCGTATTGCGATGCATCGTCTCGCCCTGCCGCGCACTATGCTAGTCGTTTTGCTTCTCGCGAGGCGGTGCTTAAGGCTCTTGGAACGGGCTTTAGTCAGGGCGTTGGCCGTAAAGACGTTTCTGTAACGCGCGATAAGCTCGGCAAGCCAAAAGCGCTGCTTTCGGGTCGCGCTCTCGAAATCGCCCAGGAATTGGGCGTTGTCGAGGTTGCTCTTTCTATTACCCTGACGGGTGACTTGGCTGTCGCTAATGCCATTGCGATCACCGAGGATGCTCGACCTAAACCCAAGGAAGAGAAAGTGAGCACGAAGGAGCGCGTTGCTCAGACATTTAAAGAGGCTCGTTCAGTCCTGGATGAACTCGAACAGCTGCAACAATCTGCTTTGTCGGAACATCTGGATGATGGTCCACAAGATGCGCTAGGAGCATAGATGAAACCGGTTTTGAGTACCGAGGAAGTCGTTCGCCTCGAAGATATCATCGAGCGTGAGGGCACCTCGAAGGCCGAACTCATGGAGTTGGCGGGCGAATTTGCCGCCAATGAGATTTTAAAGCTCAACCCCGATCGCGTTCTTGTATTGGTCGGTTTTGGCAATAATGGCGGAGATGGCTGGGTTGCCGCTGACATTCTGACGCATAAGGGCGTTGATGTTGATATCGTCTCTCCGGTTGAGCCGGATGAGATCCCTGCCGCTCTCGCTCGCCATGTTGCTCGCCGCACTGCTGGCCGCGACGTGCACGTGTGTGTCGGCCCCTCTCGTGATGAGCTGGAGGTGCTGATCGATAAGGCTGATGTTGTAGTCGATGCCATTTTTGGTACTGGTTTTCACGGTGATCTCCGTGCGCCGTTTTCAATCTGGATTCCCACGGTCAATGAAAATGCCGATTGTGTTGTTTCCATCGATGTTCCCTCGGGCCTGAATGCCGAGACGGGTGTGGTTGATGATGACTGCATTCGTGCCGAGCGTACGGTGACGATGATTGCTCCCAAGATCGGCTTATACAGCGCTGACGGTCCCGAATATGCAGGCGATCTGGTCTGCGGTGGTCTGTATGACCGCCTTGATGAGGTCATTGACGATGTCGACCATGCTGCCGAGATTGTGGAGCCCGGCGACCTTGTGGACTACTTTGCTCCGCTGCCCACGAATATCGATAAGTACTCGCGCGGCTCGGTGCTCATTGTTGCCGGATCGGCGCAGTATCCTGGTGCGGCCATTATGGCTGCTAAGTCCGCTGCTCGCGCAGGTGCCGGCTATGTGGCGGTCGCGACGCCGGATGCGTGTGCCAACCTTATCCGCATGGCGCTCCCCTCGATTCCGGTTTTTGCCATTCCATCTGATTCTCGCGGATCTTTTGGTGCCGCTGCGCGCATGACGGTATGTGAGATTGCCAAGAAATACAGCTGTGTGCTGTGTGGTCCTGGCATGACGACGTCTGCCGGTGCCATGCAGGTGGTTTCGGGTCTGCTCGAGCTCGACGTGCCGCTTATCTTGGATGCCGATGCCCTCAACTGCCTTGCCAAGATTGCAATCGACGGCATCGACAGCAATCCCGAGATGTATCGTCGCGAGCAGCCGCTCGTCATGACACCACATTATCGCGAGCTTTCGCGTCTTGTTGCCGGCGATGAGGTCAATGACCTTGGTACCGCGATCGCTGCTGCGCAAAAGGTTGTCTGGGCCGCCGGTTCCGATAACCTCGTTGTTATCGCTAAGGGCCCAACGACGGCCATTTGCGGTGTTGAGCGCGTGCTACTGCCGCTCTCGGGCCCGGCGTCGTTGGCGACCGCTGGCTCGGGTGACGTCCTTGCGGGCATTCTGGCCGGCACACTGGCCACCATGCGCGACGAGATGGACCGTTGGGAGCTGCTGTACTCGTATGCCGTCGCACTTCATAGCTATGCCGGTTTTGCCGCGGCGACGGAGTTTGGCGAGAAGAGCGTTATCGCGACCGATCTTATCGACTTGATCGGTCCCGCCATGGAGTTAGCGGCAAAGGATGCGCTCGATGATCTGGGAATCACAGACGAAGGGTCGGATGAATAATTATGAATAAAGCCGATTTGACGCGTTGGTCCTGGGTCGAGATCGACCGCGGGGCGCTTCGCCGCAACACGAGGGCCTATAAGAATTTGCTGAATCCGCGCCAGCGCCTATGCTGCGTGGTTAAAGCCGACGCTTATGGTCATGGAGCTGTTGAGTGCGCCAAGATCATGTATTCGGCCGGAGCCGACATGTTTGCCGTGGCGACGGTTAACGAGGGCGTTGAGCTCCGACAGGGCGGGATCACGAAACCCATTCTCATCCTTAGCGAGCCGCCTATCGAAGCCATTCCGACGTTGCTCGAGTTCGATATTATGCCCTCGGTCTATACGTCTGACTTTGCTCTTGCGTATGGCGAGTGCGCCGTTGCGGCAGGCAAGGTGGGCAAATACCATCTCGCCATCGAGACGGGTATGAACCGTATCGGCGTACATTACACGCAGGTGCTCGACTTTGTCCGCGGCATTAGTTTCCATCGCGGCATTCAGTGCGATGGCGTATTTACACACTTCGCCACTGCCGATGAACCTTCGGGCTGGGACTACAAGCTGCAGTGCCAGCGCTTTACCGAGGCCGTTCAGGCCATTAAGGATGCGGGTTTTGAGTGCGGTATCGTGCACTGCGCCAACACGCCGTCCTCGATGCTCGACCCTTCGATGCATTTTGATATGATTCGCGCCGGCGTTGGCTTGTATGGCATGCAGCCGTGCGAGCTGAGCGGCCACGTGATGCAGCTCGATCCCGTTATGAGCGTCCATGCGCGCGTGACGCGCGTGGCACACCCTGCGATGGGCGAGGGTGTGGGCTACGGTTTTACCTACCGCGTACCGCGTACACGCGTTCAGATCTGCACGCTGCCGATCGGTTATGCCGACGGCCTATCGCGTACGCTTTCCAATCGTATGGACGTGCTGTATCGCGGCGAGCGCGTGCGTCAGGTTGGCAATATCTGCATGGATCAGTTTATGGTCGCCATTCAGTCCAACCCGGCACACGAGATTCCCGAGGCCGAGTATGGTGACGAGATGATTATTGTCGGCCGCGATGGCGATGCCGAGATCACTATGGACGAGATGGCCCGACTGCGCGGAACGATTAACTACGAGGTCGCCTGCGGCTTTGGCATGCGCCTCGACAAGGTCTACGTGTAGGAGTCGCCATGGGCGTCATGCACATCCCCGGCCATACCCATCAGGCGCCACGTGAGGTCGCACTCGAGGAGATTGAAGCTGTTCTGGGCGATTGTCACCTCTGCCAGCTCTACCAGTCGCGCCACAATATCGTGTTTGGCGTGGGGAACCCCCGCGCCCGCGTCATGTTTATTGGTGAAGCACCGGGTCGTAACGAGGATTTGCAGGGCGAACCCTTTGTGGGTGCGGCGGGTGAAGACCTCAACGGCATTTTGTCCCTGGCAGGTCTTAAGCGCGAGGATGTCTATATCGCCAACGTGCTTAAGTGTCGCCCGCCGGGAAACCGCAATCCGCGCCCCGAGGAAGTGCTGGCTTGCTCACCGTTTTTGCGCGAGCAGATTCGAAGCATCTGGCCCGATATCATCGTGACGCTCGGCAACCCCGCAACGCACTTTGTGCTCAAGACCGAGATTGGCATTACCAAGCTGCGCGGCAGGTTCCATCAGATGGGGCACTTTGTGGTGATGCCGACGTTTCATCCTGCGGCGGCGCTGCGCAATCCGGCGTGGCAGGAGTTGCTGGAGG
>CATZRJ010000098.1 GCA_958423535.1 uncultured Collinsella sp.
GGCCTTGAGGGCAGTGCGGCGCGAGAGCTCCTGGGAAAGGATGGAATCGCTGTTTGGTGACATATGTACTCCGTTACATGTTTATTTATATGTCGCTCAACTCATACATATTAGCGTACATATGGCGCGTCCCAACGATTTCCACGAACGGCAGGAAACCGTATGGTCGACGGCTCGTATGCAAACGCCAAAGTCGAGGTTATGCCCACGCAGCATTTCTATAAGTACGTTAACATGCTCCTCTGCTTTTCCTGCCGCGCACGTTCTTGGTACCCCTGCCTGCGCTATACTCCCCTGAAGAAGTGTTCCTGATTCGATAGGAGACTACATGTCCAAAGCACTCGACCCCAAAGACACCTGCGTCCTCGTAACCGGTGGCGCCGGCTTTATCGGCTCGCACACCGTCGTTCAGCTGCTCGAGGGCGGCTACCAGGTCGTCATCGTCGACGACCTCTCCAATTCCAGCGCTGTCGCCGTTGACCGCGTCAAGACCATCGTGGGCGAAGAGGCTGCCAAAAACCTCACCTTCTACGAGGCTAATGTGCTCGACCGCGAGGCCATGAACAAGATCTTCGACACTCACCAGATCGACCGCGTCATCCACTTCGCCGGCTTTAAGGCCGTCGGCGAGTCGGTGAGCAAGCCCGTCGAGTACTATCACAACAACATCGAGAACACCCTGGTGCTCATCGACGTCATGCGCAACCATGGTTGCAAGTCCATCATCTTCTCGAGCTCCTCGACCGTCTACGGCGATCCGGACAACCCGCCCGTCACCGAGGAAGACCCCAAGAAGCCCGCGACCAACCCCTATGGCTGGACCAAGTGGATGATTGAGCAGATCCTTATGGACGTACACACCGCCGACCCCGAGTGGGACGTCGTGCTGCTCCGCTACTTCAATCCCATCGGCGCCCATCCGTCGGGCCTGATCGGCGAGGACCCCAAGGGTATCCCCAACAACCTGGTGCCCTATGTCGCGCAGGTTGCCGTGGGCAAGCTCGAGGCCGTTCAGGTCTTTGGCAATGACTACCCCACCCCCGACGGCACGGGTGTGCGCGACTATATCCACGTTTGCGACCTAGCCTCGGGCCACGTTGCCGCCCTCAACTGGATGAACGGCAAGACCGGCGTCGAAATCTTTAACCTGGGCACTGGCACCGGCACCTCGGTGCTCGAGGTCGTCGCCGCCTTCTCCAAGGCCTGCGGCAAGGAGCTGCCCTACGTGATCCGCGAGCGCCGCGCCGGCGATATCGCCGCCAACTGGTGCGATGCCTCCAAGGCCGAGCGCATGATGGGCTGGAAGGCCCAGTACGACATCGCGGACATGTGCCGCGATAGCTGGAACTGGCAGAGCCACAACCCCAACGGCTTCGCCGACGCCGAGTAGCAAAAACCTACATACCGCTCTTGCCCCGATCTCACGTTTTGAGGTCGGGGCTTTTTCATGGCATGTAACCATTCGCCGAAAATCGACCAACTTTTTTATCTTGCCTGTACATGTTTAAACAACATGTTTTACAATAGGCGTATCGAATCAGAACATCGGAGGCGGACTGCACACCCATCGGCAGGCCGACCCCACAACAAGAAGGTTGGTGAGCGCATTCATGGAGCGTGCAAGCGGCGTCCTCATGCCCGTCTCATCTCTGCCCGGACCATACGGAATCGGCGGCTTTGGCTGGAATGCCTACGACTTCGTCGATTTTCTCGCCTCGTGCAAACAACATTACTGGCAGATTCTGCCCCTTACGACGACCAGCTATGGCGATTCGCCCTATCAGTCGTTCTCGGCCCGCGCAGGCAACCCCAACTTTATCGACTTTGCCGAGCTTATCGAGGCCGGCTATCTGGAGCAGCACGATATCGACGGCGTGTACCTGGGCTCCGATCCCAGCAATGTCGACTACGGTGCTATCTTTGGCGGCCGCCGTCAGATTCTCGACCGAGCCGCTGAGCGCTTTGCTGCCGACAAGCCGGCCGATTTTGATGACTTTATCCAAGCCAACGAGGACTGGCTCATCCCCTACTGCGAGTTCATGACCGTCAAAGAGGAGTGCGGGCTCAAGGCCTTCTGGGAGTGGCCCGAGGAGCTCCGCCGCCGCGGCGAGGCATCCAGCAAGATCTGCGCCGCCCATCCCGAGCGCATGCTCTACCACCAGATGACGCAGTACTTCTTCGATCGCCAGTGGAGCCGCCTCAAGGCCTATGCCAACGAGCGCGACATTCTCATCATCGGAGATTTGCCCATCTATGTCTCGCGTGACTCCGTCGAGATGTGGGCGACACCTGAGCTCTTTAAGATCGACGCCGCCGGCAATCCCGTGAGCGTCGCCGGCACGCCGCCCGACCAGTTCTCGGCCACCGGCCAGTACTGGGGCAACCCCATCTACGACTGGGACGCCATGGAGTCCGACGGCTTCTCCTGGTGGGAGGGTCGCATTCGCGCCGCACTCGACATGTACGACGTCATCCGCCTGGATCACTTCCGCGGCTTCGAAGCCTATTGGGAGGTGCCGTTCTCCTCGCCCGATTCGTCCTACGGTTCGTGGACGCAGGGTCCCGGCCTCAAGTTCTTCAAGACACTCGAGGAAAAGCTCGGCACGCTGCCCGTTATCGCCGAGGACCTGGGCTTCCTCACCCCCGGCGTCATCGACATGCGCGACAACTCGGGCTTCCCCGGCATGAAGATCCTGCAGTTTGCCTTTGAGGGCACCAACTCGTACTACCTGCCGCATAACTACATCGCCAACACCGTCGCCTATGTGGGCACCCACGACAACGAAACGGCGCGCGGTTGGTTTGAGGGAACGGCCACCCCGCGTCAGCGTGAGCAGACGGCCCTGTACACCCATCAGCAGGCCGGCGAACCCATGGCAGATGCACTCAACCGCACCATCGCCGCCAGCGTGAGCGACACGTGCATCTACACCATGCAGGACCTGCTCAACTTGGGCAACGAGGCGCGCATCAACACCCCTGCCACGCTGGGCGGCAACTGGACCTGGCGCATGCTCGACGGCGCCATCACCCGCGAGCTCGAGCACAAACTCACCGACTGGACCGAGACCTACTTCCGCATCCCGTCGGAAGCCGAAATCGAGCTTCCTCAATAGGAGCTACCGCGCCCGACCCCACCCCACCGTGCGGACGCGAACGCTTTTCCCGCGCGAGGCCACCCCAATCCCCTCGCGCGGGCTTCTTTTGAATTTCTGACATGTCGTCAACTCACCACAGGAGGAAACATGCCCCGTATCGATCTTGCGGATCTTGCCGAGCAGTCCTTTGGAACTTCACTCGAGCAACTCGATGACCGCCGCATTTACAAACTGCTGGTCAAGCTCGTACAGGAGCGCTCCGCCGCCTGCCCGCTCAACAATGGCAAGAAAAAGCTCTATTACATCTCTGCTGAGTTTTTGATTGGCAAACTGCTGATCAACAACATGATCGACCTTGG
Organism: uncultured Collinsella sp.; assembly: GCA_958423535.1. Lineage (GTDB taxonomy): Bacteria > Actinomycetota > Coriobacteriia > Coriobacteriales > Coriobacteriaceae > Collinsella. Next base: position 3,458 of record CATZRJ010000098.1, read on the forward strand.
CATCTATGCCGAGGTCAAAGACCAGCTCACCGCTGCCGGCCACGACCTCAACAAGATTGAGGAATTTGAGGTCGAACCGTCGCTGGGCAACGGCGGCCTCGGTCGTCTGGCCGCGTGCTTCCTGGATTCCATTGCCACACTGGGCCTTACCGGTGACGGTGTGGGCCTCAATTACCATTACGGCCTGTTCCGTCAGCGCTTTGCCGACAACCAGCAGAAGGCCGTCCCCGACGAGTGGCTTGGCGAACAGGACATCCTGATCGATGATGACCACTCCTACACCGTCGAGTTTGGCGATTTTGCCGTCACATCCAAGCTCGTCAACATCGATGTGCCCGGTTACGGCCAGCCCACCAAGAACCGCCTGCGTCTGTTTGACCTGGCAAGTGTCGACGACGGCCTGGTCCCCGGCAGCTCCATCGACTTCGACAAGACCGAGATCGCCAAGAACCTCACCTTGTTCCTCTACCCCGACGATTCCGACGAGCAGGGCCGCCTGCTTCGCATCTACCAGGA
>CATZRJ010000099.1 GCA_958423535.1 uncultured Collinsella sp.
GATGGTGTCGACGTCAATGGTATACGGGTGCATCATCGACGTCTTCAATACAGAAGATATCAGTGCGGAATGTTCCGGAGAGAAGCCCCCGTCACGCCCCCGGATTCCCTGCGTTTACGGCCTTGAGGTCGGCGGGCGGAGAAGGACGTGGTCGATAGGGATACGTGTCCCGGTCGCTGTTTCGCGGCTTTGCCGCGAAAGGCGCGCTACTTTGGGATGGGTGGGGAACGTGGTAGTTGCGGCAACTAGTCCCCGCCATAAATTACCCTTGGCATGCTTGCGCGAAAGCCTGCTGGTGCTACACTTGCAATTGCTGTTTCAGGGCGGGGTGAAATTCCCCACTGGCGGTAAATTGGGCGGTGCCAAAGGGGTGCCGTGGCGCAGGCGAGGACCTGCGTCGAGCCGATGAGTCCGCGACCCGTGCGTGCGTTGGTTCGCATGCCGGCTGAACTGGTGAGACCCCAGTACCAACGGTTAGAGTCCGGATGAAAGAGGCAGGTGATCTTATGTCTGAACAGTCGCAGCATATCCATTTTGAGAACACGAATAGGTGGAGCACCAAACAGCTCGTAACCATGGCGCTTATGTGTGCCCTGGGCGCGCTCTTTATGTATGTGCAGCTGCCCATCCTTCCTTCGGCGCCGTTTTTGACGTACGATCCGTCGCTGGTGCCGGCGATGGTGTGCGGGTTTGCATATGGCCCCGGTGCCGGAACCGCTGTTGCAGCCATGGCGATCGTTATCCATGCGCTCACCACGGGTGACTGGGTCGGCGCGCTTATGAACCTGGTTGCCACGCTGGGCTACATTCTGCCCGCGGCCATCGTCTATCAGAAGATGCATACCTATAAGGGTGCCGTGATTGGTCTGGTGATCGGCGTTATTGCCGCTACGGCGTTGTCTATGGTCGCAAACCTTACCATTGGCGTATGGTTCTGGTATGGCTCGGTCGATGTGATCGCCCCGCTCATGCTTCCCGCCGTTTTGCCGTTCAACCTTATCAAGACCGTGCTTAACTCGGCGTTGACGCTGGCTGTGTATAAAGCGGTCTCCAACCTCATCACGCCTAAAAAGGACCAGGTTAAAGGCCGCGCATGATTGAATGTCGGGGCGTTTCCTTTAGCTATGACGGTGCCGTACCGGCACTCGACGGCGTCGATCTGAACATCGAGGATGTCGAGTTTTTCTGCATCCTCGGTGGCAATGGGTCGGGCAAGTCGACGTTTGCCAAGCATCTGAATGCACTGTTGCAGCCCGATGCGGGCACGGTACGCATCAACGGCATGGATGCGTCCGACCCCGAGCTGGTCTACGACATTCGTTCGACCGCGGGCATGGTATTCCAGAATCCTGATGACCAGCTGGTGGCAACGCTTGTCGAAGATGACGTTGCGTTTGGTCCCGAAAACTTTGGCGTGCCATCGGCGCAAATTGCGCAGCGCGTACGCGAGGCGCTGAAGGGCGTGGGCCTGGTGGGCTTTGAGCGCCATGAGACCCACGCGCTTTCGGGCGGCCAAAAGCAGCGCGTGGCGCTTGCCGGCGTGCTCGCCATGGAACCGCGCGTGCTCATATTGGACGAGGCTTCCTCGATGCTCGATCCGCGTGGACGTCAGGGCCTCATGAAGGCTTGCCGCGCGTTGCACGATCGCGGCATGACCATCGTGATGATTACGCACTTTATGGAAGAGGCTGCCGAGGCCGATCGTGTCGCGGTGTTTCGGGCGGGGCGCGTTGCCATGCTCGGTACGCCCGAGGAAATCTTGACACGGGAAGACGAACTTGCGCAGCTCAACTTGGATATGCCGGCGTCGTGCTGTCTGGGCAGGTCGCTTCGTGCGAAGGGCGTGCCCGTTTGCGCACAGGTGCGTGAGGCGGATATGGTCTCCGAGATTGCACAGGCTTATGCCGAGCGAAGCGGGGCGGACGTCGCAGGGCAGTCTTCCGCATCCGATTCTCGTATGCTCGACAATGTATCCTCCGTGACTGACGGGGTGGCCGCGTCGGAGCCCGTCATCGAGATTTCGCACCTCTCGCATAGTTACTCGCTGAGCGCCCGCGAGCGCCGTCACTGGCGCAAGCGCTCGACCACTGCGGACGCATCGAGCAAACAGGTCCTTTGGGGCAACGATCCAAACAGCCCCTGGGCACTGCGCGATGTTTCGCTGACGGTGCGTCGCGGTGAGTTTCTGGGCCTGGCGGGTCATACCGGCTCGGGTAAATCAACGTTGGTTCAGCATCTCAACGGGTTGATTCGTCCGCAGGAGGGAAGCGTTTGCGCGCTGGGGCTCGACCTATCAAACAAGAAAGACGCCGCCGCGGTTAAGGCCAAGGTCGGCATGGTGTTTCAGTATCCCGAGCGCCAGCTATTTGCCGAGACCGTGGCGCAGGACGTGGCGTTTGGCCCGCGTAACCTTGGCCTGCCACAAGACGAGGTTGCACGCCGTGTCGCATCATCGCTTGCGCGCGTGGGCCTCGACTTCGCCGCGATAGGCGACAAGAGCCCCTTTGAGCTTTCGGGCGGCCAGCAGCGCCGCGTGGCGTTTGCCGGCGTGCTCGCCATGGAGCCCGAGGTCCTGGTGCTCGACGAGCCCATGGCAGGCCTCGATCCGGCTGCCCGCAGGGATTTCCTTGAGCTCATTGGCCGTCTTCATGACGAAGGCCTGACCGTTGTCATGGTTTCGCACAGCATGGATGACCTGGCAAATTGTTGTGACCGTATCGTTGTAATGAACGAGGGCGCGGTGTTTGCCGAGGGAACGCCCTCGCAGGTTTTTGCGCACGCGAACGAGCTCAAGTCGATTGGCCTGGGCGTTCCTGCCGCCCAGCGTATGGCGCTGGCGCTCGCACAGGCCGGCGTGCCGCTCCGCTGCGACAGGCTTTATACGGTTGAGTTGTTAGCCGATGAGCTGGCCGGCTTGCTACCGGGCTGCGCGGACGGGCCTTTGAGGGTTTCGTCTCAGACCGGTTCCAAGATAGCCACGCGAGAGGAGGGCTGCTAATGGAGGCGTTCTCATTTGGCAGCTACTATCCCGGGGATAGCGCGGTGCATCGTCTGGATCCGCGCACTAAGCTGCTCCTAGGTTTCGCATTTCTGATCACTGTGCTCACCGTCGGAAGCTTCCGCGGGTTGGTTCCGGTCGCAATGTTTGTCGTGCTGGTCTATGTCGCAGCCCGGGTGCCGTTGCGCCGGGTCCTATCATCGATGGCACCACTGCTGGCGATTGTCGTGGTGGTCGCGGTACTCAACCTGTTTTCCGACCAGAGTGGCCGCATCCTGTGGCAGCTTGGCTTTTTGCAGGTGAGCGAGGGATCGCTGCGTTCTGCAGCGTTTATGGCGTGCCGCCTGACCCTGATGATGGCCGGCATGAGCGCCATTACACTCACCACGCCGACGCTCGACCTCACCGCAGGTTTTGAGCGTTTGCTCGCACCATTTGCACGCGTGGGGCTTCCGGCGCACGAGCTCGGCATGATTATGGGTATCGCGCTGCGGTTTATGCCGCAATTTGCAACCGAGATGAAACAGACGGCCGATGCACAGGCAAGCCGCGGCGCGCGCGTGACGGGCGGTCCGCTCGGCGGTGTGCGCATGCTCGGCAGTGTGGCGATTCCGCTGTTCACCGGCGTGTTCCGTCATGCCGAGACGCTTTCGGCCGCCATGGATGCGCGCTGTTATCACGGCGAGCAGGGACGCACGCGTCTGCATGCGCTTACGTTTGCCCGCGGGGATGCACTGGCCGCGGTGGCGATGGCGCTGCTGGTAACATGCGTTGTCGTTATCAATCTTCAACTCGTCTAAGCTCGATTCGAGCGCAAGAAAGGGATCTCTATGACTGACATCGATCGCACGGCTCAGCTCGAGCGCGCCTGCTCGTATCTCAGACGCATTCCGGCGTGGTATCTTGCCACGACCGATGCGAGCGACGGGCATCAGCCCCGCGTGAG
>CATZRJ010000100.1 GCA_958423535.1 uncultured Collinsella sp.
TGGTCCAGACAGATGATCGCGTCGGAGTTGCGCACGGTGGACAGGCGGTGCGCGATGACAAACGTCGTGCGGCCCTCCATGAGCTTATCCATGCCCGCTTGCACGATGGCCTCGGTGCGAGTGTCGATGGAGCTCGTGGCCTCGTCCAGGATCATTGCCGGCGGATCGGCGACGGCAGCGCGTGCAATCGAGATCAACTGGCGCTGGCCCTGCGACAGCTGGGCGCCGTTGCCGGTGAGCATCGTGTCGTAGCCGTCGGGCAGGCGGGTGATAAAGTCGTCCGCGCCCGCGAGCTTGGCCGCCGCGATGCACTCCTCGTCGGTGGCGTCCAGGTTGCCGTAGCGGATGTTATCCATCACGGTGCCGGTGAACAGGTTCACGTCCTGCAGCACCACGCCCAGCGAGCGGCGCAGATCGGCCTTGCGGATCTTGTTGACGTTGATGCCGTCGTAGCGAATCTTGCCGTCGGCGATGTCATAGAAGCGGTTGATGAGGTTGGTGATGGTCGTCTTACCGGCACCGGTGGCGCCGACAAACGCGACCTTCTGGCCCGGCTTGGCAAACACGGACACGCCGTGCAGCACTTCGTGGTCGGGCGTGTAGCCAAAGTCGACGTTGTCCATGACCAGGTCGCCGCGCAGCGGCACGTACTCGATCTCGCCGGTTGCGCGGTGCGGATGTTTCCATGCCCACATGCCGGTGTGGTGGTCGGCCTCCTCGAGCTGCCAGGTATCGGGGTTCACCTGCGCATTGACGAGCGTCACGTAGCCTTCGTCGGCTTCGGGCTCCTCGTCGATGAGCTCAAAGATGCGGTCGGCGCCGGCGAGGCCCATGACCACGGCGTTGATCTGCTGCGAGATCTGACCGATCTGTCCGCAGAATTGCTTGGTCATGTTGAGGAACGGCACCACGACGGCGATGGACAGCGCCATGCCCGAGATGCTCAGGTTGGGCACGCCCAGCGCCAGGAAAATGCCGCCTGCCAGTGCGACCAGCACGTAGAGCAGGTTGCCCAGGTTCATAAGGATGGGCATGAGGATGTTGGCGTACATGTTGGCCTTCTGCGAGACCTCGAAGAGCTTTTCGTTGCGCTCGTCAAAATCGGCCTCGGCGGCAGACTCGTGGCAGAATGCCTTGACGACCTTCTGGCCGTTCATGACTTCCTCGATATGGCCCTCGACCACGCCGAGCTCGGACTGCTGCGCAATAAAGAAACGCGCGGAGTTGGAGCCGAGCAGCTTGGTCATAAAGGTCATAAAGACGACGCCGGCCACAATGACCAGGCACATCCACACGCTGTAGTACAGCATGATAAAGAATACCGTGACGATGACGATGGTCGTCATGAGCAGGTTGGGCAGCGACTGGCTGATCATCTGGCGCAGCGTGTCGATGTCGTTGGTGTAGTGGCTCATGATGTCGCCGCGCTGGTGCGTGTCGAAGTAGCGAATCGGCAGGTCCTGCATGCGGTTGAACATCTTCTCGCGCAGCTTCTCGAGTGAGCCCTGCGTGACGATGGCCATGGCGCGGTTCCAGAAGAGCGAGGACAGGATGCCGACGCCGTAGATGCAGGCGAGGGTGGTCACGAGCTGTGCGATCTTGGGCTGTGCGGCTTCCCAATCGCCCGACTGCCACGATTCGCTAATAATCTGCAGGGCGCTCTGAAGGAAGGTCGCGCCGATGGAGTTGATGATGGCGCAGAGCACCACGCCGACGACGACGAGGGGCAAAAGCACGGGGTAGAAGCCAAAGAGCGTCTTGATGAGGCGCGACATGGTGCCGCCCTTGCGGTTGAGCGCGCGCTCGGCGGTCGTTGCCTTACTCATGTGCCTCGCCTCCTTCCTGGGTCTGAGCTTGCGTTGTGGATGCCTCGGTGTCGGCCTCGACGGCCCCTTCGCCCTCGGCAGACATCTTGTTTTGCGAGGTAAAGGTCTCGCGGTAGATCTCGCTCGTCTTAAGCAGCTCGTCATGGTTGCCGATCTGCGCGATGCGGCCGCCCTCCATGACGATGATGCGGTCTGCGTCCTGCACGGAGCTAATGCGCTGGGCGATGATGAGCTTGGTCGTGTTGGGCAGATAACTTGCCAACCCTGCGCGGATCTTGGCGTCGGTCTTGGTGTCGACGGCGCTGGTGGAGTCGTCCAGGATCAAGATCTTGGGGCGACGCAGCAGGGCACGTGCAATGCACAGGCGCTGCTTCTGACCGCCGGAAACATTGGAGCCGCCCTGCTCGATCCAGGTGTCGTAGCCCTTGGGGAAGCCGTCGACAAACTCATCGGCGCAGGCCAGATGTGCCGCTTCGCGGACTTCCTCGTCGGTGGCGTTCGGGTCGCCCCAGCGCAGGTTCTCGGCGATGGTGCCGCTAAACAGCACGTTTTTCTGCAGCACCATGGCGACTTGGTGGCGCAGAGCGTCCAAGTCGTAGTCGCGCACGTCCACGCCGCCCACGCGCACGGTGCCTTCGGTGGCGTCGTACAGGCGGGCGATGAGGTTTACAAGCGTGGACTTGGCCGAGCCGGTGCCGCCGATGATGCCGATGGTCTCGCCGCTCGTAATGTGCAGGTCGATATCGTCGAGCGCCTGGCGCTTCGCATGCGCGGAATACTTAAAGCTCACGTGGTCAAAGTCGATGGAGCCATTGGCGACCTCGAGCACGGGCTCGGCGGGATCGGCGATCGTGGGCTCGGCGGTCAGCACTTCGGTGATGCGGTGCGCCGATTCGTCGGCCATGGTCACCATGACAAAGATCATCGACAGCTGCATCAGGCTCATGAGGATCTGGAAGCCGTAGGTAAAGATCGAGGAGAGCTGGCCCACGTCGAACAGCGTGCCCTGGCTCGTGATGATGAGCTTGGAGCCCAGGTAGATGATGACGACAAATGCGCCGTTGACGCAGATGTTCATCATGGGGTTGTTAAAGGCCAGCAGCTTCTCGGCGCGGGTGAAGTCCATCTGGACGTCGCGTGCGGCGGTCGCGAACTTCTCCTTCTCAAAGTCTTCGCGCACGTAGCTCTTGACCACGCGCATGCCGGTGACGTTTTCCTCGACGGACTCGTTGAGCGCGTCGTACTTGCGGAACACGCGGGCAAAGATCGGGCGCACCTTATAGATGATAAAGAACAGGCCAAAGCCCAGCAGCGGAATGATGACCAGGTAGACCATGGCGACGCTGCCGCCCATGGCGTAGGCCATGGCAAAGGCAAAGACCAACACCAGCGGCGCGCGCACGGCGATGCGGATGATCATCATAAAGGCCTGCTGCACGTTGTTGATATCGGTGGTCAGGCGCGTGACGAGCGAGGAGCTCGAGAACTCATCGATGTTGGCAAAGCTGAACGTCTGGATCTTGTAGAACAGGTCGTGACGCAGGTTCTTAGCGAAGCCGCAACTCGCATGGCTGCAGGTGACGCCGGCAGCGGCGCCAAAAGCAAGCGACGTCAGCGCGATGAGCACCAAAAAGCCCGCGGTGGGAAGCATCTCGGCTACGGTGGTGCCATCTTTGATGGCGTCGATCAGGTTGGCGGTGATAAATGGAATCAGCATCTCGCAGAGCACCTCGCCAAGCACGAGCAACGGCGTGGCAACGGTGACTTTTATATAGTCGCGGATGCTGCCCATGAGGGTTTTAATCATCCAGTTCCTCCCAGGTTACACGGATTTTCTCGAGCATTTCGGCGAGCTGCTCGCGCTCGTCGTGGGTGAGGGCACCAAAGGCCTGCTCTCTAAAGCGAATGCGGGCTGCCTGGTCGATGCGGGCGTTTTCCCGGCCGGTTTCGGTCAGGCGAATGGTGAGCTGCCGTCGATCCTTGGGGTTACGGCTGCGCTCGATGAGGCCGTTGAGCTCGAGTTTGGACAGGATCTCGGAAAGCGACCCCGGCTTGAGGTCAAAGTGCATGCCGAGTTCCTGCTGCGACATCTCGC
>CATZRJ010000101.1 GCA_958423535.1 uncultured Collinsella sp.
GTCCCTTGCGGCGTAGTTCTTATTTAAGCCGTCCAAGTTTTGGGGTGCAGTTCACGGAGTTCGGGGGCCGTGCTTTTGGCGAGCTAGAGATCGGCAATGAGGGCTTTAGCACAACGGATGCCGTCGGTGGCGGCGCTCATGATGCCGCCGGCATATCCGGCCCCCTCGCCGCAAGGGTAGAGCCCCGGGGTCGATACAGCGTGGCATTCCCGGTCTCGAGTAATAGTGATCGGAGAGCTCGAGCGTGTCTCAACGCCGGTGAGGACGGCATCGGGGCGGTCGTAGCCACGCAGCTTTTTGCCGAGCAGGGGAATTCCCAGACGAAGCGACTCGATGATATGTTGCGGCAATGACTCGTCGATCGCTGTCCAAGTCACGCCGAGCGGATAGGTGGGTTTGACCTTGCCGCATGTCGTACTGGCGCGTTCTGCAAGGAAATCACCGACGAGCTGTGCCGGTGCGTTCCAGTTGGAGCCGCCAAGGCGATAGGCAGCTCGCTCGCAAATGCGCTGGAGTTCTACGCCTGCAAGCGGATCGTCGCTGGGGAGATCGTCGGGCGTGACGTTAACGAGGAGGGCGGCGTTTGCGTTGCGGCCGGCGCGGGCGTTGAGGCTGGCGCCGTTGACGCACAGATGGCCGGGCTTTGAAGAGGCGGCGACAACCTGTCCGCCGGGACACATGCAGAATGAGAACACGCTGCGACCGTTGGGAAGATGGGCAACGAGCTTATAGGGGGCCGCTCCGAGCGCGGGATGACCCGCCGCGGGGCCATATTGCGCCCGATCGATATCCCGTTGCGGGTGTTCGATACGAACGCCCATGGCAAAGGTTTTTTGCGCGAGGGCTACGTTATGGTCCTCGAGGAGCTCAAATACGTCGCGGGCGGAGTGGCCGCAGGCAAGGATAAGGTGCTTCGTGGTGATTTGCTCAGTCGCGGCATGTTGAGACGTCTGGACATCGATGCCCACGATGGCGCCGGACGCGTCGGCGCGAATGTCAACGAGCTTTGTTCGATAGCGGACGACACCTCCAAGTCGTTCGATGCGCTGGGAAATATTGGTGACTACTGTGGGAAGGATGTCGGAGCCAATGTGCGGCTTGGCATCCCACAGAATGTCTCGGGGTGCGCCCGCTTCGACGAAGGTGTCCAGGATAAGGCGATGGGCGGGATTTTTAGTTCCCGTATTGAGCTTGCCATCCGAGAAAGTCCCCGCGCCGCCCAAGCCAAACTGGATATTGCTCTCGGGGTCGAGGATGCGCTCTTTCAGGAAGAGGTCGATTGCCTGCGAGCGGCGAAGTGCCGGATCGCCCCGCTCGATGAGCAAGGGCTTCAGACCTGCTTCGGCGAGGGTAAGTGCGGCGAAAAGGCCGGCGCATCCGGCACCGACGACGACGGGGCGCTCTTTGGGTGCGCCGGAAACGGGGGAGGGGAATGAAGGCTTATTGTCTTCTATCGTGCGCACGCGTGAGCGGTCGCGCGCAGCAACGCTGCCGAGCACTGTCTGCTCGATGTCTGGGCTCGTCAACTCAACACGAAAGCTCAGGATAAAATGAACATCACGTTTTTTGCGGGCATCGATGGACTTGCGGTGGAGCTCGATGGACTTGATCTCAGAGTCTTTGCAACGTAGGACGCGTTTGACGACTCGCTTGCCAACGATGAGGCAAGCATTTTCATCACCGGCTTCATCGAGCGACGCAGTGACTTGGGTGATTTCGATCATCGAGGTCTCCTTAGATGCAAGAAAGAGGCCGTCCGGTGTCCCAGACGGCCCGAATGCGTTTTGATTATAACTGCGCGGCTATAGGTTACTTGCAGCGCGAATGCCCGAAATCCAGGCCCATGCAAGGTTAAAGCCACCACAGTCGGCGTCGATATCGAGTGCTTCGCCGCAGACGCAAAGCGGGGCATCGGCTGCATCGTTCGCGCGAAGGCTGGGTATCGAGATGGTCTCGATGGGTATGCCGCCACGTGTGACCTGTGCCGAGCGCTCCTCGGCCGTTCCCTCGACGAGCAGTTTAAAGTGCTTGAGGATGGAGACCAGATGGATGACATCGTTGGAGCCTGGATGGCACTGCTCGAACGCCGTACAGACGACGTGGGAGAGTTGCGGAGCGAGCATGCCATCAAGCCAGCGGGGGTCGTGGGGCGAAAAGCGGCCGAGCAGTTCAACGCGTCGGCTGAGCATATCGAGCAGCTCGTCTTTGGAGAGGTCGGGGAAAACGTCGAGCAGGATCGTGTCGCCGTGCTGGATGCGTCGGGAGAGGTTGAAGGCGGCGACACCTGAGATGCCGAAGGCCCGGAACAACACCTCGCCGTCTTCGCACCAGAGCTCCTCATGATTGCGGGTGAGCGTCAAACGGGCACGGACGCGTAGGCCATCCAGCGTCTTGAGAGCCATCCGATCGCCGACGACCGATGCCGACACGGGGCAGAGGACGGGGCACAGCGGCGTTAGGGGGAGGCTAAACGTCTCGGCGATGCCGGCGGGGTTGCCGCCCGTGGCGATAATTGCGGCATGTGCCTGTAAGGTCACGTTTTTGCGCGGGGCATCGGCGAGCGCCCTCCGAAGCGAGCGGAGCTCCGATTTTCGGTCGTCGTGCTTTTTTGCCTTGAGTGCCCGCGCTGGACGGTCTATTTGGAGTGTCCAGCCTTCGGAAGCTTTGTGCGCCGAGGCAACGTTGGCTCCGCAGATTAAGGTGATACCCAGGCGGTCGCAAACGTTGAGAAGCGCGTCGCGCACCGATTCGGCGCGAAGGGAGCGCGGGTACAGCCGGCCTTCCTCAGAGGTTGTCATGATGCCCAGCGAGGAGAAGAAACCCATAAGCTCTTGTTCGGGCCGGGGGCCCATAACGGATTCAACGAATGCGGGGTGGTTATACCGCTGTGGATCAATCGATTCGTTGGAGAGGTTGCAGCGGCCGTTGCCGGTCGCAAGGAGCTTAAGGCCGCAGGCGACATCGCGCTCAACGATGCAGACGCTTTTGCCAGCGCGTGCGGCCGTAATGGCGGCGGCGAGGCCTGAAGCCCCGCCGCCGATTACCAGGACGTCATAGAAGGCGCTCGTGTTCACTTAGGCCTCGTCGGTCTCGTGCGGGGTAATGGCCTCGACGGCAGAGACGGCTTGGGGCAGCATGCCGGCGGGCAGCGCGGTTTCGACCTCTCCCTTGTCGCAGGCTTCGGCGAGCGCCGGATTGATGGGAAGCTGCCCTAGGATCTCGAGGTTGTAACGCTCGGCGACCTCGGGGAGCTTGCTCTTGCCAAAGACTTCGATCTTCTTGCCGCAATCGGGGCACTCGATATAGCTCATGTTTTCGACGATTCCCAGAATGGGCACGTTCATCTTCTCGGCCATGTTGACCGCCTTGGCGACGATCATCGAGACCAGATCCTGCGGGCTCGTGACGATGACGATGCCATCGACGGGCAGCGACTGGAAGACGGTGAGGGCGACGTCGCCCGTTCCCGGAGGCATGTCGACCAGCAGGTAGTCGATGGGACCCCATGAGGTTTCGCTCCAGAACTGCCTGATGGCACCCGCGATAACCGGACCGCGCCAGAGGACGGGGTCGGTTTCGTTTTGAAGCAGCAGATTAGAGCTCATAACCTTGACGCCGTGCTCGGAGATTTCGGGCAGCATAAGGTTGCCGAGGGCATGGACGTGACGTCCGCTCATGCCGAACATCTTAGGGATAGAGGGGCCGGTAATATCGGCATCGAGGACGCCGACCTTGTGACCGTGGCGGGAAAGCTCCGTGGCGATGGCGCCGGTGACGAATGACTTGCCGACGCCGCCCTTGCCGGAAAGCACGGCGATAACGCGCTTGACCTCGGACAGCGTATTTTCCTCAAATTGCGACGGCGACGTTTGCCCGCCGGCTGCCTGTGCGTGCTCGCAACCCAT
>CATZRJ010000102.1 GCA_958423535.1 uncultured Collinsella sp.
AAACAGCGATTCCATCCTTTCCCAGGAGCTCTCGCGCCGCACTGCCCTCAAGGCCTTATTCGGCGCCGCTTCTGCAGCCGTTCTTTTTGGTCTGCCCGCTCGCGCCCATGCGGCGGAGGCCACCAAGGAAACCACCGACAAGCTCAATGCGGCCCAGGCCCAGCTCGACGAGGTCCAGGCTCAGCTCGACAGCATTGCGAGCGAATACGCGGCGCTGGCCAACAAGAACGCCCAGACTCTCAGCGATATCGAGGGCGTACAGGGCCAGATCGACGACACGCAGACGCAGATTGACGAAAAGAAGGCCGAGCTCAAAAAGAAGCGCGACGATCTTTCCGATCGCGTTTCCGCCAGCTATAAGTCGGGCGGCACCAACATCCTGTCACTGCTGCTCGCCTCGGGTTCGTTTGAGGAGCTCGTCGCCAATGCGCACTATGTTGAGAAGATCAACAAGAGCGACCGTGACGCCATCGAGGACATTCAGACTATCCAGGAAGAGCTCGATGCGCAAAAGAACGAGCTCGAGTCGCAGAAGGCCGACTTGGAGAAGCTCAAGGACCAGCAGACTGCTCAGATGCAGGACATGCAGACCAAGCAGCAAGAAGTCCAGGCCGTGCTGAGCGGTCTTTCCGACGACGTCAAGGAGCTCATGGCTCAGCGTGATGCCGAGGTCCTCGCGGCCACGCAGGCCGAGGAGGCGGCGAGGAAGGCTCAGGAAGCCGCCGCTGCCGCAGCTGCTTCGAACAAGAACAACTCGACCTCGAGCGGCGGCTCCCATGCTTCTGGTGCACCGCAGCAAAATGTGGGTACGGGCAAGCAGCAGGCCGTGGTCAATGCGTGCTACTCCACTCCCTCGCCCGGTTTGGGCTGGTGCGCCGCTTGGGTCACCAACGTCTTCCGCAACGCAGGAGTGGGCTACTTTGGCGGTAACGCGTGCGACATGTTTAACGCGTGGTGCTACAGCGCCGACCGTTCGGCGCTAAAGGTCGGCATGATCGTTGCCGATTCCTCGCATCCCACGACGGGTATCGCGGGCCGACTATATGGTCATGTCGGTATCTATGTTGGCGGCGGTATCGTCATGAGCAACCAGGGCGCCATCACGTCTAAATCGCTCGATTCGTTTATCAGCTTCTTTGGCGGCGGTTCGGGTGTGCGTTGGGGCTGGCTCGGCGGCGTCGTGCTGTCGTAGCTGCGGTTTGAAGCTGGTTGGTCCCGGGCCGCCCGCGCGGCATAAGGTTGCCTGCTCGGACAGTCCTACGCAAGACGAAGGCCCCTTTCGGGGCCTTCTTTGTTAGAGGAATTCGCCTACTCGGTGGACTTCGGGTTCTAGGTCTACGTCGAACTGCTCTTTGACTTTGGCTTGGATGTCGCGGATGAGTTCGTCGACGTCGGCGGCGGTGGCGTGGTCGGCGTTGACGATGAAGCCGCAGTGCTTTTCGCTCACCTGCGCGCCGCCGACAGCGTGGCCACGCAGGCCGGCATCCATGATGAGCTTGCCGGCAAAGTAGCCCTCGGGGCGTTTGAAAGTGGAGCCGGCACTCGGCATATCGAGCGGCTGCTTGTCTTCGCGACGCTGACGGTAGTCGTCCATGTCGGCCTTGATCATCGCGGCGTTGCCCGGGGCGAGATTGAAAGTGGCCGAAAGCACGACGAAGCCGTCGTCGGCAATGCGGCTCTTGCGATAACCCAGGTTGAGCTCGTCGACATCGAACTCGATGATGCTGCCGCTGCCGCGGGTGCCGTCGTCGAGCATGCGGGCGGGCTTGTAGACGCGCACAGACCCCAGCACATCGGCCATGCAGGCACCGTAGGCGCCGGCGTTCATGTAGCAGGCGCCGCCGACCGATCCGGGGATGCCCGAGATGGGCTCCATGCCGGTGAGACCGGCCTCGGCTGCCGCCGCGGCGACATCGGAAAGCAAGGCGCCGGCTGCCGCCGTGACGTGCGTGCCGTCGACGGTGATGTCGGAGAGGCCCTCGCCCAGCGCCACGACGACGCCGCGGATGCCCTTGTCGCCGACAAGCAGGTCGGAGCCGTTGCCCACGATGGTGAGTGGCAGATCGCAACGATAGCAGGTATCGAGTGTGGCGACGAGTCCCTGCTCGGTATCGGGCGTGACAAAGACGTCAGCCGGGCCGCCGATCTTAAACGTGGTGTGTTCGCGCATGGGCTCGCTCATCAGCACGTTGTCCTCGCCGGCAACGCCAGCAAGCGCGCACAGCAGGTCCTCGTTAAAAAAGTCGTTCTCGTGCATACGAATATCCGCCTTTTGGTGGTCGTTGTCATCAGTCGATTGCAATATACCCCACCCGGACGGATTTGGTGCGCTGGCGGCGATAAAACAGCCGTCCACCGGATTGGTAAAGTGTTTATCACCGAGGTAGAGGGGCAGTCGCTATACTTTCAAGAGATTGCGCGTAAACCTGGAAGGAGCGAGATGGCCAACAAAGTCACCCTCAAGCAGATCGCCCAGGAGGTGGGGCTTTCCCCCTCGTCGGTCTCGCTTGTTCTCAATAATCGGCCTTGTCGCATCTCGGAAGAAAACCGCAAGCTCATCAAAGAGGTCGCGGCGCGCAACCACTATGTTCCTAACCAGATTGCGCGTAGCTTGGTCATGCGCGAGTCGCGCACGCTGGGTCTTATCGTCCCTAACATCGAGAGCCGCTTTTTTGCCTCGCTCGCCGGCAGTTTGGAAAAGCGCTGCCGTGAGGACGGTTACGCACTCTTTATTACCAGCTCGGGCGGAAGCGCCGATGACGATCTTGAGCTGCTGCGCCAGTTGGTGACGCGCGGCGTTGACGGCGTCTTTTTGGTGGTGGGTGACGAGTTCTCCGACGACCGCGCCCTGCGCGAAGAAGTCAGCCATCTGCCTATCCCTGCCGTGATGGTCGACCGTGCCATTGAGGGACTCGAGTGCGACAAGGTGATGTTCGACCACGAGATGGGTGGCTACATGGCCACCCGCTATCTGATCGAGCAGGGTCACTGTCGCATTGCCTGCTTGGTTAACGCGCGCCGTTCCAATACAGGTCGCAAGCGACTTGCCGGCTATGAGCGCGCGCTGCGTGAGGTTGGCCTGCCTATCGACGCACGTTTGGAGTTTGAGAGCGAGTACTACATTCCGAGTGCATACGAGGCCTCGGAGGCGGTGCTCGCAACTGATGCCACCGCTGTGTTCGCAAGTTCGGACAACATCGCCCTCGGTCTGCTCAAGCGCTTGCACGAGATGGGGAAGAGCATCCCGGGCGATATCTCGGTGGTGAGCTATGACAACTCGGCGGCCGACGTTCTCTTTGAGCCGGCGCTGACCGCCATTGAGCAGGATCCTGGTGTCCTTGCGGAGCATGCTTTTGGCTGCATGTCCAAGCGTCTTGCCGGTAGGGGCGGCAGGCGTGCCGAAGAGGTCGTCCTGGAGCCGGCGCTTATCGTTAAGGGCAGCGTGCTCGAACTTACCGAATGTAGCTAAGCGTACTTGTTTGTTTGCATAGATTGCATGCGGAGTGTCCGCTATTTGCCGGCGGGGCCGGGGTGCCTGCCTTGTTTTGAGAAGTTCGCGGAGCCCACTTCTCAAAACAAGGCAGGCACCCCGGCCCTCGTCCGTTAACTCTTCCGCTGGGCGAGCCTTAGACGCCGCGCACCGATAGGGTAAGGCAGCGGCTTGAAATTGGTGCTATATTCAGCTTGAGTTGTTTAATGCTAGTACGGGAG
>CATZRJ010000103.1 GCA_958423535.1 uncultured Collinsella sp.
GTCAAGACCACCGGTCTCGACCAAGCACTCAAGACTATGGAGCGCGTCGTGGGACCCAATACGCTCATCGCCTCATTGTGCAACGGCATCACGAGCGAGCAAAAGATTGCCGAACGCTTTGGCTGGGAGCGTACCGTTCTTGGTATTTGCCAGGGCATGGACGCCGTGTTCCTCAACGGAGAGCTCACCTTTACCAACACTGGCGAAATCCGCTTTGGTGCGGCAGCGGGCACCGAGCCCGCAACCGTTACCGCCATCGACGAGCTCTACACGCGCTGCGGCATCGCCCATAACGTCGAGAGCGACATTGCGCACCGCATGTGGGCCAAGCTCATGCTCAACGACGGCATCAACCAGACCTGCATGGCCTACGGCGGGACCTACGGAAGCGCCACGGAGCCGGGCTCCGAGCAGCGCCGCTGTTTTGTTTCCGCCATGCGCGAAACGCTTGCGGTCGCCAATGCCGAGGGCATCGAACTCACCGAAGCGGACCTGACGCAGATGGTGCATCTCATCGAGGGAATCGACCCCGCCGGTATGCCATCGATGGCTCAAGACCGCGTCGCAAGGCGCAAAACCGAAGTAGATGAGTTCGCGGGCACCATCTGCCGCCTCGCAGCCAAACACGATATCCAGGCGCCGCAAAACGAGTGGCTCTATCAGCGCATCCGCGATATCGAGAAAAGCTGGTAGCGCCAACGCGACACATTCAACAGCCTTAACAGCAAGCCGCCGCAAGGGAACCTTTCCCCTGCGGCGGCTTTCATCTTCGTCTATGACCGGTGGCCAATCTTGCAACAGTTAGCGTTGCGACTCCGGCACCTCGTCCTCGTCATCGCGGCAAAGAACCACGCCCGCGCTTCCCAGCAGCGCCGCCGCGATCAGGGAGCCAACCACGATTGGAGCAGCCCCGCACGACCCCTGCACGCCCGCAACGAGCGCGGCCGCAGGACCAAGGCAGCCAAGCACCAATGCGACGGCGGCAACGGCGATATCTCGAGCGTCCACAAGACCACTTCCTCCACGAGAAAGACCTTATTTCTCATGAACTAGTGTGCCCCGCGCCCATATGCGCGGCGTACTGCCACGGTAAGCACTCTGTTAACTCAAGCACGCATAAAAAACGGGCGCCCTTACGTTGCCCAAAGGCTCGGTAAAGACGCCCGTCCGTCATGTCCTATTGGCTTATGACAGATTACCAACCGGTATAGTAGTCGGTGGTTCCGGCTGCGCAGCCGGAGTCATAGACCTTGCACTCGCCCTTGGAGCCGGTAAACGTGGAGCCCTGGGCCTTGTCGCCCGCGGCCACGACGTAGTAACCATCAGAATCGCGCCAAAAGCCCTCGGAATCCTGAGTCCACTCGCCCGTGCGGTGATGGTAGAGTACGTTGCTGCTGTAATAGGTCTCACGACGACCGTTATAGTTATTGACGCCGGCGGAACGCGTCAGCCCCGAACCATTCGCAGAATACGCAGCTGCCGTATAGGACGGGACGTAGCCTGCGTTGCCATATGAAGCTTGGGCGGCCTCAGCAGCTTCTGCCTCGGCGGCCGCAGCTTCGAGCGCCTCGCGTTTGGCGTCCTCAAGCGTGGAGCGAAGCTCGTCAAGCTCGGCCGACTTCGCGTCGACCTCCTCCATCGTCAACAGGCTACCCGCATCGTCGATGCAACCCTGCAACACAGCGCGCTCGTCATCGGTGGCATAGTCACCGTACATGTTCATGATGATCTGGGCGCGGACCTCTAGGGAATCGCGCTTGGCCCCCATAGAGGCGTTCCACTCCTGCATGGAGCCAAAGCCGTCGCCGCGATAGTCGACGGGCTGCATCAGCGTCGTCTCGGACGGCGTGGATCCGACTGTGTCGGACAGTGTTGCCGCGTGGGCATCGGTTGCGCCGGCGCCCGCCAAAAGTGCAACGGTCAGAGCGGCGGAAAGGGCGGCGGCTTTCGGTTTTCGTGAATCGATCCTCATGTAGTTGGAAACCTCCGTAGTGCGTTTTTGCTGCGTTTGAGCTGCGTGTGATTCGATCGCGCTGCATAGCACCCCGAGCAAATCGCGACCTGCGGTTTTTCTCAAAAGGTGCACGTCATTTGCGTAAAACTCACATCCTCTCAACAGGGGTTTTCCACATCTCGATTGCATAAAACATGCCAAAAACCCTGTAATAGCGCCCACCCTATGCAAAAAAAGCACCTGCGCAACCATTGCTTGCGCAGGTGCCTTGAGCAGGCATTTTATGCAGTTATACCTATCGAGTCGCAAGGGGTCCTTGCACAAGTCGCCCTACTCGTCCAGTGCGGCAAAGGCCTGCTTCAGGTCCCAAATGATGTCCTCGGCGTTCTCGGTACCGATGGAAAGACGGATCGTGGAAGGCGTGATGTTCTGCTCGGCGAGCTCCTCTGCAGAGAGCTGGGAGTGCGTGGTGGTAGCCGGGTGCACGACGAGCGACTTGACGTCAGCCACGTTGGCGAGCAGCGAGAACACCTGCAGGTGATCGATGAACTTCCAAGCTGCCTCCTGGCCACCCTTAATCTCAAAGGTAAAGATCGAGGCACCGCCGTTGGGGAAGTACTTCTGATAGAGCTCGTGATCGGGGTGCTCAGGCAGGCTCGGGTGGTTCACCTTGGCAACGTGGCTGTCACCAGCCAGGAACTCAACGACCTTCTTGGTGTTCTCGACATGACGGTCAACGCGCAGCGACAGGGTCTCGGTGCCCTGGAGCAGGACCCAAGCGTTGAACGGGCTGATGCAGGCGCCCTCGTCACGCAGCAGGATGGCGCGGACATAGGTTGCGAAGGCGGCGGGACCGGCAGCCTCGGCAAACGAAACACCGTGGTAGGAGGGGTTGGGCTCAGCGATCTGGGCGTACTTTCCGCTCGCCTTCCAATCGAAGTTACCGCCATCGACGATCACACCGCCCAGCGAGGTGCCGTGGCCGCCGATGAACTTGGTTGCGGAGTGGACGACGATGTTAGCACCATGCTCCAGCGGACGGAACAGATACGGGGTGCCGAAGGTGTTGTCGACGACAACCGGCAGACCGTGCTTCTTGGCGATCTCGGAGATGGCGTCGATGTTGGGGATGTCGGAGTTGGGGTTGCCAAGCGTCTCGAGATAGATGACCGTGGTGTTGTCCTTGATGGCACCCTCGACCTCGTCCAGGTTGTGGGCATCGACGAAGGTGGTCTCGACACCAAACTGGGAGAGCGTGTGCTCCAGCAGGTTGTAGGAGCCACCGTAGATGGTCTTCTGAGCCACCACGTGGTCACCGGCCTGGGCAAGAGCCTGCAGGGTATAGGTGATGGCAGCGGCGCCAGAAGCGACGGCGAGGCCAGCAACGCCGCCCTCGAGCGCGGCAATGCGGTCCTCAAAGACGCCCTGGGTGGAGTTGGTCAGACGACCGTAGATGTTACCGGCGTCGGCAAGGCCAAAGCGGTCAGCAGCGTGCTGGGAGTTGCGGAACACATAGCTCGTGGTCTGGTAGATAGGCACGGCGCGGGAATCGGATGCGGGATCGGCGCTCTCCTGGCCAACGTGAAGCTGCAGGGTGTCGAAACCAAAGGTGTGCTCGGGGTTGTTGATGAACTGGCTCATGATGATCTCCTTGATCGAACGAAAGTAAATAAAAAGAGAGAAGTAAGTCGCTGTCTCCTGATCACGCCGACGGGCGCAAACAGGAGCCCGGCATTCGTCTT
>CATZRJ010000104.1 GCA_958423535.1 uncultured Collinsella sp.
ACGACGCGGGCTTGCCAACGAGTTTTGGCTAATAGATTGGTTTGTGTGCCGCCCCCTTTGGGGCGGCACTTTTTGTGTGGGGTCCCTGTCTTCACAATTTCCGTCAAGCTTTTGGTTAGGTTTTGGTCGGATGGCGCAAGGGCGAAAGGGCAAAAGATTGCTGACGAAAAAAGCTCAAAGAAAGTGCTGGTAGGGGAGTTGTTGAGCTTTTTGACAGTTTTCTGACAAAAGAATCTTTGCGGCTATTGCCGCGGATTTCGTTGCCGCGGCCGCGATGGTGCGGGATGCTGGGCGCAAGCGTCGAATGCTCCTATTGAGGAGGCCAACATGGATCTGTTTCTTGAGACCCCGCAGCAACAAGCCGAGCGCATGTTGCGCCAGCAGCAACGGCTTATGGAGATGCAAATGCAAGGGGCGGCTGCCCAGGCTCCTGCGCAAAATGCCGCGCCTGCGGTTTCGCCTGCGGGTGAGGCGGCCCCAGAGAACTATTCCGTACAGCAGGATTCATATGCGCAGGAGCTTTCGTTTGACAAGCGCCGCGCGCGTCGCCGCCGTTTGGGTCAGCGTTTGCGCACGCTGGCAATGATCGTGCTCATCCCACTGGGGCTTGCAGTCATCTTCTTGGTGTCATATGCCCTCACGTGCATTCTCAACGGCGCCTCGCCCAACGAAGTAGTCCAACATCTGTCAGCCCTGGGCCAGCGCCTAGGCGATGTCATAACAACCATCCGCGCCGGCTGGGAGAGTTAGCGTTTTGATGTCTGTGGCACAAATCCATTTGCCCGATTGCCGTGAAGCGCCCGGTGCGTGTGGCGGGGTAAGATTGATCGCGGTTTTGATTGATGATCGATTGGGTTTGTTGGGCGGAGACTATGTCTGCTATTGATATCGTGCTTGTTGTGATCGCCTTGGTGGCGGTGGGGGTTGCTGTGGCTTGTGCCCTGCAGCTCAAGGGCCTTCGCGCCGAGCTGAGGGAGCGCGGCGATAGCGGGGCAGAGATGCTGGCTGCGCTCGAGCAGGCCAACAACGCGCTCGACACCCTCAACGTCGCGCTGGCCGAAACCCGCCGCACGGCAAATGCCATCGCGCAGCAGCAGACAACCGATGCGGCCGTGGAGCAGCAGCGCTACCTGACCATCGCGCGTGAGTTCACGCAGGCTGGTGACCGTATGGATGACCTGCGCCGCGAGACGGCCCAACAGCTCGGCGCCAACCGCGAAGGCATCGAGCACCGCCTGGACAAGGTGCGCGAGACGGTCGATGCCCAGCTGGGCGCCATCCGCAAGGACAACAACGTGCAGCTCGATCAGATGCGCGCGACGGTGGACGAGAAACTCTCCCGTACGCTCAACGATCGCCTGTCTGCATCGTTTAAGCAGGTGAGCGACCAGCTCGAGGCTGTGTACAAGGGTTTGGGCGATATGCAGTCCATTGCCACCGGCGTGGGCGACCTTAAGCGCGTGCTGGGCAACGTCAAGGCGCGTGGCATTTTGGGCGAGGTGCAGTTGGGTGCAATCCTGGCGGACATCCTTACGCCCGACCAGTATCTGGAAAATGTCGCCACCAAGCCCGGCGCCTCGGAGCGCGTTGAGTTTGCCGTCAAGCTGCCGGTGGACGAGGGCGATCCCGCGCTGCTGCCGATTGACTCCAAATTCCCGGGCGACGCGTACGAGCATCTGCTCGACGCGCAAGAGTCGGGTGATGCCGAGGCTGTGGCCACCGCGCGCAAGACGCTCGACGCCATGGTGAAGCGCGAGGCAAAGGACATCTGCGAAAAGTACCTGAGCGTGCCCGCGACGACCAATTTTGGCATCATGTTCGTTCCGTTTGAGGGTCTGTACGCCGAGGTCGTCAGCCGTCCCGGGCTTATCGAGACCCTGGGCCGCGACTATCACGTCAACGTTGCCGGCCCCAGCACCATGGCGGCCATCCTCAACAGCCTGCAGATGAGCTACCAGACGTTTAAATTGCAAAAACGTACCGACGACGTGCTGCGCGTGCTCTCTGCCGTCAAGGCCGAGCTGCCGCGCTATCAGGCGGCGCTGCGCCGCGCCCAGCAGCAGATCGAGACCGCGGGTAAAACGGTCGAGGGCATCATCACCACACGCACCAACGTTATGGAGCGCAAACTCAAGGATATCGACGCGCTGGAAGACGCGCGGGAGGCCGACGAGATCTTGGGGCTCACGTCTGCGAGCCTGCTCGCAGACCAAAAAGACGAGGACTAGCTGCATCTGACGGTGGGGCGCCTGCGCAAGCACGGCGCGGGCGCTTTTCGCATCGTGCTTGCCTGAAGTGCGCTTTAGTGTGCAACAATGGCGTTTCGCCCTATCAGATGCGAAAGGAAGCCCATGTCTCAGAGAAGCACTAGTCCGCTCAAACGCTCCACCGTTCGCCGCACGCTGCAGCGTTTTTGGGACGTCACGCGCACACAACCGCTGATTGTCTTTCTCTCGGTGTTCTCGTCGGCGGGCTACATCTTTTTGCTCACGTTTGCCAACACCTACGTGATGGCCCTTATCGTTGACCGCGTTCAGGCCGGCCCCGTGGCGGGTGACCAGGTGTTTGAGGTCTTTGGCCCTTACATTCTGGCGCTGGTGCTCGTTAACCTAGTGGGCCAAATCCTCTCCAAGCTGCAGGACTACACCGTCTACAAGCTCGAGATTGCGGGTAATTATCACTTGGCGCGCCTGTGCTTTGACACACTCTCCAATCAATCCATGACATTCCACACCAGCCGCTTTGGCGGATCGCTCGTGAGCCAGACGAGTCGTTTTATGAGCGGCTATACGGGTCTGGTGGACGTGACGGTGTATTCGCTCATTCCCACCATCACCTCGGTTGTCTGCACGGTGGCGGCGCTCGCCCCGGTGGTGCCGACGTTTACCGTGATCCTGGTGGGCATTATGGTCGTCTACATCGCGTTTGTCTGGCTTATGTACAAGCGCATCATGCCGCTTTCGGCCGCGACGTCCGCCGCGCAGAACAAACTGTCGGGCGTGCTGTCCGACGCGGTCACGAATATCCTGGCCGTCAAGACCTGTGGGCGCGAGGACTTTGAGCGCGACCTATTCGATACCGCCGACCGTGCCGCGCGCGACGCCGAGACGGTATCGATGCACGCCATGATGCAGCGCAACTTTACGACCTCGGGCCTTATCGTCATCACCATGGCCGTGGTGAGCGTGTTCGTCGCGGGCGGCAACGCGTGGTTTGGCATCTCGGCCGGCGCGCTCGTCATGATCTTTACCTATACGTACAACCTCACCATGCGTCTGAACTACGTGAGCTCCATGATGCAGCGCATCAATCGCGCGCTGGGCGATGCGGCCGAGATGACGCGCGTGCTGGACGAGCCACGTCTGGTGGCAGACGACGCGAATGCCCCCGAGCTCAAGGTGCGCGAGGGCGCGATTGATTTTGAGCACTTGAGCTTTGCATACCGTGACGCCGCGGCGGGCGAGAGCGTGTTCAACGACCTGACGCTCCATGTGGCGGCAGGCCAGCGCGTGGGTCTGGTGGGCAAATCGGGCTCGGGCAAGACGACACTCACCAAGCTGTTGCTGCGCCTGGACGACGTTCAGGGCGGCCGCGTGCTCGTGGGCGGCCAGGACGTCTCTCGCTGCACGCAGCAGAGCCTGCGCCGCCAGGTTGCCTACGTGCCGCAGGAGGCGC
>CATZRJ010000105.1 GCA_958423535.1 uncultured Collinsella sp.
TATGCATAGCCGATGCGCATGCTCTTGGGCTCCTCGAAGCAATCGCCCGGGGTGACGAGCGCGCCGGACTTCTTAATCATGTCGATGCAGAACGTCCTGGAGTCGATGTCGTAGTCGTAATACACGAGCGCAGTGGTACCCGCCTCGGGCTTGACGAACGACAGGTGCGGCTCGCTCTCGACCCACTTCTCCAGAACAGCAAGGTTCTGACGGACGATGCGACGGCTGCGCTCAAGGATCACGGAAGCGTTGCCCAGAATCAGCTCCGCCACCGTCTCGCTGAATATGCCGGCAGAAATCAGGTTGTAGTCGCGATGCGAGAGCAGCGCGCGACGAAGTTCCGGGCTCTTGGTGACCGCCCAGCCCAGACGCAGGCCGGCGAACGACCAGACCTTGGACATGGATGCGGTGACGAC
Source organism: uncultured Collinsella sp. (assembly GCA_958423535.1). GTDB lineage: Bacteria > Actinomycetota > Coriobacteriia > Coriobacteriales > Coriobacteriaceae > Collinsella. Next base: position 417 of record CATZRJ010000105.1, read on the forward strand.
GGCCTTGTCGTACAGGTCGATCACGGACTCGGAGTACTCATCCGTCTGAGTAAGCAGACGGTAGACCTCGTCGCAGAGCACCCACGCGTCGTGTTTGCGCGCGACCTCGACAATCGCCTTGAGCGTATCGGTGTCGAGCAGGGCGCCCGTGGGGTTGTCCGGGTTATTGATGCAGATGAGCTTGGTATCGTCGGTCACCAGGGCATCGAGCGCGTCGACGTCGACGTGGTAGCCGTTCTTGCGATCGAGCTGAAGGATATCGACCTTCGCACCACACATCTCGGGAATCGAGTAAAGCTGCTGGTAGGTGGGCTTGACGGAGACTACATGATCGCCCGGTTCGACGAGCGTGGAAATAACCAGGGAGTTGGCACCGGTCGCGCCGTGCGTGGGCACGATATGCCCGGGCTCGACCGTCTTATAGAGACGCGCGACCCCCTCGAGGAAGCCGGGCTGCCCCTCGATGTCTCCGTAGGTGAATCGGCGCGAGCACAGGCTATCGAGCCACGCCTTCTTGTCGGTGTTCGTAAGCTCGAACAGCTGGTCGAGCGTGAGGGAGTAGACGCACGTCTCCGCAACGTTGTGGGTGCACTTGGTCTCCCACTCGTTCATCCACTGCTCGACGGCGAAATCCTTGATCTGCATTGTCGTTTCCTTTCCTTGGCTTTCTTACAGTTCCACCACGGTGCCCAGCCCCGCCTCGACGGCGCGGTCGTAGGCGATTTTCGATGCCGAAAGGTCCTGAACGGCGATGCCCGACGTATCGAGCACCGTCACCTGTTCGTCATCCGAACGCCCCGTAGCCGTGCCGGCGATGACTTCGCCGAGCTCCGCTTTGATGTCCTCGGGAGTGATGGCACCCTCGGCAACCGGAATCTCCAGCTCGCCGGACGCGACCGATTGCTCGCGGTCGTCGACGTAAACAGCGGCACGGGCGACAAGCGCCGAGGCGAGCTCCTGCTTGCCGGGCATGTCGGCACCGACGCAGGAGATATGCGTACCGGGGCGCACCCATGCATCGGGGATGATGGGCTTGGTCGCCGGCGTGATCGTCACGATGATGTCGGCCTCTGCCGCGGCGCCTTGGCCGTCGGCCGTCGCCTCGATGGAATAGGTGGATGCCTCGCGAGCATGCTCGCAGGCGCCCAAGATATGGGCGACCTCGTCTCGCATGCGCTCGACGCGGGCCTCGGGCGCGGCATCGGAAACTGGCTCCCACACCTTGACCTCGCTCACTTTGGGACAGGCGGCGAGCACGCCCGCCACCATATAGATGCTCATGTGGCCGGCACCCGCAACAAGCAGTTTGGACGCATCCGCCCGAGCCAGCCACTTGGCACCGAGCGCAGCGGCGGCACCGGTGCGAAGTCCAGTGACGGCGGAGGCATTGAGCAGCGCCAACGGCTCTCCCGTCGCGCTGTCGCACAGCAGCGTGGTGCCAAAGATCTCGGGCAGCCCCTTTTTGGAATTCTGAGAGAACCAAGCAGTGAGCTTGAGACCGAAGAGGCCGCTTCCCGCTAACTCGCCCGAGCGGATATCCATATCGGACACGCCGGGTTCGAACTGCTCATATACCATCGGCCACGCAACACCCTTGCCCGTTGCCTTCTGGCGATATGCCTCCTCCACGGCAGCGATTGCATCCTCAATCGTCAGCACCTTGGAAACTTCCTCGGCCGAAAGCACCACCATCTGCCCCATCATCGCTCCTCTCAGCGAAAGCTTTACGTTGCTTCACTGTACGGTTTAGTAACGATGCCGCCAAGGATCATTTCTTGTTGGAATCTACAACTATTCTCGATCTGATTTTTCGTTCTATCAGCATGTATTTGAACTATTTCCCGCATCAAAGGCATACGGATGTGCGATTATCCTATTTATACCTGTACTTATTGTAGTGATTTACAAGGTGATGTTGATGCTATACACCATCTCGGACTTCTCACGGGAATATGAGGGGTCGGTCCGTCTAATCGCCGGCAGCGATGGCGTCTCGCGTGCCGTCTCTGGCGTCGGGATCCTCGATTATGAACTTATGCCCGGCCTCAAGAACAAGTACCAGCGCGCCAACTTCAGCTCAGACGAAATCGTCCTCAGCACCTTCCTCTATGCGAAGGACGACCCATACCTCATCACTGAAGCCGTGAAATACCTCGTCGCCAAGGGAACGAGCGGTCTTATCATCAAAAACGTCCTGCACATCCCGATTCCCGACCAAGCCATCCGCTACGCCAACGCGCGGCACTACCCGGTCTTTCTCACGACCGACGACTCACTGTTCTTTGACAGCGTCATCTATGAGGTCAAACGGCATATCGAGCAGCTCGCGTCCATCGACTTCGCACAGCGCGAGATCGATGCCCTGAGGACAGATGTATCGCCCGAGTCCATCTGCCGACGCATCCGAGGCCTCAACCCGTCATTTCTGGACGAAGCGGTCGCCCTGTTCGCATCGTTTGCAGAGCCCCTCGACCCGCGTACGTTTTTGCAAATCGAACGTCTCTGTGCAAAATCGACCCTCGCCGGATGCCACAACATGCTGGCACCCTATGACGGAGGTCTGCTATTCGTAGCGACAAGCGACTCGGAGCAGACGCTCGATGTGGAGCGAATCGTGCAGGCGCTCACGGAGCTCATCGAGGCTAGCGGTATCGATGGCGGAGCGGTAGGGCTCGGCATCAGCGATGTTCTGTTTGGAGACGAGGCGGTGGCGCAGGCGATCTCGCAGGCGATTTACGCACAGCGCCTATCTTGTCAACGAGCCGAAGGTCCTGTGCGCTATGCGCAGCTCGGCATCCTGAGAACCGTGATGCCTTTTGCGGAAACCCCGGAGATGCGATCGTTCTCGGAGGCGATCCTCTCGCCGATACGCGAGCACGACAGCGAGCATGGCAGTGAGCTGGAATCCACGCTCGCCGCATTCATCGAGAACGACCGACGTATCGAGCAAACCGCCAAGCAGACTGGCCAGCACCCGAACACGATTCGATATCGCCTCGATAAGGTGACGGCTCTCACCGGACTGAGCTACAAATGCGCCCCGGAGATGGAGCAGCTGTCGCTCGCCTACGCCATCGAACGCGCTCGCTCGCTTCAGTAAGCCCACCCCGCCTTGAGGTTAGGAGCGGCGGGCACGGAGCTTTTCGTAGCCTTCGGCGAAGAAGGCGACCGTGGCGGC
>CATZRJ010000106.1 GCA_958423535.1 uncultured Collinsella sp.
GCTCGAGGACGTCATCCTCGCCTGCCTGGACAGCTGCTTTGGCTCCTATAAGCCGATGGATCGCGCGCTGATCCGCGTCACCCGCAATGCCGATATCGACCCGGACGGCGAGGGCGTCGAGGAGGAGGAAGATTACCGCCAGCACATGAAGCGCATCCTCAAGAAACGCTTGCGCCTGCAGCCAGTGGTGCTCGCCGTATCGGGCTCGCTCGAAAAGCCAACGCTCAAGACCATCCGCAAGGCGCTCGAGCTTTCTCGCCGCTCGGTCTTTACCTGCGATATCCCCCTTGACCTGGGCTACGTCTTTGGCATCGAGGGCAAGATTCCCGAGCACCTGCGCAACGAGCTCCTCTTTACGCCGTTTAAGCCGCAGCCCAACCCCACCATCGATATGGCCCGCTCCATCCGCGAGCAGGTCCTGCAGCACGACAAGCTGCTCTTCTACCCTTACGAGGCCATGAACCCGTTCTTGGACCTGGTGCACGAAGCAGCCTACGACCCCGAGTGCATCTCGCTGCGCATCACGCTCTACCGCGTGGCAAAGCAGAGCCGTCTGTGCGAGTCGTTGATCGATGCTGCCGAGAACGGCAAAGAGGTCACGGTGCTCATGGAGCTTCGCGCCCGCTTTGACGAGCAAAACAACATCGAGTGGGCCGAGCGTCTGGAAGAAGCGGGCTGCACCGTTATCTATGGCTCCGAGGGCTTTAAGTGCCACTCAAAGATCTGCCAGCTCACCTATCGCGAGGGCATGGCGCTCACCCGACTCACGCTTTTGGGAACCGGTAACTTTAACGAGAAGACGGCCAAGCTCTACAGCGACTTTATGCTCATGACCGCCCACCCCGGCATCGGCGAGGACGCCAACCTGTTCTTCCGCAATCTGTCGCTGGGCAACCTGCGCGGCGACTACCGCTTCCTGGGCGTGGCGCCCGTGGGCCTCAAGCCGCTCATCATGCGTGGCCTGGACCGCGAGATCCAGCGCGCCCTTGTCGGTGAGCCCGCCCGCGTGTTCTTTAAGCTCAACTCGCTTACCGACCGCGAGGTCATCGACAAGATTGCCGAAGCATCGTGTGCCGGCGTGCGCGTGGACATGATCATCCGCGGTATCTCGTGCCTCAAGCCTGGTATTCCGGGCAAGACCGAGAACGTGCACGTGCGCTCCATCGTCGGACGCTTTCTGGAGCATGCGCGCGTCTATGCCTTTGGCGTGGACTCGGACATGATCTACCTGAGCTCGGCAGACATGATGACGCGCAACACCGAGCACCGCGTGGAGATCGCCTTCCCCGTGCTCGACCCCACCTGCCGCGCCCTGGTGCACGAGTACATGGGCATGCAGCTGCGCGACAACGTGAAGGCCCGCAGCCTCACGAGCGACGGCACCTGGGTCCCCGTGGAGCGTGCAGAGGGTGAGAAGCCCTTCAACTCGCAGGAAGCCCTGCTGGAGCGTGCCTATCGCAACGCCGAGGCCGCCGCGCAGCAGCGCGTACAGGAGAAGGAACGTGTGGCCGAAAAAGTTATCCAGGACGAGATTGAACATGGGGCGGCTGCCAAACCGGAAGCGGTTGCCGCTCTCCCGGTGAATGAGCCCGAGGCTGCCGCAGAGCCCGCCGTGGAGAAAGCGCCCGAGCCCGCTACCGCGACTCCGGAGCCCGCCGCCGAGGCAAAGCCCACCCCTGATCCTAAGCCGCAGCCGACCACACCCGAGGTTCAGAAGGTCCAGGCGACCGTCATTGAGCCCGAGCCCGCACCTGCACCTCGGCCCGAGCCGCAGGTCACCAAGCCCGTACCCGAGACGAGTGCCCGTCGCGATAAGCCCGCTGGCAAAGCCAATGCCATCGAACGCCATCGCCCCGGTCGCGTGCGCATGGGTCTGGGCCTGATCGGTCTGGGTCTTAAGACGCTCATTACCGGCAAGACGAAATAGTCGTTTGTAGAAGCAGTTTGTAGAAGCGCCCCGCATTTGAGGAAAGCCTCGGATGCGGGGCGCTTTTCCCTGCTACCATGGTGCGAACAGCAACGCGAATGACAGGCAGGAATATGAAGCTCACCATAGAATCGATGACGTACGGCACCGACGGTCTGGCACATGCCGACAACGGCAAGGCCGTCTTTGTGCAGGGCGCTGTGGCAGGCGACACCGTCGAAGCCGAGATCGTGCAGGACGGCAAGTCGTTTATGCGCGCCCGCACGACCGAGATTCTGGAGCCGAGTCCCGATCGCATTCAGCCCCCCTGCCCCTTCGTGGGCATCTGCGGCGGCTGTTCGTGGGGCAATCTATCGCGCTCCGCTCAGCTTGCCGCCAAAGAGCAAAACCTGCGCTCCACGCTCGAGCGCATTGGCAAGTTCACCCCCGAGCAGGTCAACGATCTTGTCCAGCCTATCCGCCATACCAAGGACGACTGGGGCTACCGCAATAAAATTGAGCTGGAGCCCACTCTCGTTAACGGCCGTGTTCGCCTTGGCATGCACGGCGTCGACCCCAGCAAGATCGTGACCGTCGATTCGTGCCCGCTGTTCGATAAGCGTTTTCCCAAGACGCTCAAATCGGTCGTCGGCGCGCTCAACTATCTGAGCGGCAGCCACAACCTGGGTCTGGAGCGCGTGGGCATTCGCGCTTCGCGTCGCACCAAGGCACTCGAGGTCGCGCTCTGGACGCCCACAGGCTCCTTCCCGCGCTCACAGGTCTCGCGCGTGCTGGCAGGCGCCGCACACCCCACGAGCGTCGTGCGCGTCATGAGCAAGGGCGAGAAGAAGGCCCGCCGCGTTTCCAAGGTGGAGATGCTCGCCGGCGAGGGCTCGTGGACTGAGAACATCGCTGACGGCCAGATGCGCCTGTCCGCCCCATCCTTTTTCCAGGTCAATACCAAGGGCGCCGAGTTTTTGATTGAGCTCGTTATGGACGCCCTCGACCCGCAGGAAGACGAGCTTGCCGTGGACCTGTACTGCGGCGCCGGCACCTTTACCCTGCCGCTCGCCCGCCGCTGCGACTTTGTCGCCGCCGTCGAGGCCTACGGTCCGGCCGTGCGCGACCTGCGCCGTAACCTCGAGATCAACAAGCTCGACAACGTCGACGTCATCGGCGGCGATGCCGTGCACGAGTTCCCCGACCAGGATGCCGATGTCCTGGTGGTCGATCCGCCGCGCGCAGGTCTGGCACCCAAGGCCATCGACCTCATCGCTAGCACGAGTGCGCGCGATGTCGCCTATGTGAGCTGCGACCCTGCCACCCTGGCACGCGACCTTAAGCGCTTTGTCGAGGAAGGCACCTTCTCCCCCGTCAAGATCACGCCGGTCGACCTGTTCCCGCAAACCTTCCACTGCGAAACGGTCGTCCACCTCAAGCGCAACTAGACTGTTTGTCCAAGACCACGCTCGATGATTTTTCTGGGACGGGGATAAAAATAAATTTGCTCCGAATGATTATTTAATCCCCGTCCCGAAATTGAACCGCCCCCTCGTTTCTTGAACATTGAACTGCACCCCAAAACTTGGACGGCTTAAATAAGAACTACGCCGCAAGGGA
>CATZRJ010000107.1 GCA_958423535.1 uncultured Collinsella sp.
TTCGCGCCTTGCGCGCTGCGCTGGCAAACGCTCACGCGTTTACTCAGCTCCGCGCCCCGACGGGTTCGAACCCATGAAAGGGCGACAAAAAAGACGGCCAACCGAAGTTGACCGTCTCAACAATCTTTGGGTGGGCCGTCAGGGGTTCGAACCCTGGACCTTGGGATTAAAAGTCCCCTGCTCTGCCAGCTGAGCTAACGGCCCGCGGGTGGCATTGTACCACGGTCTGGGACTATTCCCAACTCCATTGGCCGTTCTGGAAAATCACAACTTCGCGTCCATCGGGCGTAATGCCCACAATATCGATGTCGTCCGTGCCAATCATAAAGTCAACGTGCGTGCTCGAAACGTTGACGCCATGCTCCAAGAGCTCCTCTTTGGACATATCATATCCACCCTCGATGCACTCGGGGAAGCCGACTCCCAGCGCAAGATGGCAGCTGGCGTTCTCGTCATAAAGCGTGTCGTAGAACAGAATGCCACTTTCGCGAATCGGCGTGTTCTTGGAAATGAGCGCAACCTCACCCAGATGAGCAGCACCTTCATCGGTGTCAATAATGCTCGCAAGTGTTTCCTTGCCCACACGGGCATCGTAATCCACCACACGACCGTTCTCGAACTTGATCCAAAAATCGTCGACCTTGTTACCGTGATGGATAAGCGGCATTGCGGAATAGACGATTCCGTCAGCACGCATACGATCGGGCGAGGTGAAGACCTCCTCGGTGGGGATGTTGGGGAAGAAGGGATGACCGTCGGGAGTCTTACCCTTACCGCCGGCCCACTCATGCCCCTTCGTCATACCGATTACCAGGTCGGTTCCATTCGAAGCGGTATAGCGCAGGCAGTCGAAACGATTTTCGTTCAGAAAGCGCAGGTTCTTTTCAAACGCTGCATCGTGAAGCTCCCAGTCGCTCTCCGGATCTTGGCCGTCAGCACGGGTGGTATGCAGAATCGCATTCCACAGCTTGTAGACTGCAACCTCATCCGGGTCATCCGAGAACACCTCGCGCGCCCAGGTAACAACCGGCGCACCGGCAATGCACCACGGGTTGATGTTGTAATCCAGTCCGCGGCGGAAAATCTTGCACTGCGTGTTCCTTGCCTTGGATGCCGCGGCAGGCTTAGCGGGGTCAATACCCTTCAGAGCAGCGGGATCGGCACCCTCGATAAAGATAAAGCAGGCACCGTCCTGAGCCAACGAATCCAGCTGCATGCGCTTCCACTCGGGCGTCTGCTCAAAATAGCTTTTCTCGACATGCTCGTACGTAAGCCTCGTCACGGCATCGTCAGCCCAGATGACCGTCACGTGGCCGGCACCGGCGTCATAAGCCTCCTCAACCACTACGCGCGCAAATGACGCGCACTCGACGGGAGACTGAACGACGACCTCCTGACCGGGCTTAACGTTTACGCCTTTGCGAACAACGAGACGCGCATAGTTTTTAATCTTGGGCTCCAGGGCCTTCATGCCCTCCAGAGCTTCTTCAACCGTCAGGGCAACTCGAATCATGTGCCACTCCATCTATCTATATATAGAACAGTAAAAAGGCGCGCCGCAAAAACGACGCGCCTTATATCTTAGCGATAAGTATGTATGCAAACGCTACTTCTTCTTGGAGTCCTTTTTGTCCTCCTCGGCAGCTGCGCGCTCGATAAGAGCGTTGAGCTTGTTCTCGGACATGCCCTCGGCCTGCGTGCGGTACATGTTGCGCAGGGGACGAATACGAGCGAAGTCGTAGATAAAGTCACCCAGGATGATGACATAGGACAAAACGATGCCGACCATCTGAACAGGACTGGACACCGTGCCGCCGGGAATGAAGTAGAGCGAAGCCCAAATTGCCACGACGAGCACCATGCCGATAGCGAGCACAGCCCACCAAATACGGCGGCGCTTGGTGTAGTCCTCATCCTGCTTGAGAAGGATATTCGACACCGTATAGATACGATCCTCGCGAGCACGCTGCTTGGCCTTGCGGGCGCGCTTCTCCTCCTTGGAAAGGCCTTCCAGGTTTTCACCCTTCTCGAGCTCTTTGCGGCGAGCTTTAGACGAAGCCGGCACGACGCGAACGGAGCTCGCTGCTTGGCGGGCGGGTTTAGCAGATGCGGCGGACTTGCGCGCAACCCCGGTAACTTCGTGGGATTGCGTGCGCTTGTTCGTGGCGCTACGGGTACTCACTTATGCGTTCTCCTTCATGCTTGTGAACTGGGAGCCCGTGATGATCTGGAAGGCCTCGCGATAGCGCTCGGACGTGCCATCGATGACCTCGGCGGGCAGGTGCGGGGTCTCCCCCGTCATATCCCAGTTGGCCTTGAGCCAATTGCGGACGAATTGCTTGTCGTAGCTAGGCTGGATCTTGCCCTCCTCGTAGCTGGCAGCAGGCCAGAAACGGCTGGAGTCGGGCGTGAGGCACTCGTCGATCAGCGTGACCTTGCCATCGATAACACCAAACTCAAACTTGGTGTCGGCAATGATGATGCCACGGGTCGCTGCATACTCGGCAGCAGCCTTGTAGATCTTGAGAGACAGGTCGCGAATCTGCCTGGCGATGTCCTCGCCAACGATCTCGCAGCAACGCTCAAACGAGATATTCTCGTCGTGATCACCGATCTCGGCCTTCGTGGACGGCGTGAACAGCGGCTCGGGAAGCTTGGAGGCCTCGGTCAGACCCTCGGGCAGCTGGATGCCGCAGACGGTGCCGTTCTCGTCGTAGGTCTTCTTGCCCGAACCGGTCAGATAGCCGCGGACGATGCACTCGATGGGAATCGTCTGGGCCTTCTTAACCAGCATGGCGCGGCCTGCGAGATAGTCACGATACTCGGCAAACTCCTCGGGGAAATCCGCCGGATCGATGGAGACGAGGTGGTTGGGGACGATATCGGCAAACTTGTCGAACCAGAATGCCGAGATGCGGTTGAGCACCTCTCCCTTAAACGGAATCTCGTCGGGGAGAATAAAGTCGAACGCAGAAATGCGGTCGGTGGCGACCATCAGCAGGTTTTCACCGGCATCGTAGATATCACGAACCTTGCCACGGGAATCCGGACGACGCTCCATCGTTGTCACGTGAGTCACTCCTTACCTAAATACGACAGAAATGCGGGTTCTTTCCCGCATGTTTTCGCAAACTCGGAGCGGCAGGAACGCGGCCCCTCCTTCACCGAATAGCGAAAAGCTAGTGCTCCATTGTAGTAGATGCCGCGTCCGCCGTGTGCTCGCGAGGCAGATGAATCGTAAAAGTCGTACCCTTTCCAAGCTCCGACTCCACGGATATGTAGCCATGGTGACGCTCGACGATTTGCTTGGTCACGGCGAGGCCAACGCCCAGGCCGCCGGCTTCGCGGGCGCGGCTGGCATCTGCGCGCCAAAATCGCCCGAAGATGCGCGACAGGTCGTCCTTGGCAATACCGATACCGGTATCCGAAACGGCAATACTGACATGCTTGCGGTCACTGAGCACCGACACCACGACCCAACCGCCCTCGGGGGTGTAGCGCATGGCGTTGCTCATGAGGTTGAT
>CATZRJ010000108.1 GCA_958423535.1 uncultured Collinsella sp.
CGCCCGTCACATAGACCGTCATCGGATCACCACTTCCCTGTAAGTCGCTAGCCCACATTCTGCACGATCACTAAGCCAACCGTTCCAGCCCTTCCATCCTTTGGGACCTACCCCTCGTTCTTCCATCCAAACGGGTCAAGCACCCAAAAAATCAGATCGAGTACGCCGCCGGTCATCATGGCGCCGGCAAGGGCCATGCAAACGTGCAGGGAACTGGCACTTCGGAGCACGTCGAATGGCCCCAGAACAGCCAGCAGCGCGACCGCTGCGCCGGCTACGCACAGCGCGAGGCACGGCCCCGCGTCCTTGACGCGCTTCTTTGCGAGATGCTCTGCGTTGTCACTCATCGGTATCGAACTCCTTAGAGGGTCGCTGTTCAGATGCATGCCGCCGCGGCAGAGCGGGGCGGCAGGGTAAGTGTCACATGCCGTGCGGACATCAATGGAGAAACCGCCTGCTCGACCAACCTTTGACGCCGTTTTGCACCGGCACCCCATCCCCCGCTATCGAGGTCTAATACTTTTCCCACCGCCACCCAAAAACTCATCCAACATTAATCTTGGCTCAAGAATCGCTTAATCTATAACCTGCACTATAGAGTTCGACCAAGGGCGGGGCGGCGCCGCGCAACGCAAGCCGCCGAACGCAACGCTCGCGCCCGGGCAGATCGCCCGGCGTCGCGCCCATCGAACGAAAGGACAGGTCATGGACGACCTCGAAAAAGTTGAAACCATCCGCACCAAGTGCAACGTGAGCTACACCGATGCCAAGGCGGCGCTCGACGCTGCCGACGGCAACGTACTGGATGCCATCATTTGGCTCGAGTCGCAGGGCAAGACCCAGACCACGTCGGCGCACGCCGCCACCGAGTCCGCGCCGGTCGATGAGCCTTCGGCCGAGATGGTCGCCGCGCAGGCCGCCTACGAAAAGTCGAGCGAAAAGACCGACTTCTCCAAGAAAATGGACAGCGTGTGGGAGTACCTCAAAAAGCTCTTCCGCCTGAGCCTGGACACCAAGTTCATCGCCACGCGCCGCGATGCGATCGTCCTCAACATTCCCATCTTGATTCCCATCATCGCGCTGTTTGCCTGGGGCGCTACGATTTGGCTGATGCTGATTGGCCTGTTCTTTGGCATGCGCTACCGCATCGACAGCGACGGCGACGTGCCCGGTAGCATCAACAACCTTATGAATCACGCCGCCGACGCCGCGGACGACATCAAACAAAATCTGAACGACGACAAGTAATCGCAGACGGGGGCACACATGGCACGGATCCTGATCGTAGAGGACGAGGAGAAAATCGCCCGCTTTGTGACGCTTGAGCTGGAGCACGAGGGCTACCAGGTGGAGCACGCCGCCGACGGCCGCACCGCCGTGGACCTGGCGCTGGAGCGCGACTATGATCTGATTCTGCTCGATGTGCTGTTGCCGCAGCTCAACGGCATGGAGGTCCTGCGGCGTGTCCGCAAGCACAAGGATGTGCCGGTGATCATGGTCACCGCGCGCGATGCCGTGATGGACAAGGTTGCCGGGCTCGATGCCGGCGCCGACGACTACTTGACCAAGCCGTTTGCGATCGAGGAGCTGTTCGCACGGATCCGCGTGGCGCTGAAGCGCTCGGAAGCCGTGCGGGCGGCTTCGGGCGTTGGCGGCGCCAGCGCCGAGGCTGGCGCATCGAGCGGCACGGCCGCCGGTATCGCCACAATGTCCCCGGCAACCGACACGGTCCAGACCGCTGCCACGCCCTCCCCCGCCGCACTTACCGTTGACTCGGTTGCGCTCGACCCCAACCGCCGCGAAGTCACGGTCGGCGGCTCGCCCATCGTGCTGACTGCCCGCGAGTTCGATGTCCTCGCACTGCTTATGGCACATGCCGAAACCGTGCTCACGCGTGAGCGCATCGCGCACGAGGCACTGGGCTACGAATACGTGGGCGACACCAACAACGTCGACGTACACATCGCGCACCTGCGCGCCAAGATCGAAGACGCCGGCGGCGCCCGCATCATCCAAACCGTGCGCGGGGTGGGCTATGTCTGCCGTGCGTAACGCCGAGGCCAAGCGCGTCACCTCCATCGCCCGCGCCATCAACTGGGGCTATATGTGGCGCCGCCTGATAAGCTACGTCTGGCTCGATCTGCTGCTGATGGTGATTGCGGCGGCGATCCTCGTCTATGGATACAACCAGACGCTGCCCGACAGCGCGTTTACCGCAGGCTGGATTCCCAGCGCCACCGTTCACGGCATGTCGCTGACGCCCGCGCGCGGCTGGGACCTGACAACGCTCACCTATGCCGTCGAGCTTGCGCGTACCACCAAGACCTTCCCCCTTGCGCAGGACCTCGTCGCACTATGGCCTCTCTACCTTGTCGTTGTGGGTTGGCAGGTCATCAGCGTGCTCAACATGCTCGGCGGCGCGAGGCGCGTGCGCCGCACCATGGCACCGCTCAACGACCTTGCCTTGCGCGTGGATGAGCTCGGCCGCATGCAACTCGCCGGCGGCAAGATGGAAACACTGGAGCAGGCCATCGAGCGCGCAAGCGTCGACTCGCCGAGCGTAACCACCGGCGACGCCGACCTGGCAAGCATCGAGGTCGCGCTCAACCGCCTGCTGCGCCAGATGCAAGAGGCCAAGCTGCAGCAGATGCGCTTTGTCAACGATGCAAGTCACGAGCTGCGCACGCCCATCGCGGTGATTCAGGGCTACGTAAACATGCTCGACCGCTGGGGCAAAAACGACCCGGACGTGTTGGCAGAATCCATCGCGTCCCTCAAGGCCGAAAGCGAGCACATGCAGGAGCTCGTGGAACAGCTGCTGTTTTTGGCACGCGGCGATGCCGGGCGCACGGTCCTGCGGCGTGCGCATACCAACCTGGCCGCACTGGTCGGCGAGGTGTGCGAGGAATCGCAGATGATCGACGCCGCGCACACGTATCGGCTGGCTTTTGACGCTGCATTTGCCAACGACCCGTGCTGCGACGCGCCTGTCGACGTGGCGCTCGTGAAGCAGGCTCTGCGCGTGATCGTGCAAAATGCCGCCAAGTACTCGGATGCGGGAACGACCGTCACATTTGGTATAACGCCCGATGCGGGCACGGGCACGATCGACATAAGTGTTGAGGACGAGGGCATCGGCATGAACCAGGAATCCGCAGCTCACGCGTTCGAGCGGTTCTACCGCGCCGACAACGCACGCGATGTCGGCGCGCAGGGCTCGGGTCTGGGGCTTGCCATTGCCAAGTGGATCGTCGATAGCCATGGCGGTGTCATTGGCGTGACCTCAGTCGAGGGCGTCGGCAGCCGCTTTACGATTCGCCTGCCGCGGTAGGGATGCCCGTCGGCATAAATAAAGGGATAGGGCCACGCGGCTCTATCCCTTTTTGCTAGTTATAGCAGCTTGTGCGTTACTCGCGGCACAGGTGCACGGCGAAGCCGGCGAACTCGCGCTTAAAGTACACGAGCTTGGTGCCGCCGT
>CATZRJ010000109.1 GCA_958423535.1 uncultured Collinsella sp.
CGGTACTGCGGATCCTCGCGAGCGGTGGCCTCCCAGTTCCAGGGGCTGGCGGTGGCGTCGGAGATGGTCATGCTCGCAAGCGCGCCATCGGCAAAACGGACGTTGACCACGGCGGAGTCCTCGGTCTCAAAACCGCGGGCGGCGCTGGACTGCATACCCTGGACGGCAACGGGCTCGCCCAGCAGGTAACGGAGCAGGTCGACGTCGTGCACCAGGTTGACCAGGATCGGGCCGGCACCCTTCTTGCGGCGCCACTCGACGTCGAAATACTCGTCGTTCTTATAGATCATGTAGTGGAAGCTCGACACGGTGAGCTTGCCCAGCTCGCCGGACTCGATGATCTCCTTGGCCTTGTTGACGAAGGGGTTGTGGCGACGGTGCTGACCCACGAGCACGGGCACGCCGGCGGTCTCGGCCTCGGCGGCGAAGGCCTGGGCATCCTCAAGATCGTTGGAGATCGGCTTTTCGACCAACGGCACGATGTTGCGCTTCACAGCCTCGCGGGCAACGCCCAGGTGCAGGTCGTTGGGGGTGGCGATGATGACGGCCTCGGGCTTGACCTCGTCCATCATCTGGGCGGGATCGGTGTAAAACGGCACGCCGGCGGCCTCGGCCGTGGCGCGGGCGCCCTCAAAGGCGTCGGCGATGGCGACGAGCTCGGCCTCGGGCTCCTCGGTGACAAAGCGGATGTGGTTGCGGCCCATGGCGCCGGCGCCGATAACGGCAATGCGGACGGGGTTGAGCTCAGACATTTCGACTCCTTAATACTGGTGACCGGTGGAATGCGACAAAGGGGCTGTCCCTTTGTCGCATCGGTAAAACTAGGCGGACTTCTTCTTGCTGTCGGAGACCATCATGTAGACGGTGAGTACGACGGCGATGGCGGCGATCACAATGGCGCCGTAGAAGGACTGCTGATAGGCGGCGCTGCCGGCCTCGGCGTGATACAGCACGGCGGTGATGGGCTGGCTGATCCAGGTGGAAGCGGCATAGCCCAAAAACATGATGCCGTAGTTGACGCCGATGTTGCTGGTGCCAAAGGCGCCACCGGTGAGCGGCGGGTAGATGACGAGCAGGGCGCCAAAGCTAAAGCCGAGCAGGGCGAGCGCCACAAAGAACATGGCCTGCGTAAAGCTCATCGACATGATGACGAGTGCGACGATGGTGACGACAAGGCTGATGAGCAGCGACTTATAGGCGCCGAGCTTGTCGATGATCTGGCCAAAGGACAGACGGCCAACCAGGTTGGCGCAGGTGTTGACGGAGACCACCACACCGCCGAGGGCGACGGCCGCGGCGCTCGTGGGGTCGGCGAAGAGCTGGACGGCGGCGATGGAGGCAACCTTGCCCACGAGCAGGGTGCCCGCGGTGGCGGCAAAGGCGAAGGTGACGATGAGGACCCAGAAGCGCGGGGTCTTGACCATCTCGCCCGGGGTGAGGTCGCCGAAGGTGCCGGCATGCGCGCCGCCCTTGGGGGCCTCGAAGCCCTCGGGCAGCCAACCGGCCTCAGGGGCCTTCAGGAACAGGGCGGAGGCGGCAATCATCACAAAGAAGATGACGCCGAGCGCCTTAAGGGCGCCAAAGATGCCCAGGCTCGGGATGAGCAGCGAGGCGAGCACCGGGGACAGCACGGCGGGACCGGCGGTCGAAGCGGCCAGGGTGATGCCGGAGGCGAGGCCCTTCTTGTCGATGAACCACTTTTGGCCGGTGGTGAGCGCCGGGTTGTAGCCCAGGCCGTTGCCGATGGCGGCGACGAGCGAGAACCACAGGTAGAACTGCCACGGCTCGGTGACGGTGCCGGACATGAACCAGCCCAGGCCGTAGCACACGGCGGCGGCGATAACGACGTTGCGCGGGCCGATCTTATCGGAGATGCGGCCGGCGAAGATGCCCGTCACGGCCATGATGGTCTGAAAGACCGGGAAGGCCCAGGTAAGGGCGCTCGACCACTCGGGGTAGACGGCGAGCAGGTTCTTGCTTACGACGGAATACAGCGCGATGGAGCTGATGAAGAACATGGTGACGCACGCGGCGGAAAGCACGACGGCGCGACCCTTGTTGGAGTTGGTGGAAGCCATTGGACTCTTTCTGATCGATACGGGGGAGGAGCGGGCGTGTCCGCGGGACCTCCCTGTCAGGTTGGTTTACTGGTCAGTCGGCTTGGCGACGCCGGACTCATCGGACCAGAGCTCGACACCCTTGTTCTTAAGGTAGTTGTCGGCATAGGCGCGACGGCCGCCGGGCTTGGCGGTGAGGTCGCCCATCATGTTGGAGAAGCCGCCGTCGACCTTGATGGCGTCGCCGGTGGTGAAGTCCGAGCGCGTGGACGCCAGGAACATGACGGCGTTGGCGATATCGCTGACCTCGCCGATGCGGCGCGTGGCGATCAGACGGCTGCGGCTCTTTTCGACCTCGGGGTCGGCGTAGAAGTTGGCCGACATCGGGGTCTTAACGAAGCAGGGTTCGACGCAGTTGGAGCGGACGCCGTAGGGGCCCCACTCGGCGGCGAGCATCTTGGACATCATGTTCACGCCGGCCTTGGTGGAGCTGTACACGCCCGAGAACGTCTCGGGGGAGTGGCTGGCGACGGTCGAGATGTGCACCAGGCGACCCTGGCCGGCCTTGATCATCTCGCGACCAAAGCGCTGCGAGGTGATGAAGTAACCGGTGAGGTTGACGTTGAGCACCTGCTCCCAGTCGCTCAACGGCAGGTCTTCCATGGCTGCGAAGCGCAGGATGCCGGCGGTGTTGACGAGAACGTCGACGCGGCCGAAGTCGGCGATGGTGGCATCGACGGCGGCCTGAACCTCGGCCTCGTCGGTGGCGTTCATCTTGTAGCCCTCGGCGTGGATGCCAAACTCGGCGGCGAGGTCGGCGGCTGCGGCCTTGACCTTTTCCTCGTCTAGGTCGAGCATGACGACGTTGGCGCCATTGCGGGCGAACTCGCGGCAGATCTCGGCGCCCATACCGCCGAGCGCGCCAGTCACGGCGCAGACATCGCCCTCGAGCTTAAGCCAATTGCTCATAGGAACTTCCCTTCTTGTGCCTCCCGGTGGGTCGCTCCCATTAACCGACCCACGTGGTTTTCGCTGGTTATCGTATGCTTTGTATTTGCGCAGGTGAATTGCATATTTGTTAGAATGGCGTTAACTGTAGGTTTATAGCTCGCAAGACGATGTGTCCCTAATTTAGTGTGTGACCTGCCAAAACGACCCCCTGGCAGTTCATTGCCATACGTCTGGAAACAGGAGATTGACGTGTACGATCGACGACTCGAGGCCATATCGGCCGCCGCGGAGCTGGGAAGCTTCTCACGGGCGGCGGCAAAATTGCGCGTGTCGACCCCGGCGCTCGTCAAGCAGGTGTCGGGATTCGAGGCCGAGTTCGGCATCACGCTGTTCGAACGCTCGCACTCGGGCGTCAAGGTGACGCCGGCGGG
>CATZRJ010000110.1 GCA_958423535.1 uncultured Collinsella sp.
GTGACCGAGGCCGACTATCAGGGCCGTTCGCTCAAGGCCCAGTTTAAGCAGGCCGATAAGGTAGGCGCCAAGCTCATCCTGGTCCTGGGCGGCGACGAGCTTGCCGCCGGCAAGGTCAAGGTGCGCGACATGCAGAGCCATGACGAGGTTCTCGTCGATCTGGCCAACGTCGTCGAGGCGGTTCGCGAGCGCCTGTAGCGCATCTTTTTGAGCTGCGGGCCTGCCAACGTGCCCTGCTCATGGAGAGCTATTGTTACGGGGGTGTTTCGCATTTATGCGGAATGCCCTCGTTTGCATATGCCGCCCACCGAGAAATACGACCATTTAGGGCAAAAACCTTTGCAATGCAGAAAATACTTTTGTGTGGTAAAGCGCAATCAGTGTCGAAAGTATTTCTCAAGCGCCTATAATGAATACCGCATGTTACGTGCATAGAAGGAGGAATGGGAGGAAACGTGGCTGAGAACCTAAGCAACCAGTCTGTACCCGAAGCCGCGGCGCGCGTCGCTGCCGTGGTCAACCGCCTCGTTAACCGAATCGGCTCGAATGCCGAGTCCAGGGAGCGTCTCGCCGAGATCGAGATCCCCGAGGAGCTGCGCGATAATCTGGCGCTGTTCCTGCGCCTGGAACGCCGTGTGCTTAGCGAGTATGATCCCGAGATCGCGGACCTGTTCGACAAGATTTTGACAGCCGAGATTGTGGTCAATGCCGGCAACCCCGGTACCTGCGCTGCCGACGAAGCCGTCGACGAGCAGGGCGTGCCCACCGCCGACGAGCCCACTGCCGTGGCATTTCGTGAGGTCGTCGATTTGATCGACAGCCTGCCGCTCGATAAGCAGCAGGTCATCGTTCGCGCCTTTACGAGCTTTTTCCATCTGGCAAACCTGTCGGAGGAGAACTACCGTGTGGCGCAGCTGCGCGAGCGCGAGGCCGGTGCGTCGACCGATACCGAGGTCGATCCTGCCAACGAGCTTACCGTTGCCTATCACCAGCTGGTGAATGAGCTGGGTGTCGAGGGTGCCAACGAGCTGCTCGACAAGCTCGAGTTCCACCCTGTCTTTACCGCACATCCCACCGAGGCCCGTCGTAAGGCCGTCGAGGGCAAGATCCGCCGTATCTCCAACCTGCTGGAGGAGCGTCCGCGTCTGGGCGGCTCCGACCTGGTGGAGAACGAGCGCCATATGCTGCAGGAGATCGACGCCCTGGTGCGTACGAGTCCCATCGCGCTCAAGAAGCCCACGCCGGTCGAGGAAGCCGATACCATCATCGACATCTTCGATAACACGCTGTTCGACGTTATCCCCGTTATCTATCGTCGTTTTGACGATTGGGTGCTGGGCGACAAGGCCGGTACTGTGCCGCCGCTGTGCCCGGCGTTCTTCCATCCCGGCAGCTGGATCGGTTCCGACCGCGACGGTAACCCCAACGTCACCGCCAAGGTGAGCCGTGAGGTCGCCGCCAAGTACTTTACGCACATGGTGCTCAAGCTCGAGGACAAGTGCCGCCACATCGGCCGCAACCTCACGCTCGAGGCTACCTACAGCAAGCCGTCGGCCGAGCTCATTAACCTGTGGAACCATCAGGTCGAGATGAGCCCTCGTTACACGGCCCGCGCCGAGCTGATCTCCGAGCACGAGCCGCATCGCGCCGTCATGCTCGTCATGGCCGACCGCCTGAACGCCACCGTCCGTCGTATCACCGACACCATGTACCACAGCGCCGACGAGTTCCTGGATGACCTGCGCGTCGTCCAGCGTTCGCTGGCCGCCTGCGGTGCCGTCCGTGCTGCCTACGGCCCGGTCCAAACCATCATCTGGCAGGTCGAGTCCTTCGGCTTCCATATGGTCGAGATGGAGTTCCGTCAGCACTCCGTGGTGCATGCCCGCGCCCTTAAGGATATCCACGAGAACGGTATCCATGGCGACCTGCAGCCCATGACGCGCGAGGTCATCGATACCTTCCGCGCTATCGGCTCCATCCAAAAGCGCTACGGCAAGAAGATGGCGCACCGCTACATCATCTCGTTTACCAAGAGCGCTCAGCATGTGGCCGACGTCTTTGAGCTGGCGCACCTGTCCTTTGCACACGAGGAGGATGTCCCCGAGCTCGACGTGATCCCGTTGTTCGAGCAGCTCGAGGACCTCGAGGGCTGCGTCGACGTGCTCGATCAGATGCTTACGCTGCCCGTGGTGCAAAAGCGCCTTGCCCAGACCAACCGCCGCATGGAGGTCATGCTGGGCTACTCCGACTCCTCCAAGGATGCCGGTCCTACCACGGCCATGCTCGCGCTGCACTCCGCGCAGGAGCGCATCGCCAAGTGGGCAGAGAAGAACGATATCGACCTGGTGCTCATGCACGGTCGCGGCGGTGCCGTGGGCCGTGGCGGCGGCCCGGCCAACAAGGCCGTGCTGGCGCAGCCCAAGGGTTCGGTCAACTGCTTCTTTAAGCTTACCGAGCAGGGCGAAGTCATCTTTGCCCGTTACGGCAACCGCACGCTGGCTCAGCGCCATGTTGAGTCCGTTGCCGCCGCAACGCTTTTGCAGTCGGCCCCGAGTGTCGAGAAGACCAACACCGAGACCACGCAGAAGTTCTGGGATATGGCCGAGAAGCTCAACACTGCAAGCCATGAACGCTATCTGGACCTGCTGAACACCGAGGACTTTACACCGTGGTTCTCGACCGTGACGCCGCTGACCGAGGTCGGTCTGCTGCCGATTGGCTCGCGTCCCGCCAAGCGCGGTCTGGGCGCCAAGTCGCTCGATGACCTGCGTACCATCCCGTGGATCTTCAGCTGGAGCCAGGCGCGCATTAACCTGGCCGCTTGGTACGGTCTGGGCACCGCCTGCGAGCAGTTTGGCGATCTGGACCAGCTTAAGGCTGCCTACCAGGAGTGGCCGTTCTTCCGCACCTTTATCGACAACATCGAGATGTCGATCGCCAAGACCGACCAGCGCATCGCCAAGATGTATCTGCACCTGGGCGATCGCCAGGATCTGTCCAAGAAGGTCTTTACCGAGATGCAGCTCACCCGTAAGTGGGTCCTTGCCATCGTCGGTGATGAGTGGCCGCTGCAGCGTCGTCGCGTGCTCGGCTGCGCCGTTCGCGTGCGTAACCCCTACGTCGACGCTCTGTCCATCGCCCAGGTCCGCGCCCTTCGCGAGGTGCGCATGAATCAGGACGAGATGGCCGAGGAGAAGAAGGCCGAGTACATGAGCCTGATTCTTTCGACTGTGACCGGCGTCTCGGCAGGATTGCAGAACACGGGGTAATCGATAGCCCTGTAGTCGTTGTCCGGGGCCGCCGTTTGTTTTCTTTCCGGCGCGTCCTCGGACATGCAAGAAGCCCT
Source organism: uncultured Collinsella sp. (assembly GCA_958423535.1). Lineage (GTDB taxonomy): Bacteria > Actinomycetota > Coriobacteriia > Coriobacteriales > Coriobacteriaceae > Collinsella. The sequence goes on from CATZRJ010000110.1 coordinate 3,347, forward strand.
CGCTGCGCACTTCGTGCGGCGAGGGCTTCTTGCGTCCTGCGGA
>CATZRJ010000111.1 GCA_958423535.1 uncultured Collinsella sp.
ACGCCACAGCTCTGACCTGCAGTTTTATAGATCATTTGTCGCGATGTGCTCGGCAAGTTCAAAAAAGTCTACTCACTTGCATCCGAAACGCACCAGATAGGCAAAATAACCGCCGCGAGAGGGCCCCAGTCCCTTCGCGGCGGTCATATGCCTCTGATTTTGCGACGATTTTGCCCGCTTGTTACTCGCTGTAGCGGGTGGCTATGGCGGCTTGTACCATGCCGGCGCTCATGAGGTAGGTCACCAGGAAGTAGCCACCGTATGCTGCCAGGAAGATTGCACAGGTGAGGCCCACGGTGCCGCCGATGCTCATATTTCCGAATATGCTCACCAGCTCGATGATCACCTTAAGTGCCACAAAGGAGTGCGCCAAGCCCACCGCCAGCGGGAACAGGAAGAACACCGCTTGCTGCGCCATCACCGAATGGCGAATCTGGCGGTCGTCGCAGCCGATCTGCGCCAGCACACGATAGCTGCGGCTGCCGTCGGCCACGTTGGAGAGTTGCTGGATCGACAGAATTGCCGCGCATGCAACGACCAATACAAAGCCGATGTAGATGGCTAGGTAGCTAATAAGACCGTTCATTTGCGCTGCTTGCGTGTACATCTCGGAGCGTGTGATGAAGATTCCCCACGACCCCGGCTCCTTGCCGTCAACGAGCAGATTGTCGAGCACAGTGTATTTAATACTCTCGTCTGCCTCGGTCGTATCCATCCCCTGTTTGTAGTTAACGAGCAGGCTACTGGAATACGGCTGCAGATTAAGTTGGGACAACAGCTCGTCGGCAACGACGACGGTACCCGGATTACTGCCCATCGCCGAGTTGGCGATGGCCGCCGTATCTTCGTCCGACTTATCGGTTGCGGGCTTGAGCGTATGCCCGCCCAAGGTAAGGGCATGGCCGCCAGCCATATACTTGGTGTACAGGTCGACCAGCTCGCCGCCCATATCACACGTGAGCAGATACTGGTCGTGACCGATGTGCACCGGCTCCTCGCCCATCATCTGACGCAGTTTGTTGTACTGGCTTGCCGGCGTCACAAACAGACCCATCGTATCGGCATTGCTACCCCCGAACGCCTTGGGAAGCTTTTCGCCCATGATCTTGCACATCTCACTTGGGGTCACCGAAGGATTCGAGCCGCCAAATGGGTAACTCAGATACGAATCGATCTGCACATGCTCACCGGCAACATCGGCGATATCGACCTTCTTGCCGGTCTCGTCGTTGTTGTCCGCCGACTTGCCCTTACGATCGCCGTGCCATGGATCGCCGTGCCATGCGGAGTACAAATCGACCGTACTATCGGCCAGCACCATGCGATCGGCTTCAGACGGATTGATGTACTCTTTGTAGTAGTCGAGCGTATCGGGCGTGTAATAGACATACGTCTGAGACACGTCAACAGGGTTATAGCGCTCCAGATTCTCGTTCATCACGTTGGCAATCGACATACCGCACGTCACCGAGGTGATGGCCAAAAACAGGAGCATCGCGATGACGCCCATCGAAAAGCACACCGTGTTGACCTTGGCCGCAAGCTGGCGCACGGTAAACATGTTGAGGCCGCGCCAATACACACTGCGCAGGCTCTGCAGCAGCTTAATGAGCATGCCCGAGAGTCCCCAGAACAGGGCAAAGGTGCCCACGGTAACCATAGCGGTCGTAATGCCAAACTGGTTCATGGCATCTTGCAGCTTGCTGTCCGTCGCGGTTAGCGGGAACCCATCACGTAGCAGACGGTAATAGGCCACGCCCACAAGCACCGCGCCCACGGCAAAGATGGCAATCGCAATCCAGGGGTTGCGTGTCTTGATGCTCTCGTTGCGACGCTCGGCACCCATAAGCTCGATGAGTTTGGTACGACGCACGGCGCGAAGGTTCAGCAGTAGCGTGAGCACAAACATTACGAGCATGCAGACAAGGGTCAGATTGAACGCATGCATCGAAAAAAAGAAGTGGAAATTGGCGATCTGTGTCTTAAAGAGCGAGGCCGTAAAGAACGTCATGAGCTGGGAGAGTCCCACACCCAGCACAATGCCGGCGACAAAGGCCACGACCGACACTATCACGGTCTCGAGCGCCATGATCGTGGCGACGCGCCCGCGCCCCATGCCGAGCACCTGGTACAGGCCAAACTCCTTCTTGCGGCGTTTCATGATGAAGTTATTGGCGTACACCATCAAAAAGGCCATGACACCGGCCAAAAAGTACGTCAGGTCGCCGAGCATGCTGCCCATAACCTGCGCCAAGCCCTCTTCATCAATTCCGGCGATGTCGACCTGCATCGAGATGGTGTTAAAGGCATAGAAGACCGTGACGCCCAGGGTGAGCGTCAAAAGGTAGACGAGGTAGTCGCGGCCGGCACGGCGGACGTTGCCCCAAGCGAGTTTACAGAGCATCGGAGCCCTCACCGCCCATCATGGCAACGACCTCCATAATGCGGTCGAAGAACTCTCGGCGGTCGGTGTCGCCGCGGCGCAGCTCGGTGAAGATCTTGCCGTCGCGGATAAACAGCACACGGCTCGTGTAGCTGGCGGCAAAGCTGTCGTGCGTGACCATGAGCACCGTGGCGCGCAGGCGGCGATTCAGTGCCTCCAGGCTCTCGAGCAGCAGGCGGGCACTCTTGGAATCGAGGGCGCCGGTGGGCTCGTCGGCCATGATCATGGTGGGGTCAGTGACGAGCGCGCGGGCCGCGGCAACGCGCTGCTGCTGACCGCCGGACATCTGGTAGGGATACTTGTCGAGCACCTGACTGATAGACAGGCGCGCTGCCACATCCTGCACGCGGGTCGAGATCTCTGCCGAGTTTGTGCGGGCAATGGTGAGCGGCAGGGCGATGTTCTCGCGTGCCGTGAGCGTATCGAGCAGGTTGGAGTCCTGGAAGATAAAGCCGAGCTCTTCGCGGCGGAACTGCGAAAGCTTAGCCTGCTTCATGCGCGTCACGTCCTGGCCGTTGATGCGGATCGTGCCGCTCGTGGCGCTATCAATGGTCGACACGCAGTTGAGCAACGTCGACTTGCCCGAGCCCGAAGCGCCCATGATGCCAACAAATTCGCCGCGGTTGACCGTAAAGCTGACGTCGTTGAGCGCGCGGGTCACGTTGCCCAGCGCTCCATATACCTTTTCGAGATGCGCGACCTCCAGTACCGGGGTCGCCATGTGCGTGGTTTGCATACCGAGTCCTTTCTTGCGATTAGTCTACGGCATCTATAGTCGCAAGAAGACGAGTCAGCTACCATCGATATGGCTTACGCTTGCCTTACCGTTGTGTAAGGTAGGGGTAGCTAGCCTGCCACGTGATGATATTGAGAGAGGACTCCTGTTGAAGACTGTTCATGTTGCCGCTGGGATCATTCGCAA
>CATZRJ010000112.1 GCA_958423535.1 uncultured Collinsella sp.
CCGCTGGGCGAGACCATGGCGCTCGTCGGCCGCGACGACTGCCTGGCGCGCATCGACCGCGCCCGCACGATGGCGCTGTAACAGTCGCGCAAACGCATGTTTCCGAGCCCCGCTCACCACGAGTGGGGCTCTTGTTTCTAAAGACGTATGGGGTGGGAGGTACAGAGACCATGGCCGAGCAACTGTCGCTGTTTGGTTCGCCTGAGCCTAAGCAGGCTTCCGTAAAGCCTGTCCGCACGGCCAAGCAGGCCAAGCCCGCGCCTGCGCCCGAGCCCACGGCCGCCTACGCGAGCGTGGTCCTCGACATTCCCACCCGTGCGCTGTCCGAGCCTTTTGCCTACGGCATTCCGCGGTCTCTTGCCAACGAGGCCCAGATCGGCTCCACTGTCCTAGTTCATTTTGGCAACCGTGCGGCCGCGGGCTATATCGTCGACATTGCGTCTGGGCTGGGCGAGTTGCAAGGCAACAACGCCCTCGACCCCTCGCGCGTCAAGCCCATCGAGACCATCCTCAGCAAACCGCTCTTTGGCGTCGAGGCCGCCCGCATTGCGCGTTGGATGAGCCGCGAGTATGTCGCGACGCTTTCCGAATGCTTGCGTCTGTTCTTGCCTCCGGGCGGCAGCCCGCGTGTTGTTAAGGGCGATGACGGGGCGTGGACGGTCGAGCGTCCCGCCGTCAAGCCTATCCAAAACCGCTGGGTGATGCTTACGCCCGAGGGCTTTGACTATACGCCGCCCAAGACCGCAGTTCGCCAGCGTCAGCTCATCGAGGCGCTCCAGTGCGGACCGGTCACGACGCGTGACCTCAACCTGCTCTACAACAGCATGTCGGCGACCATCAAGGCGCTCGAAAAACGCGGCGTCGTGGTGGTGGAGGAGCGCCGTGCCTGGCGCGGTTGCAGCGAGCAGACTACGCTGTCCTCGGCAAGCGGTAAAGCGCCGGTCGCACTTACGAACGGCCAGCAGCAGGCGCTCGCGCAGATTGAGCGCGCTCGCCTGGATGCGCACGGCGACGTAGTCCTTGTCGACGGCGTCACCGGATCCGGTAAAACCGAGGTCTACCTCTCCGCTATCGAGCGCGTGCTCGAGGCCGGCCGTTCAGCGTGCGTGCTTGTGCCCGAGATCTCGCTGACGGCCCAAACCGTCGGGCGCTTCCGTTCGCGCTTTGGCGAGACGGTTGCTGTGTTCCATTCGCGCCTTTCGGCCGGTGAGCGCCTAGACCAGTGGGATATGGTCGCCAGCGGTGCCGCACGCGTGGTCGTGGGCGCCCGCTCGGCGCTTTTTTGCCCGCTCAGCGACCTGGGCCTCATCATCATCGACGAGGAGCACGAGACCAGCTATAAGCAGGGTTCCAGCCCGCGCTACCATGCGCGCGAGGTGGCGGCCGAGATGGCGCGTCGCTATCGCTGCCCGCTCGTGTTGGGCTCGGCTACGCCTTCTGCCGAGGCCCTCGACCGCTGCCGCCGCGGCACGTTCAACGGCGTTACTTGGACACGCGTCGAGATGCCCGAGCGCCCGGGACACGCCGTGCTGCCCGAGGTTCGCATTGCCGACCTGCGCCGCGAGTTTTCGCACGGCAGCCGCTCCATGTTCTCTAAACCGCTGATGGAAGGCTTGGAACGCGTGGTCGAGCGCCGCGAGAAGGCCGTGCTGCTGCACAACCGCCGCGGTTTTGCGCCTTTTTTGATGTGCCGCGAGTGTGGCTGCGTTCCCACCTGCAACCACTGCTCAACCGCGCTCACGTATCACGAGCGCACGCACACGCTGCAGTGCCATACCTGCGGTTCTTCTTGGCGCGTGCAGCCCTATCCGGCGCCCACGAGCCGTTGCCCCAAATGCGGCAGTCGCTACCTGGCAAAAATGGGCCTGGGCACGCAGCAGATCGAGGACGCGCTGCATCAGATGCTGCCCGAGGATGTCGCCATCATTCGCATGGACGCCGATTCCACACGCGGCAAGGACGCGCATAAAAAGTTGCTCGAGCAGTTCGATGCTGCCGATTGCGCGATGCTCCTGGGCACCCAGATGATTGCCAAGGGTCTCGACTTTCCCGAGGTAACGCTGGTTGGCGTGGTCAATGCCGACTTTGCGTTAAAGCTGCCCGATTTTAGAGCGGGGGAGCGCGCCTACGATCTGCTGGAGCAGATTGCGGGCCGTGCCGGACGTGGCGATCGCCCTGGCGAAGTCATCATCCAGACCTATCTGCCCGAGGACCCGGTCATCCGCGCCGTCGCCGAGCACGACCGCTCGATCTTTACCGACTACGATCTGGGCCAACGCCGCGACGCGCTGTATCCGCCCTTCGTGCGCCTGGTTAACATTTTGGTGTGGTCGGCGAATGCGGATGACGCGCAGGACTACATTGGGCGCATCGCAAAGCTGCTCAAGCGCCGCTGGTATGCCGCCACGCCCGACTTTTTGCGGGCGGGGAGCGCGGTGCCGCAGGTGCTGGGCCCGGCTTCGTGTGTAATCGAGAGAGCCAAGGACCGTTATCGCTTCCATCTGCTTGTGAAGTCGCCCGTGGGGTACCATGTCTCTGATGATATCGACGCCTGCCTCAAAGAGGTGGGCTCCATGCGCGGCGTGAGCGTGAGCGTTGACGTCGACGCCTATGATTTGATGTAACAACCCGAAAGGATGGCCATGGAAGCCAACGGAATCGTACTTTCGCCCGACCCTCGTCTGCGTCAGGAGTGCGCCGTCATCGAGGAGATCACCCCGGCGATCGAGGCACTCGCCGAGAAGATGAAGAAGATGATGTTCGAGAACGGCGGCTGCGGCCTGGCTGCCCCACAGATTGGTGAGCTCATCCAGCTCGTCACCATCGACTGCGACTACAGCGACAAGAACGACTACGACCCCTACGTGCTCATCAACCCCGTGATCGTGGAACAGAGCGACCATCTGGTGCCGTTTAGCGAGGGCTGCCTGTCCATCCCTGGCATTAGCTGCGAGATCGAGCGTCCCGATCATGTCGTCGTCGAGGCTTACGATCTGGATGCCAACCTGATTCGCTACGAGGCCACGGGCGACCTGTTCTGCGTGTGCCTGCAGCACGAGATCGATCACTTGCACGGCAACACCATGTTCGAGCGACTGAACCCGATGCAGCGCATCAAGGCCGTCAAGGAGTACCAGGACGCCCTGGCCCGCGGCGCTCGACCGGGCGAGACTGAGTAGGTTCGTCTGTCCCCGGGGCGCCCGCCTATATCATCCCGTGCTCAAACATTCTCGCTGCGCTGC
>CATZRJ010000113.1 GCA_958423535.1 uncultured Collinsella sp.
TCTTGAAGAGGCCGTAGAACGTGGCCCGACCCACATGGGCGCGAGCGATGATGTCGCCGACGGTGATCTTGCCGTAGTCCTCTTCGCGCAGCAGCTCAGAGAACGCCGCAACGATGGCAGCGCGGCTTTTTGCCTTGCGGGCATCCATGGCTATGCGTCCGCGTGAACGAGCAGGCAGCGGAGCGTGCCGGAGCAACCCTCGTAGGGGCGTTTGCCGGCGCCGTAGCCGACGGCTTCGATGCGGTAGCGTGAGGGCAGCTGGTCGGACGTACGCAGCGCGGTGACGATGGCGGCACCCGTCGGCGTCACGAGCTCGCCGGCGACCGGTGCAGGCGTGAGGGCGATATTGCCCGCCTGACACAGGTTGACGACAGCGGGGACGGGAATGGGCATGAGGCCGTGGGCGCAACGGATGGTTCCGTGGCCCTCGGAGAGCGACTCGACCACAATTTCCTCAATACCCAGATCGTCGAGGCAGATGGCGACAGAGCAGACGTCGACGATGGAGTCGACGGCGCCCACCTCGTGAAACAGGACGGTGTCGGGCGTTTTGCCGTGAGCCTTGGCCTCGGCAGCAGCGAGTACGGAAAAAATGGCGAGGGCGCGACGCTTGGCGCCATCGCTTAGCTGTGAGCCGTCGATGATGGCGGTGACGTCAGCCAAAGAACGGTGGTGATGGTGGCGGGCGTGACGATGGTTCTCATGGCTATGCTCGTGGCAGTGCTCGCGTTCGTGCTCGCCATGGTCATGATGGTGGTGCTCATGCTCATGCTCGTGCGTGTGCTCGGCAGCTGCTTCGTTGCCGTAGAGCCAGGCCATATCGTGATCGTGGTTCTCGAGCTCCTCTGCAAGCTGGACATCGAAATCGCAGGCGTCGATGCCGTGCTTGTTTGCGCGCGTCACGGCAATCGAAAAGCCGTCGACCGGCAGCGTGGCGAGCTGCTCGTGCAGGTGCTCCTCGCTGGCGCCCAGGTCGAGCAGGGCCGCGACGGTCATATCGCCGCTGATGCCCGAGGTGCCGTCGATGATAAGCGTGTGCTGATGGTTGGACATGGAATGCTCCTTAACGGGCGCAGGGTGTGCCGGCGCTCAGATGATTGATAAGACTTGCCTGGTAGGCGGCACCAAAGCCGTTGTCGATATTGACGACCGAAACGCCGCTGGCGCAGGAGTTGAGCATGGCGAGCAGCGCGGCTACGCCACCAAAGCTCGCGCCGTAACCCACACTGGTGGGAACGGCGATGACCGGACAGCTCACCAGACCGCCGACAACGCTCGCCAGTGCGCCCTCCATGCCGGCGATGGCGATGACCACCTGCGCCCGGGCAAGTTCCTCGGCATGCGCGAGCAGACGGTGCAGGCCGGCGACGCCCACGTCGTAGAGGCGGTCGACCTCGTTGCCATAGAACTCGGCCGTCAACGCGGCCTCCTCGGCGACGGGTAAGTCGCTCGTACCGGCGCAGGCGACGACGATGCGTCCATTGCCGGTAGGGGAGGGCTTGCCTCCTACGAGGGCGAGCTGTGCGTCCGGGACATATCCCAGGTCGATGCCGTTGTCGAGGAGTTCCGAGGTGCGGGCTGCCTTTTCGGCGTCCAGGCGCGTGACCAGGATGCGCTCCTGGCCGGCATCGTGCAGCGCTTCGATAATGGCGGCAATCTGCTCGGCGGTTTTACCGGCGCCGTAGACAACCTCGCCGGCTCCCTGGCGCACTCCGCGCGAAAGATCGAGCTGCGCAAAGCCCAAATCGGCGGTCGGCGCCGTCTGGATGCGCGTGAGGGCGACTGCCGGGGTGACTACTCCGTCGGCAACATCGCTCAGCAACTGCTCAAGATCTCGCTTATCCATATATGTTCCCTTCGACGGCGCAAAGTCTAGCACTCAAAGGGTATGTTTCCGAACACTAAGACAAAATTGTTCGGAAACTATAGGACAGACTGATTCAATTGTTAGACAGATCGACTAGTCACGTAGGATGATGTCCATGGCGAGCATCAGGTTGCGCTCGTCGATGGCAAACGGGGCGGCCTCGCGCGTCTTGGGCTTGGCGCAAAACGCGATGCCCGTGCCCGCGGCCTGAATCATGGGGATGTCGTTGGCGCCGTCACCGATCGCGACGGTGTGGGCCATGTCGACACCGCACTCAACCGCCCAGTCCAGCAGCTGGATGAGCTTGGATTCCTTGGTCACAATGTTTGCCGCCAGCTTGCCGGTGAGCTTGCCGTCCACGACTTCCAGGCGGTTGGCCAGGCAAAAATCGATGCCCGCGGCGGCCACGATTTTGTCGGCGACCTCGTGGAAGCCACCGCTTACCACGCCGACCTTCCAGCCTTTGCTGTGCGCCGAGCGCACAAGCTCCAACGCGCCGGGGGTAAACGTCACCCGCGCAAAAGTGCGATCGAACACGCTCTCATCCAAGCCGGCGAGCAGCCCCACGCGCTCCTCGAGCGCCTGCTTAAAGTCAAGCTCGCCGCGCATGGCGCGTTCGGTGATCTGTGCAACTTGCTCGCCCACGCCGGCCTCCTCGCCCAACAGGTCGATGACCTCCTGGTTGATGAGCGTGGAGTCGATATCCATAACGATGAGGCGTGCGGTCATGACGGGCCTTTCCGAGTGCAGTTGTATTGGGGCACATTGTCGCACGTGAATAGCACGGGCGGGTGCCGCGGTGCGTCAATTGTTTCGTCTCCGTCAAGTCTTTGGGCAAGAGCTACTTTTTCGCGGCACATCGACGCGGGTGCGATAAGATAGTACGCCATGTCCGGCTGCGCGGTTTACGCAGGCTGGGCAAATCTGTACGACGCCGCCCGGAACGACACGGGGCGGCACAGATCCATAAAGGAGGATCACTGGTATGAGCCAGACCCGTCCCATCGATGAGCATTCCATGCACACCCGTACCTGCGGCGAGCTTCGCTTCGAGAACGTGGGCGAAGAGGTCACCCTCACCGGTTGGGTGAGCCGTCGCCGCGACCACGGCGGCCTTATCTTCTGCGACCTTCGCGACCGCGAGGGCATCACGCAGCTCACCTTCGACCCCGAGCACTCCGACGGCGATGCCTTTAAGATCGCCGAGACCATGCGTCCCGAGTGGCCCATCAAGATTCACGGCGTCGTGCGCGCCCGTGGCGAGGAGACCACCAACACCAAGCTCGCGACCGGCGAGATCGAGGTCCT
>CATZRJ010000114.1 GCA_958423535.1 uncultured Collinsella sp.
CTGCCGATGCCTACGGCGAGCACAATCCCGAGATGGTTCTGACCTTCCCGGCCGAGCAGGTTCCCAACATCGAGCAGATCGAGAAGGGCATGAAGCTCTTCCTGTCCACGCCGAGTGGCATGCCCGTCCCTGCCGTTGTCATCGATGTGACGCCCGAGGCCGTGACGCTCGACGCCAACCACGAGCTCGCCGGCAAGGATCTCAACTTTGACATCGAGCTCGTCGAGGTCGAGGACTAGGCTATGCCTGCAAATCTGGTTTCGACAGCGTGCCTCGGAAATCTCAACGACCCGTCCTATGAGCTTTTGCTTCGCCGGGAGCTGGGCGGTGTCTTTGAGGTCGATGAGCTACTGCTCGATTGGGACCAGGCCGATGCCCGCACATTCGTGGGCATGACGGAGCTGGGGCGTACGGTCGATATTCGGCTGGGCGCTGCCGATGGCGTTCGCCTTGTCGATGGCGATGTGCTTGCCATCGACTGTACGGGCATGGTACCTGTGGCGGTTGTCGTGCGCCTACGCAGCGCCGAGGTCTATTTGGTCGAAGTCGACCGCATGGATCCGATTGTGCTCGCGCATGCGTGCTGGGAGATCGGCAATATGCATGCGCCGCTCTTCCGAGGCGATTCGGACGAGCATACCGTGCGCATGTATACGCCGGCGCAACCGGTTTTGGGTCGCATGCTCCGGGGCATCGAGGGCGTTCGGCTCTCGGTGGTCACATGCGAGCTCGATGCCAGCCGACGCTTTGCATCGAGCGCGGCGGATGTTGTTGTGAGTATGGCTCCAGACTTTACGATCGTAAAGAAGGCGCGCGGTTAGCGTGCGTATGCGTAAGACGGACTTTGAGAGGTAGCTATTCAAAGTCCGTCTTACTTCTGATGAGATGCTTTGGGGGAACATATGGGTCTCGAGGGAATCAGGCTGATCGCCTGCGATTTGGATGGCACGTTGCTGCATCCGGGGGAGCGCGAGCCACGCCCCGAGGCATTTGAGCTCATCGACGAGCTGCATCGTCGCGGCATTGTGTTTATGCCGGCGAGTGGCCGTCAATATGCGAGCTTGCGTTACCTGTTTGCCCCGGTGGCAGACGAGCTTGCCTATGTGTGCGAAAACGGCGCCCTGGTCATGAGCGAGGGGCGTGCCGTCGTCAAGCGCTCTATGGAGCGTGATCTGGCGATGGATATCGCGAATGCCGTGGTCGCCTACCCCCATGCCGACGTAACCCTTTCCTGCGAGGGGCACCTCTACACCATAAGCGGCAACGATGCGTTCATCGACCATTTGCGTTACGAGGTCCATTGCGATGTGGCGGTGGTCGACCGTCCCGAGGACATTGACGAGGATGTCATTAAGATTGCGTTTCAAACGCCCGAGACAGAGCAGCCGGCGGCGTTGGAGTATTTTGTGCGTCGCTTTAGCGACCGGGTCGATGTGATGACGTCGGGAACCGAATGGACCGACTTTATCGGCTTTGATTCGGGCAAGGGGTCCGCGCTTGCCGATTATGGTTGCGCGCTGGGGATCTCACCTAACGAAATGATGGCGTTTGGCGATAACGAAAACGATCGCGACATGCTCAACGTGGTGGGCCATCCCTATCTGATGGAAAGCTGCAATCCCAGCATGCGCGGCATCAACGACCGTGTCCGTTACGTGCGCACGGTCGAAGAAGAACTGCGTCGCTTGCTTGTCGAGTAGGCGCGTTCCAAAAATCTACCTACAGTTGGGGCAGAGGCCCTCGAAGATGGTGTAGTGCGAGGTGACGTTCCAGCCGATTTGCTCGGACGCCTTGGTGTCGAGCTGGGCGTCAAAGGGGAGCGGCACATCGATGACGCGGCTGCACGAGGTGCAGATGACATGCGCATGCGGCTCGATGGTGCGATCGAAGCGGCTGCCGCCCGGCGTCTTGATCGAGAGAATCTCACCAGCATCGGCCAAGAGGTTGAGGTTGCGGTAGACCGTACCGCGGCTGATTCTGTCGTCCTGTTCGCGCACGGCGTTGTAGATCTCATCGGCGGTGGGATGGTTGTAGCTTTGGCGCACGGCATCAAGAACCAGCTTCCGCTGCTTGGTGTTTCTTCTTTGCACGGCCATGCGCCTCGCCTCTTTTCTGTCAATGTGGGTAGGTAAATGATACCGTATTTAGCACACAATACTAATAGCGTGGGTTGAAACCATCTTCGCTGGTAAGCGCGGCTCGGGTTTGTGCGTCCTCGAGGCGAAAACGTATGCCCATTCGCTCATAGGAGGCATGGAGCGCTTCGAGGTGAGACAGGATACTCGCAGGCGCGCCTTGTACCTCCATTTCGACTGAACCGTCTTCCATGTTGCGTACCCAGCCGGTGAGTGCGTGCGTCTGTGCGAGATTAGTGTTGGTAAAGCGAAAGCCGACGCCCTGGACTTGGCCCTTCCACCGTAGAAAATAGCGCTGAGGAGCGTTTTGAGTGGCTGCGTCGCTTGCTAGCACAGTAAGCCTACGTCGCAGCTCGAGCTCAACGCCAGACGGTTTTTGAGACTCTCGATTGATGCCGGAGAAGAACTTGTCAAAAAAGCCCATCGCTAGGCCTGCTTGATTGAATCGGCGGGAAAGGCGATGCCGGCCTGCTGACGCACGGCATCCATGATGCGCAGCGAGACAAGCGTGACATCGCGATAGTGGCCAAGCTCGTGACGCCCGGCCGGTGTTTCCCAAATCTCTTCGTGGACGTTGTCGATGCCGTTGATGGCGGTGATAAAGTCGGTGAGCTCATACTCCATGGTGTTGCTCGATTTTGGCAGATCGAGCACAAGGCCGCTGTCGTCCTGCGTGCGGGGCGCCTCGGTGGCAGAGCCGCGTACGACGGTGCCGCGGTAGTCGATGCGGACGTTGGAGGGCGTGGAGATACGGTCGATTTGGATGGTGCCGCGCTCGCCTTCGATCTGTGAGGGCAGATAGTCGTTGGTGATCTTGGAATGTGCGAGCTCAACCGAGATGCGACTGCCGCCGTAGCTGGCAAGGATGGAGCCGCAGCCGTCAATGGGCCCATGCGTGAGCTCTTGCGTTGAGGGGTCGAGCAGCGTACTCATACTGGTGAGGCCGGAGGGCATGCCGAAAATCTCGACCATGGGCTCGACGGTGTAGACGCCAA
>CATZRJ010000115.1 GCA_958423535.1 uncultured Collinsella sp.
GACAGGGGTTAAACACAAAAAAGGAGTCAATTATGGTTTCTGAGAAGGCTACCCTCGTTAATCCTCAGGGTCTTCACATGCGTCCGGCTGGCCTCTTCGCCTCCACCATGGGCAAGTACGCCTGCGACGTGACGGTCGTCACCCCCGAGAAGGAGGTCAACGGCAAGTCCCCGATGGCCCTCATGGCTGCTGGTATCCCTTGCGGCACCGAGGTCGAGGTCAAGTGCGACGGCGCTGACGAGGCCGAGGCTCTGGCTGCTGCCATCGAGCTCATCAAGAGCGGTCTTGGCGAGTAGAACTCAAACGGGTCGCATGTTGAACAACTAAGTTCATATTTGGGGGCGCAGTGACCTGTTATAAGGTAGCTGCGCTCTTTTGTCATGGATATGGCAAAACGCTTTATCACATGACACGGAGAGAGGAATGGGAATGTATCAGGGAGTCAACGCTTCCGAGGGCATCGGTATCGGCACCGTCATGGTTGCCGTCGATCCCGACTTGACGTTTGAGCCGCACGAGGTTGCTGATTCGGCAGCAGAGAAGGAGCGCTATCAGTCCGCTCTTTCGGTCTTCTGCGAGAAGACCCAGGCTCAGGCCGACCACATGAAGGAGACGGTGGGCGAGGCCGAGGCCGAGATCATGAGTGGACACATTGTCCTGGCTCAGGACCCGGGCATGACCGACGCCATCAACGCCGCCATTGACGGTGGCACCTGTGCCGAGCAGGCGCTCATGGACACTTCGACCATGTTCGAGAACATGTTCCTGTCCATGGACGACGAGATGTTCCGTCTGCGCGCGGCCGACATCGCCGACATCCGCACCGGTATTCTGGCCGAGCTGCTGGGCAAGGAGGTCGTCGACCTCTCCGTCCTGCCCGAGAACACCGTTGTTGTCGTGCACGACCTTACGCCGTCCATGACCGCCACGATCGATAAGGCCCACGTTGCCGGTATCGTCACCGAGACCGGTGGCCGCACGTCGCACTCCGCAATCATCGCGCGCGCCCTCGAGATCCCGGCTGTCCTTTCGGTTTCCAACAGCTGCACCGCGCTGCGCAACGGCATGACCGTTGTCGTCGACGGTGGCAAGGGCATCGTCGAGGCCGATCCCAACGAGGAGACGCTCGCCGCCTACACTGCCAAGGCCGAGGCCTTCGCTGCCGAGAAGGCGGCCCTCGAGGCCTTCCGTGGTAAGCCGTCCGTGACTGCCGATGGCATCAAGAAGATCATCGCCTGCAACATCGGTAACCCCGATGACGTGCCCAACGCGCTCGATCACGATGCCGAGGCTATCGGTCTGTTCCGCTCCGAGTTCCTGTTCATGGACTCCGCTGAGCTTCCTTCCGAGGAGGAGCAGTTCAACGCCTACCGCAAGGTCGCCAGCGCGCTCAAGGGCGCTCCGGTCATCATCCGCACGCTCGATGTGGGTGGCGACAAGGAGATTCCGTACCTGCACATGGTCAAGGAAGATAACCCCTTCATGGGCTTCCGCGCCGTGCGTTACTGCCTGGCCAATCCCGACCAGTACAAGGTCCAGCTCCGCGCTCTGCTGCGCGCTAGCGCCTTCGGTGATGTCAAGATCATGATCCCGCTCGTCACCTGCGTCGAGGAGGTCTTGGCCGTCAAGGAGCTCGTCGAGCAGTGCAAGGCAGAGCTGACCGAAGAGGGTCGCAAGTTCAACGAGAACATCGAGGTCGGCATCATGGTCGAGACGCCCGCCGCTTCGCTGCTCGCTGACCGTCTGGCCGAGGTCGCCGACTTCTTCTCCATCGGCACCAACGACCTGATCGGTTACACCATGTGCGCCGACCGTGGCAACGACACCATCTCCAACCTGTACCAGGTGTACTATCCCGCCGTGCTCCGCTCGCTCAAGAACATCATCGAGAGCGGCGTGAAGGCCGGCATTATGGTCGGTATGTGCGGCGAGGCCGCTGCCGATCCGCTGCTCGAGCCGCTGCTGATCAGCTGGGGCCTGGAGGAGTTCTCGATGAGCGCTCCGTCTATCCTGCGCGCCCGCAAGACCATCAGCCAGTGGACCAAGGCCGAGTGCGACGAGCTTGCCGAGAAGGCGCTCGCCTGCAACACCGCCGCCGAGGTCAAGGCACTGCTCGAGTCCGCAGCTCGCTAATTTGGTATCAGAGGTAACCGCGTGGTTGGAATGGGCCGGCCACGCGGCCCTCACATATACAGGGGGTACTGTAAATGTTCTACACGCTAACCGCTAACCCGGCTGTCGACATGACGGTTTCGAGCTCTCCGCTCGAGCCCGACGAGAACGTCCGCACCGGCTCGGCCAGCTACACGGCTAACGGCAAGGGCCTCGACGTGTCCTTCGCCTTTAAGAAGATGGGCGTCGACACCGTCGCTCTCGGCTTCTTCGCCGGCTTCACGGGCAAGTTCATCGTCGAGGAGGTCATGAACCTGGGCTGCCTGTGCCGCCCGGTCTGGACCGACGGCATCACGCGTATCAACACCTACGTCAACGATGGCCAGCACGAGTACGGCATCCTTAATCCCGGCGCCCCGATCACGCCGGAGCATCAGAAGGAGCTCTACGACATCCTGGACACCGCGGGCGACCTTGAGTGCCTGATCGTCTCTGGCTCCGTGCCTCCCAAAGCTACGCCCGACTTCCTGGCTCAGGTCATGGAGCACGCTCAGGCCCGTGGCGCCGACGTTGTCCTGGACCTGTCCTCCGATAAGCTCAAGGAGCTCGCTCACAAGAAGCCGCTGCTCATCAAGCCGAACCATCACGAGATGCAGGCCATCTTCGGCGTGCCGGTCGACACCGACGACGAGGTTCGCGTTGCCATGAAGATGGCTCACGACGCCGGCGTCCAGAACGTGCTGCTCACCCGTGGTAGCCGCGGCGACGCTTACTTCTCCAACGGCGAGGACATCTGGTACGCCAAGCGTGAGTTCAACATCAAACTGGTCTCTTCCGTCTGCGCCGGCGACTGCACTCTTGCTGCGTTCCTGCACAAGTGGTACAGGAATCGCGACAACGTCGAGGAGGCCATGAAGCTCGCTATGGCCACCGGCGCTAACGTCGCCGAGTCCGTCGGCATTGGCGACTTCGGTCACGTCGATGAGTACAGCAAGCGCGTT
>CATZRJ010000116.1 GCA_958423535.1 uncultured Collinsella sp.
AAGGTTGCGGGTTCTTTACGGGAATGTAGTGTGGGCTGCGGAAACGTGGTTCTTTCCGTACAATAGTTCAACTCGTGTAAACGCAGGGAAGGGACATTCATGGCAGACATGATCGAGATCAAGCATCTCAACAAGTACTTTGGCGACCTGCATGTGCTCAAAGATATCAATCTCACCGTTAAGCGCGGCGAGAAGCTCGTAATGATCGGGCCTTCCGGCTCGGGTAAGTCGACGCTCATCCGTTGCGTCGATTATCTGGAGGAGCCCACGTCGGGCGAGGTCGTCATCGACGGTACGCCGCTCACCAAGAAGAATCACCTGGAGATGGCTCGCAAGTATAGTTCCATGGTGTTTCAGCAGTTCAACCTGTATCCCAACATGACGGTGCTCGGCAACCTGACGCTCGCGCCCATCAAGCTGCAAAAGAAGAGCAAGGAGGAGGCGACCGAGATCGCCATCGCCGCACTCAAGCGCGTCGGCATGGCTCATAAGGCCGGCGAGTATCCGCAGAATCTCTCGGGTGGTCAGCAACAGCGCATCGCCATCGCCCGTGCTCTGTGCACCAAGCAGCCCATCATCCTGTTTGACGAGCCGACCTCGGCGCTCGACCCCGAGATGGTCCAGGAGGTTCTGGACGTTATGATTGAGCTCGCGCAGGAGGACATCACCATGATCTGCGTGACGCACGAGATGGGCTTTGCGCGCCAGGTGGCCGACCGCGTCATCTTTATGGAGGACGGCCGCATTCTGGAGGAGGGCACGCCCGAGCACTTCTTCGATAACCCCGAGAACCCGCGCTGCCGCGAGTTTCTGTCCAAGATTTTGCACTAGGCGCGGTGATGGACATGACGGATATGACGAGGGCGGCCGTGTCGCGCCGTCACTTTTTGCAGCTGGCGGGCGCCGGCATGCTTGCGCTGACGGGGACCGCGCTTACCGGTTGCGGCACCTCCACCAGCGGCGAGGGCTCCGACAAGGGGTCCAAGCTTGCGGCCATCAAGTCGCGTGGCCATCTGAATGCCGGCGTTAAGAAGGACGTTCCCGGCTACGGCTATTACGACACCGCCAAGGGCCGCTTTGAGGGTATGGAAGTCGATTTGTGCTACCAGATCGCCGCTGCCGTCTTTGGCGTGAGCTACAAGGAGGCCCGCGCCCAGGAGCTTGTCGAGTTTACCGACGTAACGCCCAAGACGCGCGGCCCGCTGATCGATAACGGCCAACTCGACGTGGTCGCGGCGACCTACACTATCACCGACGAGCGCAAGAAGAGCTGGGATTTCTCGACGCCGTACCGCACCGACTACGTGGGACTCATGGTCAAGAAGCGTTCGGGTTTTACCTCGATTGAGGACCTGGACGGCAAGATCATCGGCGTGAGCCAGGGTGCTACCACGCAGGGCCTGATCGAGCAGATGATCAAGGACAACGGCTTTAGCTGCAAGCCCGAGTTTAGGGCCTTTAGCGGCTACCCCATCATCAAGAGTTCGCTCGACGCCGGCAATATCGACGTCTTTGCCATGGACCGCTCCACGCTGGCCGGTTACATGAACGAGACCGTTGAGCTGCTGCAGCCCGAGGTCAAGTTTGGCGAGCAGGGCTACGGCGTGGCGACCAAGAAGGGCTGCGACCTTTCGGCCGTGGTCGATCAGGTGATTTGCGATCGCCTGGCCGACGGCTGGCTCGACCAAGAGGTCAAGACCTGGGGTCTTGTATAGGCGCATCGTCCAAGGAAGGAATCAAATGCTCGAAGGATTATTTGACGCCGACCGTTGGTCGACGACATTTCAAAACATGGGGCCCTTCTGGGAGGGCTTTGGCGTGACGCTACAGGTGGTCGTTGCCGGTCTACTGCTGTCGCTGGTGCTGGGCACGCTACTGGGTGTGTTCTCTACCACTCGCTCGCGCGTGTTGCGCGCCATAAGCCGCGTGTACGTGGAGTTTTACCAGAACACCCCGTTGCCCGTGCAGGTGCTCTTTATGTACATGGCCGGACCGCAGTTTTTGCAGGCCATAACCGGTGCCGACCAGCCGGTGCGCATCGCGCCGTTCGTGCTGGGCTTCTTGGGCGTGGGTCTGTATCACGCGGCCTACATTTCGGAGGTCATCCGCACCGGTATCGAGGCGGTTCCGCGCGGTCAGATGGAGGCGGCCCAGAGCCAGGGCTTCACCCGTGCGCAGGCGTACTGGTACATCGTGCTGCCCCAGACATTCAAGATCATTTTGCCGCCGCTGTGTAACCAGGCGCTCAACCTGGTCAAGAATACGTCGGTGCTGGCGCTTGTGGCCGGCGGCGACCTTATGTACCGTTCCGACAACTTTGTGAGTCTGTACGGTTACCTGCAGGGATACATCGTCTGCTGCCTTATGTACTTCATCATCTGCTTTCCGCTCGCCATGCTGGTGCAGTGGCTCGAGCGCCGCTCAAAGGAGCGTCCGCGCGGTGTGAGCCTGGCCGAGCTGGGGCTCGACAACGTAGAGGAGGCCTAGCGCATGGAAATCTTCAACGCGACCAACCTGCTCTACATTTGGGGCGGCTTTGTTAAGACGATCGAGATCTCGGCGCTGTCGATCTTTTTCTCGCTCATCTTTGGCACGGTGCTGGCGCTCGTTAAGAGCTATGCGCCCCGCCCGTTCCGTATTTTGGTGAGCGCCTATATTGAGCTGTTCCGTTGCACGCCAAACCTGCTGTGGATCCTGTTTATCTACTTTACGGTGCAGGGTTTGGACATTGTGATTTCGACCATCGCCTTTACGCTGTTTACCAGCGCCGTTATGGCCGAGATTGTGCGCGGCGGCCTCAACTCGATTCCGCGCGGCCAGTTTGAGGCAGCGCAGAGCCAGGGCTTTGGCTTCTTTGCCACCATGTGCTACATCATTCTGCCGCAGACGTTTAAGACGATCATTCCGGCGCTGTTTAGCCAGTGCACGACTGTCATCAAGGACAGCTCGTATCTTTCGGGCATTAACGTGGCCGAGCTCATGTACACGGCAAACGTCGTGATGGCCCACGCGATCGACCTGTCGCAGGTGCTTATGCTCTACGGCCTGGTGTTTGCGATGTACTTTGTGCTCAACTTTGGTATCTCGTTGCTGGTTCG
>CATZRJ010000117.1 GCA_958423535.1 uncultured Collinsella sp.
GGCGCCTTGTCCTGCTCCTTCGGAGCTGCGGACAAGGCGCCACACTGGTCTGCGGAGTGTTCTGAAAACTAAGCCCAGCCCCCGCCTGCGGCGACGCTGCTGCAAGCGATCTGCGATGGGGTCGTTGTCGGTTGGGGCCGCTGGGCTGATGTGGGGGCACGTGGCTGTTGCGGGCCCTAGTCCCGGCGGCGACCCCGGCGCTTCGCGCCTGCCGCCTTTTGGGACTGTGGAGCGCCGCCGGCAGCTGCGGCGCTGTTGCGCCTGCTGCCTTGGGTGACTTTGGGGTCGATTGGGGTTGTCTGCACAATTCGCGGTATTATGGTGCGGAGTTTTGAAAGGAGCCGCTGGTGGTCACGACGACGTTTGCTTCGCCTTTGGGCGAGATCTTGCTTGCCGCTGATGGCCGCGGTCTGACGGGGCTTTGGTTTGAGGGGCAGGAGCACTTTGGCTCCACGCTTCTCAAAGAAGATGCCGAACATGTTGAAGGCGCCGATGCGGTTTCTGGTGCTGGCGGCATGTCGTCGGTGAGTCCCGCAAATGGTGTAGCCTCTTCGGTGCTTGAACGTTCCTGGGCTTGGCTGAATGCTTATTTTGCAGGGCAGGAACCTCGGTTTACGCCGCCGTTACATATGATCGGCACGGCGTTTCAGCGCGAGGTTTGGTTTGAGCTGCTTTCCATTCCGCGTGGCGAGGTTGCCACGTATGGCGAGATCGCCCGGCGTGTTGCGGCTCGACATCGTGTACCGGGAAACGAGGCGCCCGTTGTATCTCCCCGTGCTGTGGGGGCTGCGGTCGCGCGTAATCCCATTTCGATTATCGTGCCGTGCCATCGCGTGGTGGCGGCCGACGGATCGCTCAACGGATATGCCGGCGGGCTTGACCGCAAGGAATGGCTGCTCCGGCTTGAGGGCGCGTACGAGGAGTAACGCCAGGGCACTTTGCATGGCCAAGACGCCGTGAAAGAACGGGACGCGCTTTCCGAATGGCGTTCCAAGCGGAAACCGTGTCCCGGAATACAGCCTCAGAGTGGGACGCCGTTTCCGGTTGAGACCACTTGCTTGGACATCTATCTACGCCCGCTCCTGCAGGGCGTAGATAGATTTGTCCATGTTGAACAGATAAGCCACGACGCAGGCAATAAAGAACATCGGCAAGTTGCCAAAGCCGAAGACTTCGCAGCCAATAAGGATGGGTGCGAGCAGAATCGCTGACAGCATAAGACCCATAACGGCGATGCGCACATAGGGGTTGGGGAACAGTCGCGCCGCAAGGGTCTTGGCGTGGGCAAGACACCAGGCAAAAGCTCCACCTACCATACCAAACGCGATGTCCAGCACCGCAAGCCGGCCAGACCGGGAAGGTCAAGCGCGCAGGAGGCGGCAACGTCAAAACACAAGCGTTAACTGCGCGCCCTGCTCAACGGGCTGCTCCTTGTGCTCGCTCAGAAGGACCATTCGGTCTTCGTATTGCTTTTCGGTCATTTCGATAACGGTGACCTCTCCAGCGCTTGGAAGATTCAGCTTAAGGCGAGCGATATGCGCCGCTGCGGATTCGCGAGTCACCAACAGGCGCGAATACACCGAAAACTGCTCCATATGGTATCCGTCGTTAATCAGAAACTTTCGAAAGTCGCTATACTGCCGACGCTCGGCTTTGCTTCCCGTTGGAAGATCGAACAGAACCAATAACCTCATAACCCTCATGGCTCCTCCCTATTCAACAGTTACCATCTCGAGCCCTTTTAGCTCGGGCAACAACAGCCTCTTAGGATCCTTTTCGAGAACGGCAGTTCTGAGTGAAGAGAGCGTTGTCTCTATGCACTGCTGACAGCCGCAACGTTTTCCGTCGATAGTCATGACGTGCTCAAACACGCGGGCGAGCAACGCTTTGTCGCGCTGGCTCAAAGGCTCTGCAACGCCGTAGCTCATAACAATTAGATCGACGAGAGGGCGGAACGGTTCAATAAGATCGTCGACAAGATTAAACGCGTTGTAAACGCTGTGATGGTGAAGCCCCTGGGATACGAGCCATCCACCGCCAACGGCTGCTCTTCCGATGCCCGCGCGCAAGACGCTGTACCCGTAGTCGAGAGCGGAGCTTTGCATACTGTTGCGTCTTGTTCCATCGGTAATGAGGGCTTTAAAGTACGCGGAGGCAGCTGCGCCTTCTCGATTGTCCGTGTCGCCCGAAAGAACGGTTTTGGCATAAGAGGGGAGAGGGCCTGTAGACAACCCCATTTCTGTGAGAACCGCCGCTTGGTTGAGTATCTTTGCCTGAACGATTCGTTTCCAAAGCTGTTTTTTAAACGGAAGGCTCATGGCAAGCTGATCCTCGACGATGCGCGCATGGCGCGAATGGGCGCCCATTGGGAGCATGAGACCATTGGGCATATGATCGCGCCCGCAGATCATGACGCCTATTCCCGCGTCGTTAAGCTGCGACATGCAGGCGACCGTCATCGTGGTTTGATGGGATTCGACGATGACGACCCAAATGTCCTCGAGGGGAATGGTGGAGCTGCGGTCGTCCACGGTGATCATCAATAGGCCGTTCTTGATGCAGAGGTGGGCCTTGCTCTGGATAAGTATTGTCCGTTGGGCCATTTTGTCGACGACCTTCCCCGCATTAGCGCTACAATACAGCTAAGTCGAAAGCAGCTCACCTTGGGGAAGGGCGCGGCTCCAGACAAGGGGAGCCACTTAAGTGGCTTACCCGTAAAGTAACCCCCGTTCAATCTTCGGATTGGGCGGGGCGAACTTTTTTGGGCGAGTGTTAGCCAGTATTCCGTAAACGGTAGCGATGAATAGCATTTAGGCGGGTCCTTTTGAGCGTTTTTTCGCCTAAGGATTGATTCGGTTGTGAAGAAAAGTACATAAATCGCTGTGCCGAATACGGCTCTTTTCTTGCGTGAAGCGCGACGTGCCGACGCTTTTTGTCTCGAAAAAAATGAATCGCAGATGTAGATCTGAGGCCGAATCAGTCTTCTTTTTTTGAGGTCTGAAACAGAAAAGCCCCTGTTAAAGGGGCTTTTCTGTGCGCACATAGCGTATCACCTTGGGGAAGGGCGCGTGCTCAAGACC
>CATZRJ010000118.1 GCA_958423535.1 uncultured Collinsella sp.
CCGCGGCACTCGAGACCGGCACCGCCAGCCTTTCGAGCACTTACAAGGCGCCCAGCTCCATGGACATCGGCAACGCACCGGTCACCAATGACGCCAATGAGAGCTTCGGCACCATCAGCCTCCAGCAGGCCTTTGCCGTATCGTCCAACGTCGTCTTTGGCCAAGTTGCCAACGAGGTCGGCGCCAACTCTCTCGTCCAGTTTGCCAACGCCTTTGGTTACGGCCAAAAGCTCGGCCAGGACCTGACTGCCGCGGCTTCCATCATGGCCGACCCCTCGCTCATGACCGAGTGGGAGACCGCCTGGGCAGGCGCCGGCCAGCCCGTCGGCATGGACCACACGCCAGGCCCGCAGACCACCGTCATGCAAAACTGCGTGATAGCGGCGGCCATTGCCAACAGCGGCGTGGTCATGGACCCGTTCTTCGTGGCCCAGGTGCTCGCCCCCGACGGAACCGTGGTCAAGACCACGCAGTCCCGCTCGCTCGGCCAGGCCGTCAGCGCCACCACGGCCGAGCAGGTCAAGCAGGCCATGCTCGCGGTTGTCCAGTCCGGTACCGGTACCGATGCCCAGATTCCGGGCGTCAAGGTCGCCGGCAAGACCGGTTCGGCCGAGACCGGCGGCACCAACGTCAACTCGATGTTCGTCGGCTTCGCACCTTACGATTCACCCACGGTCGCCATCTCGGTGGCCTTGGAGGATTACGACAAGCACGACGTCAAGGCGGCCAAGATCGCCGGCATCGTCCTGACCGCGGCACTTGCCGCCCAAGGAGCGTGATGCCCGTGATCGAAGCACGAGCATGTGGCGCACCGCAGCCAACAAGCTAGCGGCAAGTTGCCACGCGGCCCCAGCGGCCATAGATTTGGTACTACACACATCGTTGAGCGAATAAGTTAGTTAGGAGCAGGAATGGAACAGAGGGTCCTCGGGGGAAGATACCTCCTCAAGGATAAGGTGGGGACGGGCGGCATGGCGACCGTCTTCCGCGCGCAAGATCAGGTCCTCGACCGCACGGTTGCCGTCAAGATCATGCTGCCGCAGTACGCCGGCGACGCCACCTTTGCCGCACGCTTTAAGCAGGAGGCCCAGGCAGCAGCCGGCCTCTCCTCCCCCTATATCGTGGGCGTCTACGATTGGGGCAAGGACGGCGATACCTATTACATCGTCATGGAGTACCTGCGCGGTACCGATCTTAAGAGCGGCATCAAGAGCCACGGCGCCCTCGATCCCAAGAAGGTCGCGCAGATCGGCTCGCAGATCAGCTCCGCGCTTTCGGTCGCCCACAAGCACGAGATCATCCACCGCGACATTAAGCCGCAAAACATCATGGTGCTGCCCGACGGCAACATCAAGGTCATGGACTTTGGCATCGCGCGCGCAAAGAACAGCCACCTCACGCAGGACAACAACGTACTGGGCACCGCCCACTACGTAAGCCCCGAGCAAACGCGCGGCCAGGACCTCGGTCCCACCTCGGATATCTACTCCCTGGGCGTCGTGATGTACGAGTGCGCCACCGGTCGCGTCCCCTTTGACGGCGACGACGCCATCTCGGTTGCGCTCAAGCAGGTAAACGAACTGCCGGTTCCGCCGAGCCAGATCAACTCCGGTGTCGATGCCGATCTGGAGCGCATCATCCTCAAGTGCATGGAAAAGGACCCAGCGAATCGCTTCCAGACGGCAGATGAGCTGCGCCAGGTGCTCAACAGCTACCTGTCCGGCCGCGCTGTCAACGTCTCCGAGCCCACGCGCATCATTGGCGCCGCCGGCGATCTGGGCGCAACCAAGACACGCGAGCTGTCCGATCAGACGCGCGCCATGGTACGTCCCGTCTCGGGCGTAAGCGGCCAGAGCAACGCCCGCAGCGCCGTTTCGGGCTCCACGGGCTCCTACGAGGTCGATCAGCCCAAGTCCAACAAGAACAAGATTATCGCCGCCGTAGTCGCCGCAATCGCCGTTGTTGGCGTTGTGGTGGCCTTCGCCACCGGACTCTTTGGGGGCGAGCAGGTTACGGTGCCCGATGTGCTTAACAAGGACCAGCAGACCGCTATCGAGCAGATCAAAGAGGCCGGCCTTGAGGTCGGAACCATCGACCAAAGCTACAACGACGATGTCGACGAGGGCAAGGTTGCCGAGCAGACCCCCAACGGCAACACCAAGAAGCCCAAGGGTACCAAGGTGAACCTGGTGATCTCCAAGGGCCCCAAGCCCTCCGAGAAGGTTGAGGTTCCGCAGCTCGTTGGCCTGACCAAGGATCAGGCTGAGGCCGCGCTGGCAAGCGTGGGACTCAAGGGCGAAGCAACCGAGGAGGCCAACGAGGCCGAAGAAGGCCAGGTCTTTGAGCAGGGCACTAATGCCGGCAAGGAAGTCGAAAAGGGCACGACCATCTCGTACAAGGTCTCCAGCGGACCCGACACCACCTCCGTCCCCGATCTGACCGACATGACCGAGGCCCAGGCACGCAACGCCCTCGACATGGCCGGTTTTGGCGTTGATGTGAGCTACCAGGAGAACGACTCCGTCACCGAGGGTACCGTCATTAGCTGGAACCCCAGCGGTAAGCAGAAGCCCGGCGCCACGATCACCGTCGTCATCGCCAAGAAGTCCGGCAAGGCAAACGTCCCGAGCAACCTGTACGGCAAGAGCATCTCCTCCGCCGTTACTGCACTCAACAACGCCGGATTCTACAACATCGCATTCTGCGATCAGAACGGCAACCCCGTGAGTGGCAACGAAAACGCCACCGTGACGGGCGTCTCCCCCACTGGCAAGCAGTCCACCGACAGCACGATCACGCTGACGGTTTCGATTTCTGGCTCGGGTTCCGATACGAGTGGCGACTCCAGCACGACTAACTAGTCATCAAGACGTTACCCACAGCGGCTGATGCCGCAAACACATTCGCTCAATGGCGCTCGTTTGCTCCCCCGGCAAACGGGCGCTTTCTTTATCCGAAGCAGCGAAAACTACGACATGCCTTTTAACCAGAAGAGCCCGGCACCATAGCGGTACCGGGCTCGATATTCCTCTGGTGCCCCCGGGCGGATTCGA
>CATZRJ010000119.1 GCA_958423535.1 uncultured Collinsella sp.
GTTTATCGCGAGTTCCGCACGCAAAGGAAAGCACTTAATGTGCTTTCCGTCTTGCGCAGGACTGTAGAGCAGGAAACTTCATATGCGCCCCTCCCGGGCGCAAGCAAAAGGGCGACCCCTGTACGGAGTCGCCCTTGTTGAGCTGCTTATGTGTGGCTGTTACTCGGCGTCGTGGTGACGGCGGGGCTTGCGGCCTCCGTTGTCGCCGGGACGGCGCGGACGGTCGCTGCGCTCGGAGCGCTCGCGACGCGGACGCTCGCGGCGCTGGAAGTGCTCGCCGTCGCCCTCGGAGGCACCCTCGCCGCGAGCCGGGGCCTCGGGCTTATCCAGACGATCGAGCGAGATCTTGCCGCGATCGTCGACCTCGATGACGACGACCTTGACCTCGTCGCCCACGTTGAGCACGTCCTCAACCTTCTCCACGCGGCCCTTGGCGACGCGGGAGATGTGCAGCAGGCCGTCCTTACCAGGCAGCAGGTTGACGAAGGCACCGAAGGGCTGGATGGAGACCACGCGACCGGTGTACTCCTCGCCCGGCTCGGGAACCTTGATGATGAGCTTGATGCGCTCGACAGCCTGGTCGACGGACTCGCCGGTACCGCCGACAAAGACGGTGCCGTCCTCCTGGATGTCAACCGAAGCGCCGGTCTCGTCCTGGATGCCGCGGATGACCTTGCCACCGGAACCGATGACGTCGCGGATCTTATCGGTCGGAACCTGGATGGAGACGATGCGCGGAGCGGTGCTGCGCGTGGTGTGGCGCGGCTCAGGGATCACATCGAGCATCTTCTGCAGGATGAAGGCACGACCCTCCTTGGCCTGCTGCAGGGCGCGGGCCAGGATGTCGAAGGTGAGGCCGGTGGCCTTGTTGTCCATCTGCAGGGCGGTGATGCCCTCGGTGGTGCCGGTGACCTTAAAGTCCATGTCGCCCAGGAAGTCCTCGAGACCCTGGATGTCGGACAGGACCACGGTCTTGCCCTCCTCCTGGATCAGACCCATGGCGATACCGGAGACCGGGCGCTTAATGGGCACGCCGCCGTCCATAAGGGCGAGCGTGGAACCGCAGGTCGAAGCCATCGAAGAGGAGCCGTTGGACTCCATGACCTCGGAGACGACGCGGATGGCGTAGGGGAACTCGTTCTCGTCGGGAAGCACCGGAAGCAGAGCGCGCTCGGCCAGATTGCCGTGGCCGATCTCGCGGCGCTTGGGGCTGCCCATGCGGCCGGTCTCGCCGGTGCAGAACGGCGGGAAGTTGTAGTGGTGCATGTAGCGCTTGCCCTCGGTGGGCTCGATGGTATCCAGACGCTGGCCCTCGTTGAGCATGCCGAGCGACAGGACGGAGAGCACCTGGGTCTGGCCACGCTGGAACAGGCCGGAGCCGTGAACGAGCGGCAGGTAGTTGTCCTTCACCATGATGGGGCGGATCTCATCGGCGGCACGGCCGTCGACGCGCTCGCCGGTCTCGACGACCATGGTGCGCATGGCCTTCTTCTCGAGCTTCTTGAGCGCCACGGGGATCTCGCGCTCCCAAGCGGCCTGCTCCTCCTCGGTAAACTCGGCACGGATGGACTCCTTCAGAGCCTCGACCTTACCGATGCGGGAGAGCTTGTCGGCGTCGCGAAGGGCGGCTGCCATCTCGTCGTAGTGGGCGAAGATGCGCTCCTGGACCTCCTCGACGGGCTGGTCGAGCGGGTACTCCTTCTTGACGATGGGGCCGTTGACCTGCTCCCACTCGGCGACGAACTCGTCCTGGGCCTGGCAGAAAGCAGCAAGGGCCTCCTGGCCAAACTTCATGGCGGCGAGCATGTCGTCCTCGGAGATCTCCTCGGCGCCGGCCTCGACCATCGAGATGAAGTCGGCGGATCCGCCCAGCTCCAGGTCCAGATCGGAGTTCTCGCGCTCCTCGTAGGTGGGGTTGACGATAAACTCGCCGGTCTCCACGTTGCGGCCGATGCGCACGCAGGCAAGCGGGCCCTCGAAGGGCACGCCGCCGAGCGTCATGGCCAGGGAAGCACCCATGACGTTGATGACGTCAAAGGGGTTGACCTGGTCGGCGACGAGCGAGGTGGCGACGATGTGCACCTCGTTGCGGAAGCCGTCCGGGAAACTCGGGCGAATCGGACGGTCGATCATACGAGCCGTGAGCGTGGCCTTCTCGCTGGGACGGCCCTCACGCTTGAGGTAACCACCCGGGATGCGGCCGGCTGCGTACATCTTCTCGTTGAAGTCGACGGTCAGCGGGAAGAAGTCGTAGTTCTTGCGCTCCTTGGAGACGACCACGGTGTCGAGCATCGTGGTGTCGCCCTGCTTGACCAGGCAGGCGCCGGTGGCCTGCTTGGCAAGCTCGCCCGACTCAAAGGTGTAGGTCTTGCCGTACAGCTCAAAGGTCTTGGATACGAGTGTCATTGTTCTCCTTTACCCCACAGGCCCCTTGCCTGCGGGCTTCTCATGTAACGCGGGCCCCCTGCCCCCGCCACGCTTCAGAGCGCGATTGTTCGCGCCCTTACACAAAAAGAGCGCCCCGCTGCGCAGGACGCTCTTAGCATGTACAAATCCTTACTGGATGTTGTCGCGGATGCCCAGAGCCTTGATGAGCTCACGGTACTCGACGATGTCGTTCTTCTTAATGTAGGAGAGAAGACGACGACGACGGCCGACGAGCATGAGCAGGCCGCGACGGGTGTGGAAGTCCTTCTGGTGGGACTTCATGTGCTCGGTCAGCTCCTTGATGCGCTCGGACAGGATGGCGACCTGAACCTTGGGGTTGCCGGTGTCGACCGGGGTGTTACCGAACTGGGCAGTCAGCTCCGCCTTGCGCTCTTTGGAAACAGTCATTGTTTCACCTTTCGTTTCTTGTCGCCCTCGGGCGACGCTATTCGCCTCGGACTGGGAAGCCGCCGGTGGAGCGAGCATCCAAGATCGAGGTACCAACAGGTCGGTATGTTACCACAAGCAGCCCGCGCCTGCGCATCATCACCGACCCAACATGAATTCCATCGCACGGAGGCG
>CATZRJ010000120.1 GCA_958423535.1 uncultured Collinsella sp.
CGAGTCCGTCGGCATTGGCGACTTCGGTCACGTCGATGAGTACAGCAAGCGCGTTACTGTTCGCAAGCTCGATCGCAAGTAAGCGAAACACGACATCTTCGTGGTTCTATGGCGCCCCGGTTTTGGCCGGGGCGCCATTTTTGTTAATTGCAAAAGAGCGTCAGGGCAAGCGCTCCTGATATTTTTGCCGCGCTTTGCCGCTTTTCTGCCGCCCTGCACGCGTTCTACACCGTTCGCCGAGTCGCTATAGCCTTTTCCCTAAGCGTGGAATATACTTTCATTAACACGTTGCCTTGTGAAAGGAACTTACATGATTTACACGCTCACTGCAAATCCCGCTATTGACTACAACATTGCCTGCGACGGCCTTTCCGCCAATACCGTAACCCGCACTCGCAACGCGGTCTACACGCCCAACGGCAAGGGTCTCAACGTCTCGTTCACCCTCGATCACTATGGCGTCGACACCGCGATCCTGGGCTTTTTTGCCGGCTTCTCGGGCGAGTTTATCGTCAAGGGCGCCGAGGCCCTGGGCGTGCCCGTTAAGCCCGTGTGGACTGACGGCATCACGCGCGTCAATGTCTTCCTCAACGCCGGTCCCGATACCGAGTACAACATGGTCAATGCAGGCGCTGCCATCAATGCAGCCAACGAGCAGGAGATGTTTGACCTTATCGATTCGCTCGACGACATGACCTGCCTGGTCATTAGCGGCTCGCTGCCCCCCAACACCTCCGAGGGTTTCCTGGCAGAGGTTCTGCGCCGCGTTAAGGCAAAGGGTGCCGAGTTCGTGCTCGATATCTCGAGCCATCAGCTGGCCGACCTCATTGCCATGGAACCGTTGCTCATTAAACCCAACGACGACGAGCTGCTCGACATCTTTGGTATTAAGGTGAGCGGTGGCGACGATGAGTCCGTCAAGGGTGCTATGGCCGAGCTCCACGCCAAGGGCGCTAAGAATGTGCTGCTGACCCTGGGTGGTGCCGGTGCGTACTTCTCTAACGGAGAGCACATCTGGTTTGCCAGTCGCACGTTTGACGTCAAGCTGCTGTCGACCGTCTGCGCCGGCGATTCCTCGCTGGCCGCCTTCCTGTCCGTGTGGCACGACGCCCCCGAGCGCGTCGAGGACGCACTGCGCCTCTCGATGGCCACCGGTGCCAACGTGGTCGAGTGCCCGGGCCTGGGCGACTTTGCCAAGGTGGACGAATATAAGAAGGGCATTGCCATTCGTCAGGTTTGCTAGCGGGGCGATCTGATTACGCTTTTTGCCTTGTCGAGCACCCGTCTTGGACTTCCGAGATGGGTGCTTTTTCATGTTTGCAGCCGAGGTTTAGGGACTTAACCGCACGCGAAGCGGGTTCGCATGTGCGCTCTCTTTTGTTTCTTGCTAGACTTCATGGGAACCATCAATCAATATGTCCGCAATCGCAGGAGGCTAAAGCTATGTGCAATGTTTCGCTCAACGGTACGCAGCCCTCAGGCGCCTCCCTGCGTGTGCTACATGCGCTTGAGGCAGCCGGTCTTGAGGCCTGGTTCGTGGGCGGTTGGGTACGTGACGCCCTGATGGGACGTCCCAGCCACGATGTCGATATGTGCTGCAGCGGCCTGTGGCAGGAGTCCAAGGCGGCGCTCGAGGCCGCCGGCATTGTGGTAGTTGAGTCGGGCATTAAATTTGGCGGCATTACTGCCATTTGCGATGGCGAGCGCATTGAGGTCACGACGTATCGCCTGGACGGCTTTTACACTGATGGTCGCCATCCCCAGAGTGTGGAGCGTGCGGCGTCGCTTGAGGACGATCTGGCACGACGTGACTTTACCGTTAACGCCATGGCTTGGCATCCCCAGCGCGGTCTTGTCGACCGTTACGACGGCCAGGGCGACCTGGAGCGTAAGCTGATCCGTGCCGTCGGAGATCCCAAGCGTCGCTTTAATGAGGATGCGCTTCGCATGTTACGCGCCGTGCGTTTTGCCTGCCGCCTGGATTTTATGATCGAGCCTAAGACCAAACAGGCGCTTGCCGAATGCTCACCGCTGCTCGATGCCGTGGCACGCGAGCGCGTGGGCATTGAGCTCGAAGGCATTCTTTCGACCGGTCATGGGGGAGACGCGATGCTGCGCTACCCCGAGCTTATTTGTGCCGCCGTGCCCGAGCTTTCGCCGGCTCGTGGGTTTGACCAGCGCAGCGTCTACCATGCCTTTAATGTCTACGAGCATATCGCTCGCGTGTTGACGGTGGCGGGGGAGCTGGCACTGTGTGACGGCGTCGCGCCTTCGTCGAGTTTAATGTGGGCAGCGTTTTTGCATGACGTCTCCAAGCCCGATTGCTTTACGGTCGACCATGCGGGCAGCGGTCACTTTTACGGTCATCCCGAGCTTGGCGCCAAGAAGGCGCGCGCCATTATGGATCGTCTGGCGCTTTCGCACGATTTGGTTCGCGATGTGTGTCTGCTTATCAAGTATCACGATAAGCCGTTGCGTCCCGAGCGTTCCTGTTTGCTCAATATGATTCGCTTGCTTTCGGGCGAGGGCGTCGACACGCCGCGTCTGATTGATGAGCTTATGGACCTTAAGCGTGCCGATACGCTGGGTAAGGCGCCGTCGTGCTTCTATTACGTCGAGACGATCGAGGAAATGCGCTCACTCGCCCACGGACTTCTTGAGGCAGGGGAGCCCTATACGCTCAAGATGCTTGCCGTCAACGGCGGCGATTTGATTCGCGCCGGCGTCAAACCGGGGCCGGAGTTGGGGCAGCTTCTCAATGCCGCCCTCGACGCTGTGATCGAGGATAACGTCCCTAACGAGCGCGAAGCCCTTCTGGCCCATCTGCACCTGGGATAAACATCCTTCGGTTCGTCCCAAATGATCTACTTAGTTGACCTGCGTGTTCCATAACCTCCCGACAAAATTCGGGCAATTTGGAATTTCTTCTTGCGCTCGCGTTTTATGTCCCGTAATATATTTCCTCGCAGCACGGCAGTGCAGATGTCATGTGGCCCGTT
>CATZRJ010000121.1 GCA_958423535.1 uncultured Collinsella sp.
CCCCGTTACCCCTTTGCGGTGGTTGAGGTTTCTGCTCCGACTGGTTTTGAGGATGCATTTGGCTTGGCTGATGAAATTCTGGTCATTAGCGCACCTTTGTCAGTTCGTCGCGAGCGCGCTATTCAACGTGGCATGGTGCCATCTGATTTCGATGCCCGTTCTGCTTGTCAGCCCGATGAGTCTGCGCTGTGCAATCTCGCTACAACGGTGATTGATAATGCCGCAGGCGATAATTCGCTCTTTGAGCAGCTTGACTCATGGCTTGCATGCCACGGGTTTATAGATACTGCGGATAAGGAGGAAGCCGATGCCTAAGGCACGTTTCTTTACGTGGTATCGCGTGGCGCCACTTGCCGTTGTGTTCGTCTTCGGCCTTATTTCGCTCGTCTACTCGTGTGCCCCTGCCGCTTTCTTTAAGCCGCTGTATCCGATTGACTACGAGGCGTATATAAAGCAATCCAGTATTTCGCATAATCTGGATCCGTATCTGGTGTGCGCTGTCATTAAGTCGGAATCGAATTGGGACCCCGAGGCCGAGTCGAATCAGGGTGCTCAGGGATTGATGCAGCTGATGCCCGAGACTGCCCAGGATATGATCGCCAAGGGCCTTGTCGACGGAGGGGAGTATTCGGCCGACAATCTTAACGATCCGGCTACGAATATCGAGTTTGGCTGCGCATACCTCTCGTATCTTCTCGCCTATTTCAACGGGTCGACTGACAGTGCCATTGCCGCCTATAACGCCGGCATGGGCAATGTCGATGGATGGGCGCAGCAGAGTACGTCGCTTCATAATGCAATCACCTTTCCCGAGACGCAGGCGTATCTGATTCGTGTCAATAATGCCTGGGTTCGCTACAAGACCCTTTATCCCGATCGGTTCGTATAGGACTATGCCTGCCGCCTGCGTATACTGCAGATATATGAGTTAGGAGTATCCATGGCGGAATTTGAAGTTGAGCGTGTTGGAGGAGAGCTCAAACGTTTTGGCGTTGAGGGCTCTGAGGTGCCGTTTAAGGTCGTGTCTCCATACGAGCCCGCTGGTTCCCAGCCTAAGGCCATTGAGTCGCTTGTGCAGGGCGTGAGGGACGGAGATCGCTATCAGGTTTTGCTGGGCGTGACTGGTTCGGGCAAGACCTTCACGATGGCTAAGACTATTGAGGCCCTGGGGAAGCCGACACTGGTCATGGCTCCCAATAAAACGCTTGCCGCTCAGCTCGCGAGCGAGCTCAAGGAATTCTTCCCTAACAACGCCGTGGTCTATTTTGTGTCGTACTACGATTACTATCAGCCCGAGGCATATGTGCCGCAGAGTGATACGTATATCGAGAAGGATTCCTCGATAAACGAAGAGGTCGAGATGCTGCGACATCAGGCGACCGCATCGCTGCTATCTCGACGCGATGTGATCGTCGTCGCATCGGTCTCGTGTATCTATGGCATCGGTTCTCCCGAGGACTATGCGGGCCTAGCTCCGAACGTCGACAAGAAGGTACCGCTCGAGCGCGATGACTTTATCCATGCGCTTATCGATATTCAGTACGATCGCAATGACTATGACCTAGCACGTGGCACCTTCCGCGTGCGCGGCGATGTCGTCGACGTATATCCGCCCTATGCCGAGCACCCGTTGCGGTTTGAGTTTTTTGGCGACGAGGTCGAGCTGATTGCCGAGATCGACGAGGTCACCGGGGAGATGCTGCGTGAGTACGAGGCCATTCCCGTGTGGCCGGCCTCGCACTACGTGACTGAGAAGCCTAAGGTCAAAGCGGCTCTGAAATCAATCAGCGAAGAGTGCGAGAAGCGTGTGGCCGAGCTCAAGGCGACTGATAAGCTGCTCGAGGCACAGCGTCTGCAGCAACGCACCGATTATGATCTCGAGATGCTCGAGACCATGGGTTTTTGCAACGGCATCGAGAACTACTCGCGTCATCTGGACGGCCGAAAACCGGGCGAGCCGCCGTTTACCCTGATTGATTACTTTCCCAAGGACATGCTCTGCATCATCGACGAGAGCCATGTAACGGTGCCGCAGATCCGCGGCATGCATGAAGGCGACCGCTCGCGTAAGGTGACGCTGGTGGAGCATGGTTTTCGTCTGCCTTCGGCACTTGATAACCGCCCGCTTCGTTTCGATGAGTTTGAGGCGAGGATTCCCCAGTTCATCTACGTTTCGGCCACGCCGGGCGACTATGAGCTGCGGGTTAGCCAGAACGACGTTGAGCAGATTATTCGTCCGACCGGTCTGCTCGACCCCAAGATCGATGTGCGTCCGGTTCGTGGGCAGATTGACGATCTTGAGGACGAGATTCGCGAGCGCGTGGTGCGCAAGGAGCGCGTGCTGGTGACCACGCTCACCAAGCGCATGGCCGAGGACCTGACCGACCATCTGCTTGATGCCGGCATTAAGGTCAATTACATGCACTCCGATACAGCGACGATGGACCGTGTCGAGATCTTGCGAACGCTGCGCGAGGGAAAGATCGATGTTCTCGTTGGCATTAACCTGCTTCGCGAGGGTCTTGACCTTCCCGAGGTCTCGCTGGTGGCAATTCTCGACGCTGACAAGGAAGGCTTCTTGCGTAACCGCCGTTCGTTGATTCAGACGATTGGCCGTGCGGCCCGTAATGCCGACGGCGAGGTCATCATGTATGCAGACGTCGTGACCGATTCGATGAGAGAGGCAATCGACGAGACGCAGCGCCGTCGCGAGATTCAGATGGCATATAACGAAGAGCATGGCATTGTGCCCAAGACGGTCCGCAAGGCCATTAACGACATTTCGAGCTTTATTGCCGAGGCCGAAAAGACTGTGGGCTCGAAGGGACGCTCGAGAGGCGATTCGCTGGGTCACGGTGCGTTCTATACACCCGACGAAAACGGCGAGGGCGCCGCGCCGGAGACGGTGGCACCCGAGCAAACGCTTGCCGAGCAGCTGGAAGGGCTACCGCATGACGAGCTCGTGCGGAT
>CATZRJ010000122.1 GCA_958423535.1 uncultured Collinsella sp.
CTCGCTGTTTTCGCTCACGCCCTCAATCACGAGCTCGCCCAGGGCCGAGCGCATCTTGCGAATGGCGCCGTCGCGCGTGGGCGCACACACGATGAGCTTGCCGAGCATGGAGTCGTAGTACGGCGGAACGTTCGCACCGGTAAACATGGCGGAATCCCAGCGCACACGCGGACCACCCGGCACACGCAACGCGGTGACCGTTCCGCATGACGGCAGAAAGTCCGGCGTTTCGGCATTGATGCGGCACTCCATGGCGTGGTTGCGGACCGGAACGTCCTCCCGCTCAAAGGGCAGAAGCTGGCCGGCCGCCACGCGCAGCTGCCACTTGACCAAGTCGGTATCGGTCACAAACTCCGTAACCGGATGCTCCACCTGCAAGCGCGTGTTCATTTCCATAAAGTAGAAATTGCCGTCGTCCGAATACAGGAACTCGATGGTACCGGCTCCTTCGTAGCCGACGGCACGAGCCAGGTCGCGCGCGGCCTTGTGCATACGGGCACGAATGTCGTCGTGTCCGTCGAGGCACGGCGCGGGGCTCTCCTCGATCAGCTTTTGGTTGCGGCGCTGCACCGAGCACTCGCGCTCGCCGAGCGAAAACACATGGCCCTGCTTATCGGCCATAATCTGCACCTCAACGTGGTGCGCCGGCGCGACGAACTTCTCCATGTAGCACTCGCCATCGCCAAAAACGGCCTCTCCCTCGGCACGCGCCTCGATGAACGCCTTTGCCGCATCTTCCACGCGCTCGACCTTACGAATGCCGCGACCGCCACCGCCTGCACGCGCCTTAATAAGCACGGGGCAGCCGATGCGCTCGGCCTCGGCCGTTGCCTCCTCGGGGCTTTTGAGCAAATCGCAGCCCGGCACGATGGGCACGCCCGCCGCGGCAGCCGTTCGACGTGCGGCGTCCTTGTCGCCCATGTTGTCGATCACCTCGGCCGAGGGGCCGACAAACGCCAGGCCATACTTGTCGCAGTCGCGCACGAAGCTCGCCTTCTCGGAGAAAAAGCCATAGCCGGGATGAATTGCCTTAGCTCCCGACTTTACAGCACAGGTGAGCACGGCATCGTCGTTGAGGTAGCTCTCTGCAAGACGCGGGCCGCCGATGCAATACGCCTCGTCGGCAAGTTGCACGTGCAACGCGTCCGCATCGGCCGTGGAGTAGACGGCGACGGTCTTGATGCCCATATCGCGGCACGCGCGGATAACACGGACCGCGACTTCGCCGCGGTTGGCGATGAGCACTTTGTCGAACATGAAGCCTTCCTTATCTTTCGTGCATGAGTGCAAAAGACATATCGGCACGGCAGCAAACCTCACCGTTGACGCTCGCAATACCCGTCGCAAAGCGGAACGGCCCGCGCGCACGCGTGATGGAGCACACCAGATCCACCGTATCGCCCGGGCGCACCGGACGCTTAAAGCGCACCTTGTCCAGACTCGTGTAGAACGGCGTCGCGCCGCGCGCCTCCTCATCGCCCATCAGTAGCACGCAACAGTTTTGGGCGAGCATCTCGCACTGAATCACGCCGGGGACCACCGGGTTTCCCGGAAAATGCCCCTGCAAAAAGTACTCGTCGCCCGTGATCGTGATCTTGCCGTGGGCCTCGTCGCCCACCAGCTCGGCCTCGTCGAGCAAAAGCATCGGCTCGCGATGCGGCAACAGCTTCTTGAGCTCTTCTTTGTTCATGGACATCACCTATCCGATCCTCATGAGGCAGCTGCCAAACTCCACGAGGTCGCCGTCGGCCACGCAGATCTCGAGCACCTCGCCGTCTGCCTCGGCCGTCACCTCGTTGAGAACCTTCATGGCCTCGATGATGCAGAGGGTCTCGCCGGCCTTGACCTTAGAGCCCACGTGCACAAACGGCTCGTCGCCCGGCGCCGGGGCAGCATAGAAAACGCCGACCATGGGAGCGGTCACCTCGGTGCCCTTGGGCTCCGGTGCGGCGGCAGGCGCCTGCGCGGCGGGCTCCGGTGCGGCGGCAGGCATGGCGACAGGAGCCACCGCCGGAGCAGTCACGGCACCCGGCATAGGCATGGGCACGGCAACCGGCTGTGCGGCGCTCGCGCGCTCGAGTTCGACCGCGGTGCCATCGGGCTCCTCAACGCGTACGCGCGTGAGGCCGCGGTCCTCCATAACATCGGCTATCTCGGCAAGTCTTTTGGAATCCATGCTCTAGCTCCTCGTATATCTACGCAGCGCGATGGCGGCGTTGTGTCCGCCAAAGCCCAGGTTGGTCGAAAGCGCCCAGGTAAGGTCGGCGCGAACCGCGCGATTGGGCGTGTAGTCAAGATCGCAGGCGGGATCGGGCGTGTGGTAGTTAATGGTCGGCGGCACCACGCCTTGTTCGAGCGCCATGGCGCAGGCCATGACCTCGATGGCGCCCGTGGCACCGATCATGTGGCCGGTCATCGACTTTGTCGACGAGACGTGCGCGGCGCGCGCCGCGTCCTCGCCGAGTGCACGCTTAATGCCCGTCGTCTCGGACGAATCGTTGAGCTTGGTCGAGGTGCCGTGGGCATTGATGTAGAGACCCTCGGAAGGCTTGACGTCGCCCTCGGTCACCGCCAGCGATATCGCACGGGCGATACCCGCCGCGTCCGGGTCGGGACTCGTGATGTGGTAGGCATCATCGGTGTTGCCGTAGCCCACGACCTCGGCATAAATGTGCGCACCGCGCGTCTGCGCATGTTCCATGCTCTCGAGCACGAGCACGCAGGCGCCCTCGCCCATCACAAAGCCGTCGCGGTCTGCATCGAACGGACGGCAGGCCGTCGCGGGATCGGGGTTGGTGGTCAATGCGCGGCAGGACGTAAAGCCCGCAACGGCATCGGGGATAATTGCAGCCTCGGCGCCGCCCGCGAGGATCGCGTCGGCATAGCCGTGCTTGATGGCGCGGAACGCCTCGCCCACCGCATGGGCCGAGGTTGCGCACGCGGTCACCACGGGCAGGGTC
>CATZRJ010000123.1 GCA_958423535.1 uncultured Collinsella sp.
GGCCGCGGCGGCCCGCGCTGCATGAGCATGCCCTTCTGGCGCGAGGACCTCTAAGTCTTTCCGTTTCCGGTGCGGTCCCCCTACAACCGCACCGGTTTCGCCCGTCAAACGGGCAACACTAATTACTTACTACTTACGTAATTCATTTCTTCGAAAGGAAACGAACCATGGGTGTTAACCTCTCCGGCCGTAGCTTCCTCAAGCTTCTCGACCTTACCACCGAGGAGATCGAGTACCTGCTCAAGCTCTCTAAGAACTTCAAGGATATGAAGCGCGCTGGCGTTCCGCACCGTTATCTCGAGGGCAAGAACATCGTTCTGCTCTTCCAGAAGACCTCCACTCGCACCCGCTGCGCCTTCGAGGTCGGTGGCATGGATCTGGGCATGGGCGTCACCTACCTCGATCCGGGTTCGTCGCAGATGGGCAAGAAGGAGTCCATCGAGGACACCGCCCGCGTTCTCGGCCGCATGTATGACGGCATCGAGTTCCGTGGCTTTGCCCAGGACGACGTCGAGGAGCTCGCTGCTAAGTCCGGCGTGCCCGTGTGGAACGGCCTGACCACTGAGTGGCACCCCACCCAGATGCTCGCCGACATCCTGACCGTCCAGGAGAACTTCAACTACGACATCAAGGGCAAGACCCTCGTCTTCATGGGCGACTGCAAGAACAACGTCGCTCGCTCCCTCATGGTCGTCTGCTCCAAGCTCGGCATGAACTTCGTGGCCTGCGGCCCCGAGGAGTGCATGCCCGCCGACGACGTTATCGAGGCCTGCAAGCCCATCGCCGAGGCCAACGGCTGCACCATCAAGCTGACCACCGATGTCAAGGACGGCGTCACCGGTGCCGACGTTATCTACACCGACGTGTGGGTCTCCATGGGCGAGCCCGACGAGGTCTGGGCCGAGCGCATCGCTCAGCTCACCCCGTATCGTGTCACCTCCGAGGTCATGGCTATGGCCAACCCGGGTGCCATCTTCCTGCACTGCCTGCCCAGCTTCCACGACACCAACACCACGATTGGCGCCGAGAAGTGCGAGCAGTTCGGCATCACCGAGCAGGAGGTCACCGACGAGGTCTTCGAGAGCCCCGCTTCCAAGGTCTTCGACGAGGCCGAGAACCGCATGCACACCATCAAGGCTGTCATGTACGCCACGCTCAAGTAAGAGCATCTAGCATCTCGCTCGGGGTGTATTGCTGCACACCCCGAGCGGCTTTGTCTGGTAAATATCTCGCACCAGGCGGCAGGCACGGCACGGAAGAGCCGCTTCGGGCGAGATCAGTAAATGATTTATGAAGGGGGGATGAGAACTATGACTGAGACCGCTAAGAAAAAGCGCGGTATGCCTTCATCGTTCACCATTCTTCTTGCTCTGCTGGCAATTGTCGCAGTGATTACCGTTATCGTCTCCGGCACGTCCGGCGGCGCGGTTACTGCCGCCCGTCTGAGCGATTTCTGCACCGCCCCGATTAAGGGCTTCGCTGACGCTCTGCCCGTCTGCCTCTTCGTTATGATCCTGGGCGGCTTCCTCGGCATGATGACCGAGACCGGCGCTCTGGACAACGGCATTGCCGTTTTGGTGCAGAAGCTTAAGGGTAATGAGATCATGCTCATTCCCGTGCTGATGCTCATCTTCTCCCTCGGTGGTACCACCTATGGTATGTGCGAGGAGACCGTTCCCTTCTACGCCTTGCTTGCCGCTACCATGATGGCCGCTGGCTTCGACCCGATGGTCGGTGCCGCCACCGTCCTGCTCGGCGCTGGCTGCGGCTGCCTGGGCTCCACGGTTAACCCGTTCGCCGTCGGCGCTGCCGTCGACGCTCTGACCGGCGTTGGCATTGAGGTCAACCAGTCCATCATCATCGGCCTCGGTGCCGTCCTGTGGATTGTTACCACTGCCATGTCCATCTTCTTCGTCATGAGCTATGCCAAGAAGGTCAAGGCTGACAAGGGTTCCACCATCCTGTCGATGCAGGAGCTCAAGGACGCCGAAGAGGCTCACGGCAAGGCTGCTTCCGAGGTTCACAATGAGGTCAAGCTCACCGGTCGTCAGAAGGGTGTTCTGATCGCCTTTGCCTTCACCTTCGTCGTCATGATCGTCGGCTTCATTCCGCTGGCCGACCTCAACGAGGGCGTCGCCAACTTCTTTGACGCTGGCGCTGTCTACGATGCCGACGGTAACGCCGTCGTCCAGGGCTGGTCTGCCCTGATCACCGGCCTGCCCATTGGCCAGTGGTACTTCGACGAGGCTTCCACCTGGTTCTTCCTCATGGCTATCCTGATCGGTATCATCGGTGGCCTGTCCGAGAAGCAGATCGTCAACACCTTCATCACCGGCGCTGCCGACATGATGTCCGTTGTTCTCGTCATCGCTCTCGCCCGCGGTATCTCCGTCCTCATGGCTAACACCGGCCTCGACGTCTACGTCCTCGACGCTGCCGCTAAGGCCCTGGCTGGCCTGTCCGGCGTGATCTTCGCTCCCATGAGCTTCCTGGTCTACTTCGGCCTGTCCTTCCTGATCCCCTCGACCTCCGGTATGGCTACCGTCTCCATGCCTATCATGGGACCGCTGGCTGTTAAGCTCGGCTTCTCGCCCGAGGTCATGGTCATGATCTTCTCCTCTGCCATCGGCGTTGTGAACCTGTTCACCCCGACCTCCGGCGCCATCATGGGCGGTCTCGCCCTGGCCAAGATCGAGTGGACGACCTGGCTCAAGTTTGCCCTTAAGCTCATCGTCGCTCTCTCCGTCGTCTGCGCCATCATCCTGACCGTCGCTTGCGTGATGCTCTAAGTACCCAACGGGTACCCCACGGAAACCTTGACGATCCTGTAGAGGATCACCTGGTCATCGTCTGTCCGGTGGGGT
>CATZRJ010000124.1 GCA_958423535.1 uncultured Collinsella sp.
CCCCGACGGTTGACAAAACTATAGGAACACCCAATGACTACCCATCCGGAGCAAGGCAACGCCGCAAGAAGAGGACGGACAGTGAGCGACGTCCAGAGCGAACAAGTTGGCATGAAAAAGGCAAGGCATAGACCTTCTGGTCATGCCTCGCCTTTTGAATGACAAATTGTCGCCCTGGGCGGCGCGCAGCGTCGGGCCGTTACGCGGGTTGGTAAACCCGCGTAACCACCTACTCCTGTGCTCCGTACTGCTCGTAGTAAGCGTCGATGGCGGCCTTGAGCTCGTCGTCGATGACGACCTTGCCGTCGATCTCGTGGTTGTAGAGAGTCTCGACGACCTCGGCCATGGAAACGATGCTCGCGACGGGGAAGCCGTACTTGGCCTCGATCTCCTTCTGCGCGGTGGTCACGCCGCCCTTGCCGACCTCCATGCGGTTGAGAGACACGATGAGGCCCTTGATCTCGACATCGGCAGCAGCCTTGACCTTGGGATAGGTCTCGTCGATGGACTTACCGCTGGTGGTGACGTCCTCGACCATGACCACGCGGTCGCCGTCCTGGGGCTCATAACCCAGCAGGTTGCCCTTGTCGGCACCGTGGTCCTTGGCCTCCTTGCGGTCGCAGCAGTACTTGACCTCCTTGCCGTACAGCTCGTGGTAGGCAATTGCGGTCACGACGGCCAGCGGAATACCCTTGTAGGCCGGTCCAAACAGCACATCAAAGTCGTCGCCAAAGTTATCGTGGATGGCCTGGGCGTAATACTCGCCCAGCTTCTTGAGCTGATAGCCCGTCACGTAAGCGCCGGCGTTCATAAAGAACGGGGACTGACGGCCGCTCTTGAGCGTAAAGCTGCCGAACTTAAGAACGTCGGACTCGACCATGAACTTGATGAACTCTTGCTTGTAAGCCTCCATGCGGGCTCCTCTCGTAATCGCGTACGTGCCTTCCAGTTTAGCGCAGGCGAAGCGTCGATGCGGGCGCGCTTTGAGGCCACACCCCCGTTAGAGTAAGGGACTGGTCGGCGTCTCACACGTTAGTCATTTGGTGTCCAGGACCAGAAGAAGTTGATAAGGGCCACGCGCGAGGCGGTGCCGGTCTTTTTGTTGATCGAGGAAATGTGACGGTAGAGCGTGGAGCGCGAAAGGAAAAGCGTTGCGGCGATGTCCTGAACGCTCTGGTCCGAAACGACCAAGGCCTCAAGAATATCGCGCTCGCGCTCTGTAAGCTCAAAGGTGGCGACGAAGGCATCGAGGCGTTCATCGGACGTGAGCTCCGCTGCCTCCACGGGCTCGGAGTCGGAGCATGTGGGCGCAAGATCCCCACCAAGATCATCAGTGGCAAGCGGCAGGCCGTCCTGCATCACGACATCATCGGCCCGTTGCCCCAACTGCCCCAGCAGCGTAATCGCAATACCCACAAACATCACGAGCGCCGCGCCGACTGCCACCAGCACGTTTTGACTCGAGATGATCGCCACCGCCGGCGCCGTCACGAGCATCGAGCACACGTTGTTGACGACGCGACCCATGCACGGCCAAAAATATGACCAGCGCGCATAGAGTGAGATGGCGGCGAATTTTGTGGTAAAGAACACCACAAAGAAGCCCGAGCCCAGATAAAAGATGATCGTGGCAGCAAGCTCGTTGCCGCCATTGCCATCGATGATGAGCACAAAGAACGAAAGCGTGGACAGCATGGCGACACATGTCATGCCGATATTCATATACGAGCGGTCGTGCAGGTCAAATAGTGCGCCGGCGGCCAACGAGCTCACGACAAGCAGCAGGCGCGGCCAGTCACCCAAATCAACGGCTCCGGTAGCATACAGGGTTGTGAGGCCCGCGTTGAGAGCGGCGAATACGCCGGAAAGATACGCTGTCGCCACGGTCAGGCGAACTACGGTGCGGCGAAATGCCGCCTTTGCCTCGGGATCGTCATGCCATTTGGCGCCATATTCCAGAGCATCTACCGAAAGCCCGGCAGCGCTGGGTTCGAAGTTGGGATCGGACTCGTCGCGCAGCTTGGCGCGTCGGGCACCGTGGAGCAACGCTACCTGCGCGATCGCACAGATGACCAGAACAGCCTGCTGAGGAATACCAACAGGCATCGCCATGTGGTTGAACACCTGTACCAGAACGCCCATGGCATAGGAAAGTGCTGCGGCGCGCGCCAAGCAGGGCGTCCGCGCAAAGCGTCGCGCAAAGTTTGCGTGGGCAGTCGATCCGCAGTAGCCCAGGGCGCAGCACGCCACCAGGCCGCCGGCAATTACCACCTCAAACCGCACTGCCATAATCATCAGCAGCAACGCCGATACCAAAAGCACGCCTGTAATATCGCTCGTCGCATCGATCGTCTGGGGACGGCGATAGTACAGAAATGGGCGCACGAAAAAGCCAATCACGCTCGCGCCGACAACGATGCTCTCGTAGATGACGACCTCACTCGATGGCACGAACTCGGCTATGCGCACATCAAAAAGATACTCGCACGCCAAAAACGTGAAGAAGAACAGCGCCAGGCATATAATCTCCCGAATGCCCCGACGCAGATATGCGGTTGTGTCTCCCATGCCCCTCACGGTTAACCCCCGGCCGCTTAATTGGTCTGGAATCTATTTAAATAAAGAATCAATCTCAATATCAAAACCAAGCTCGAAATGCTGCTAATTCGACCCCAGTCGTCCACATCACGCCGAGATTTTGAGCCGCATGACCCAGAAGGGGCACGCGCGACCTCTAGCTCGGCAAGGAGTGTTTTCAACTGCGCTCATTTAAGTACGTCCATTACAGTCGAAATTGTCAGCCCGGGACCGTCTCGGGCTACGATTGAGG
>CATZRJ010000125.1 GCA_958423535.1 uncultured Collinsella sp.
CCTCGCTGCGCACTTCGTGCGGCGAGGGCTTCTTGCGTCCTGCGGAATGCGCCGGAAAGAAAACAAACGGCGGCCCCTACGATGTCCGGTCTTCGGTGGATTACTTGCTGGGGAAATAAAGGCGCGCTTCGCGCGTTTGGAAAGGGCTTCGTGCTGCGGAATGCATTCAGGAGGAAACCCATCGGGTTCCTTCGTCCTCGGTTTTCAGGGATTAAAGCTGATGAAAATAAAGTGCGCTTCGCGCCTAATGTGGAGTGCGGCGAGGGCTTCTTGCGTCCTGTGGAGTGTGCCTAAAAGTAAACCTATGGCGGGCCCTGCGATGTCCGACCTTTGGCGAATCAGCCGCTGGGTGAGGGTGGTGCTTGGGGCGACGTGCAAAAAACGGAGTTTTCAGCAGCCAAAGATTGATGCATAAGGCCATAGCCGGCTTTCGCTACCTTTGTTGATGCTTTTGCACGACAATTGGGCCTTGGCGATGCCCGTATATGGCTGGTTTCTCGCCGC
Source organism: uncultured Collinsella sp. (assembly GCA_958423535.1). Classification (GTDB taxonomy): domain Bacteria; phylum Actinomycetota; class Coriobacteriia; order Coriobacteriales; family Coriobacteriaceae; genus Collinsella. Next base: position 505 of record CATZRJ010000125.1, read on the forward strand.
ATGCTATCCAGATGGGACGAGTCATGAGGACTATCTACCTTTTGAAAGACTTTTGACACCAAAATCTTATCCCGCGATGCTGAATACTCGCAAAAATGCACGCTCCGGAGGGTACTACCCTGTTACGGCTAGAAATCCATGCGCCATTTTATGCAATTAGTTGACGTATTTATACAAGATGACTTACGCGCGCATGCCATCGGGGTGAACGTTCGTCTCGGCATTGCGTTGACCATCCTGCCCATAGTGTCTTTTACAGGCGGCTGCGGTTCCGTTTGGGATCGCGGCCGTTTTGTTGTGGGTCAAATATGAACGTTGTGTTAATGACTCGGTGGACGGTGGTGTTTTTCGGTGAGCGGCGTATCCTTCCAACGGTTTATCTAGTGTGTCAGTTGAAAGGAAGAGGGCGCTCGTCATTGTTTGAATGTGAACTACCGTTTGACCATAAGACGTTGCATCTAGAGCTCGAGGATAAGAACTTCGCGGGTGTGATGGAAGGTCATCAAAACGAGTTTAAGACTACAAAATCGCAGGAAGAGCTGGTAGAGGAGTCGCTTGCCAACCCTTATGGCTCACCTTCGCTCGAGGAGCTTTGTGCTGGCAAGAAGGATATCGTCATCATTAGCTCCGACCATACGCGCCCCGTTCCCTCGCGTGTGACGATGCCTATTCTGCTGCATCACATCCACTCCGCTGCGCCTGAGGCACGCGTTCGCATTCTGGTTGCTACGGGTATGCATCGTCCGTCGACGCACGAGGAGCTCGTCAACAAGTACGGCGAGGAGATCGTTGCCAACGAGGAAATCGTTATGCACGTCGCGACTGACGACAGCATGATGAAAAAGATCGGCACCCTGCCTTCTGGCGGCGAGTGCATCATCAACAAGATTGCCGCCGATTGCGATCTGCTGCTTGCCGAGGGCTTTATTGAGCCGCACTTCTTTGCCGGTTTCTCTGGCAGCCGCAAGTCCGTGCTGCCCGGCATTGCCAGCTACAAGACCATCATGTACAACCACAACGGTCAGTTTGTGAACGATTCCCATTCGCGTGCCGGCAACCTGTGCCACAACCACGTGAACGAGGATATGTTTGCCGCTGCCGAGATGGCTCACCTTGCCTTTGTGCTTAACGTGGTGCTCAACGGCAAGCACGAGGTCATCGGCTCCTTTGCCGGCGACATCCACAAGGCGCACGAGGCCGGCTGCGAGTTCGTGAAGAGCCTTGCCGGCGTTGAGCCCGTCGAGTGCGAGATTGCCATCACCACCAACGGCGGCTACCCGCTCGACCAGAACATCTACCAGGCCGTGAAGGGCATGTGCGCTGCCGAGGCCACGCTTCCCGAGGGCGGCGTGATCATCGATGTCGCCGGTTGCGCCGACGGTCACGGTGGCGAGGGCTTCTATCACAACATCGCCGACAACGATCCGGCAGAGTTTGAGCGCGCCTGCATCGACCGTCCTAAGGACGAGACCCTGCCCGACCAGTGGACGAGTCAGATCTTTGCCCGCATCCTGGCGCATCACCCCGTGATCATGGTCACCGACCTGTGCGATCACCAGATGATCAAGGATATGCACATGACGCCGGTCAACACCCTCGAGGAGGCGCTCAAGCTCGCCTTTGAGATGAAGGGTGCCGATGCCAAGGTTGCCGTCATTCCCGATGGCCTGGGCGTTGTCGTCGCGCAGCACTAGTACGCGGCCTAAACGAATCGTTTATAACCGACAAGAAAGATAAGGTTTTATGCTTACCAAACTCCTCTGCGAATTCGGCGCAACGGCCCTCATGATCATCTTTGGCGTGGGCGTGCACTGCGATACCGTGCTCAAGGGCACCAAGTATCAGGGCTCCGGCCACATGTTTGCCATCACCACCTGGTCCTTTGGCATCTCGGTCTGCCTGTTTGTCTTTGGCGGCGCCGTGTGCATGAACCCCGCCATGGTGCTTGCCCAGTGCATCGTCGGCCTGGTGCCGTGGAGCAGCTGCATCCCCTTCATGATTGCCGATATGCTCGGCGGCTTTGTGGGCGCTGTAATCGCTTGGCTTATGTATGCCGATGAGTTCAAGGCTTCCGAGGGCGTCGTCGACCCCATTGCCCAGCGCAACATTTTCTCGACCAACCCCACCACCGAGGGTACGAACTATGCCCGTAACTTCTTCTGCGAGGCTATCTGCACCTTTGTGTTCATCAGCGCCATCCTTGCTGCTGCTAGCCGCGCTGGCGAGAACGTCCTGATGCTCGCCATCTGCGTTGGCCTGATCGTTTGGGCTGTTGGCATGGGCATGGGCGGCATCACCGGCTTCGCCATGAACCAGGC
>CATZRJ010000126.1 GCA_958423535.1 uncultured Collinsella sp.
CCACGGCCACCACGGTCGTCACGGCCGCCGCGAGGACCGCGATCCTCGTCCAGGCCCATGGCGACGAGCGGAGCGATAACCTTATCGAGAGCGGCCATCAGCTCGGTGGCCTCCTCGTAAGAAAGCTCGGGCAGGAGCTTCTCCTTCTTGTTGGCAAGCTCGACCAGGCCCTCAGCGGCATCCTCGGCGGCGAAGACAACAATCTTGCGCATATCGCCCTCGGCGTCGTCGATGCGGCCGACCAGATCGGCAGCCTCGGCCTCAGCCATCAGGCCATCGAGCTCACGAAGGCGCATGCCCAGCAAGTCGGACATTTCCTTCTGCTCCATCTTGGGCTTGAGGTCAAGAAGCTTGATGGCGCGCTCGATGTTCGCCATGCGCTCGGCCTTGGCCTCCTCCTCCTTGGAAATAGCAAAGCGACGGCTACGCAGCAGGCGGGCGGCCTTCTGCATCTTGTCCATCAGCTCTTCGTCATCGTAATCAACGGCGGCCTCGACAACCTCGGCCTCCTCCTCGGCGGAAACCTCGTCAGCAGCCTCAACCTCGGCAGCTTCGGTCTCCACGGTCTCGACTGCCTCGACCTCGGCAGCCATGGTCTCGTTCTCGGTCTCGTTCATGATCTCTTCGTTCTCGGACATGAGACTCCTTCTTGGCCCTCTCGGGCATCATCGCCCCATTCGCGGGGCCCGTCGCGCACTCTTTGCGCTTTAAACATTCATGCCTCTCGGCAAAACGTCCATTAGTTTATGGTGTCGCCATCCAATCTAGCTGCAGAATCTATGTGCACACATTAATGCGACATGTGTGACTCGCGACGAGCGTACACCAGCGACGCCACGAACCCGACCACGGCAATTACAGCCGCTACACGCACGGCAGCTGCAAATCCAATCGCCTGGGCAACGTCTGTCGCAGCGCCAGCGGCGCCGGCGGTCGCAGCAGAACTCGAGAGCAGACCGATAAACAGCGACGGGCCAAACGATGCGGCAATCATATTCCACGTGTTAAGCAATGCCGTTCCGTGAGGATGTTCAGCGGCGGGTAGCGTCTCCAAGCCGGCCGTTTGCGAGGGGCTCAGCACCAAACCGACTCCGGCATACACCACAACGGTCAGCGCCACGACGACGCCGATGTTCATGCTTGCCGCCGTCATCGAGATGGCAGTCTGCCCCACGGCAATCAGGGCAAAACCGACCGGCAGCAGCGGCCATGCGCCACGGGCGTCCATCACGCGTCCGCCCACAATCGAGGTCACGGCGTTGCAGGCAATCGCCGGCAAAATGAGCAAGCCCGCAATAAGTGCGGTCATGCCGTATGCGCCCTCAAAATAGAGCGGCAACAAAACGCTCATCGAGAACGTCGTCATCATCGACACCACCACAAGCAGGCACGCGGGCCAAAAACGAACGCTCGCCATGGGACGCACGTTAAGCACCGGATGCTCGAGCTTGAGCTGACGGGGCGCAAACAGGCCGAGCAGCACAATGGCGGCGAAAAGCGCCACGATGCCGGCAATCGGATTGGTCGAGAACTCGCCTACGGAATACACGAATGCCGTAATGCCGGCGGCGAGCAAAACAACCGACAGAATATCAAGCGTGGTGCTCGAGCGCTCTCCGACATTCTGAACAAGCTTAACGCCCGCCGCAGCGACCACAATGCCGCCCACCAGCGGCACTACGAACACCGCCCTCCAGCCGAACAACGTGCACATAAGACCGCTGATCACAGGTCCAAACGCCGGCCCTAGCGTAATGCAGGCACCGCCCAGGCTCAGATACAGACCGAGCTTCTCGCGCGGGGCGCAAGACAGCACCACGTTCATCATGAGCGGGAACAAGATGCCCGATCCCGCAGCCTGCAAAATACGACTTGGTAGCAAAACGCTAAACGACGGAGCGATCAGACACAGGACTTCGCCGGCGACCATACATCCGCATGCGAAAAACAACAGCTTGCGCGTCGAGAAACGGCCGGACAGGAAGGCCATGATGGCCGTAAAGATCGACGTCACGATCATGTAGCCCGAAACGAGCCACTGCGCCGTGGTGGCACTCACCGAAAAGGCTGCCATAATGTCGTGCAACGCCACGTTAATGATGTTTTCGTTAAACGCGGCAACAAAGGCCGCAATATACATAACGACGAGAAGCGCCGCAGTGGCCGATGGCGTTGCTTGAACTTGTTGCTGAGATTTGCTCCCCATGCATTTCCTTCCTCTTGGAACGACAGTCGCATCGCCCCAGAGGAACAGTCCAGGGCGAAAAATGAGCCCTAGACTTACGCCAGACGCCGTACACGACGAATCTGGCAACATGGTCCAACGTCAAAAGATTGTAACGCGGACGCGCAGCTTTCCTTCCGCGCTATTATTAAAAGTCCACGAAAGCATAAGACATGAGGAGCCCGCCATGATTAAGCCCATCATGAAATCCGAGTTCTTTTTGCGTCTGCCTTCCGAAGACGCGGGACCCGACGATGCCGCAACCGGGCAGGATCTCCTGGATACACTCCACGAGCATGAGCGCGAGTGCGTGGGCCTCGCCGCCAACATGATCGGCGTGCGCAAACGCATCATCTGCGTAAAGGACGGCAACAGGACACTCCTGATGTACAACCCTCAAATTCTTGAGCAGGTCAATGCCTATCAGACGAGCGAAGGATGCCTCTCGCTGACCGGCGAGCGTCCCTGTACCCGCTATCGCCGCATTAAGGTTGAGTATTTGGACGAGAACTTCGTTCACCGCATCAAAAACTTCTCGGGCTACACCGCCGAGATCATCCAGCACGAAATCGACCACTGCAA
>CATZRJ010000127.1 GCA_958423535.1 uncultured Collinsella sp.
GTCAGGCACCTGCCATATTTAAAGCCGCAACCGTACAGCGCCGGCTCGCTTACGCCGCCAAGAACACCCGAGATTGAATAGCCCAGCATGAGCGCCTTCTCGTCCTTATCCGCAACGCGGAGCGATGCGCCAAAGGGCATGCCCCAAACGGCGAACGTTGCCATCGTCGCGGCGATCAGGATGCACGAATCCGTTCCCACACTCATAAACTGCGCGTAGGCGAGCGATAGGACGACGTTGCTGACGCCCGCGATCTTTAGGAACTCCCAGCCCGCGGCAAGCCCCATGAGCGTAAGCAGCGACACGATGCCACCGGAATTGCCAAGCATAAACATAAGCTGCCCCAACAGCATGCCCAGATAGCTGCCCGCCGGCGCCGTAATGCACAGCGAAACCGGAACCATGACAAGCATGGTCGCAAACGGAACGAATGAAAACGCCACAGCCTTGGGGATAACGCGCTGAAAGAAGCACTCCACTCGCCATAGCACGGGCACCGAGAGGAGAACCGGAATAACAGTCGTCGTGTAATCGTTGACCGGTGCAGGAACCAGACCATACACGGAAGTCGTCGATGCCCCCGTCGTCGATGCGACATCGACGAGCTTAAGCAGATCGGGCGCAATCAATACGCCGCCCAGCATCATGCCCAGCTGCTCCGAGCAACCGAGCTGGCGGGCGGCCGCCCAACCAAGATAAATGGGCAAAAAGTAGTAGCCGGCGTTATAGAGCCAACTGTAGAACAGGCGATAGATTTCGGAATCGGCAGACCACAGGCCCAGCATGCCTTCGCCCATAATGACGGCGACGGTGCGAAACAACGCCGCGCAGACAATAAAGGGCAGCGCTGACATCATGCTTTTGGACAGATAGTCCACCACGGCCATGGCATTTGATGAAACCGTCGTTGTAAACGAGGTGTTAGAAACTTGAGGCATGGAACGCCTTTCCCAATGTGACATGCGGGCTATCCCTTTGTCACATCGTGCGGTATCGACCGATTGCGCGGTACTTTTCGTAGCGGAGGTTTGTGAGGGTCGCGTCGTCGAGCCGCCCAAGCGTATCGAAGGCCGCAAATGCCGAGGACATGACGGCACCGGCGATCTCATCATGTGACAGGCCCCTATCGTCAACAATGCCGTCGATGATGCCGAGCGCCAGCAGATCGGAGGCCGTGAGCTTCAGCGCCTCGGCGGCCTCATTCGCACGCTCGGTATCCTTCCACAGGATCGACGCACAGGCCTCGGGGCTCACGACCGAATAGGCAGAGCTCGAGAGCATCAGGATGCGATCGGCCACGGACAGCGCCAGCGCGCCACCAGAGCCGCCTTCGCCTGTCACCACCGAAACAATCGGCGTCTTAAGGCCGCTCATCTCCATGAGATTCTGGGCAATCGCCTCGCCCTGGCCGCGCTCCTCGGCACCGATGCCGCAAAACGCGCCCGAAGTATCGACCAGGCACAGAACCGGTCGACCAAACTTTTCGGCCTGGCGCATCAGGCGACGCGCTTTGCGGTAGCCTTCGGGATGCGCCATGCCAAAGTTGCGGCGCATACGCTCTTTGGTCGTGGTGCCGCGCTCGATGGCGATGACCGTTACGGGGCGTCCGTTTTTCCAGCCAATACCGGCCACCACAGCGGCGTCGTCTCCAAAGTAACGGTCGCCGTGCAGCTCCACAAATCCATCCAGGCCCAGTGAGATCATCTCACCCGCCGTGGCGCGATCTGCCGAGCGGGTCTGCTTGACAATCTCGAGCGCGGTTTTTGGTGCCATCGAGCGCTTAAACAAGTGTCCCAGCTTTTTGCCGCGGCGACCCGTATGCACGATCTCGTGCGGTGCCCCCAGACCGGGCGCGTGTCCTTCGTGCAGCGCCAGCAGCTCTCCCACTGTGAGCGCAATCTCGCCACGCGGAACAACGGCATCGCAAAAGCCGTGCTCCAGCAAAAACTCGGAGCGCTGGAATCCCTTGGGCAGGCGCTTGTGCATGTTCTGCTCGATCACGCGCGGGCCGGCAAATGCCGTCAGGGCATCGGGCTCGGCCAGGATAATGTCGCCCTCCATAGCAAAGCTCGCGGTTACGCCGCCAGTCGTGGGATCGGTGAGCACCGTGATATACAGGCCGCCCGCCTCGCTATGCTTTCTCACGGCAGCAGAGATCTTGGCCATCTGCATAAGCGATGTCACGCCCTCTTGCATGCGCGCACCGCCCGAAACGGTAAAGCCGACAACTGGCAATCCCAGCTCGGTCGCATGCTCAAATGTGCGACAGATCTTCTCGCCCACCACGGAACCCATCGAGCCCATCATAAAGTTGGCGTCCATAAAGAAGAGCGCCGTATCGCAACCGCAGATTTTGCCCTTGCCGCACACAACGGCATCGCGCTCGCCCGAATGCTCGACCGCGCTCTTGAGCTTGTCGGCATAACCGGGAAACGAGAGGAAGTCCTCCGACGCCAGATTGGCATCCCATTCCTCAAACGTGCCCTCGTCGACCGTCATGCGCATACGCGCGCGACCGCTCACGCGAAAGTGTTTGCCGCAACGAGGGCAGACCTCGAGGTTGTCGTGCAGACGTGCTTCATCGATCACACGGCGGCACTCCGGGCACTTGATAAACACGTGGCGCGCGGGAAACTCGGCGCACGACTCGGTTATTGGCCCCTCAAGGACATTGACCGTCTTCGCTTTTCTATTCATCAGCATAGAGATGCCCCATCAGATCGGTGTGATACATGCCCGACAAGAACTC
>CATZRJ010000128.1 GCA_958423535.1 uncultured Collinsella sp.
GGCGCCGGGATCGGCGCCATGAGGGCCGACCACGCCCTCGAGTTCTCCGACCTGGCCATGTACCAGGAGACCACCCGCTCGCCGCTGCAGCATATGAGCACGACGAGGTCGCGCGCGACCCAGATCCCGTCGACGTAGAGCACGCGGTGCAGCTCGCCGTCGGGGACGGGCATCGGCCAGACCTCCCAGAACTCGGCCGTCCTGCGCCTGAAGGACCGCCCGCCGCCCGGCATCGCCGCCTGGGAGTCCTTCGAGAGGAGCCACCCGAGGAACCCGTCCAGCCTTGCCGCCGTGTCGTCGTACCTCACAGTCGTCGACGCGCCGCAGGCCGTGCACCTCCACCGCTGGGACCCCGATGAGGTCCTGCCGTTGCGCTTGGTCCGACCGCCGCAGTAGGGGCAATAAACGGCCTTCATGGGCACCTCTTCCGAAAGGGTATTTAACGGTTCCGGAAAAGGTTATCTACCTGCGGGAACGATAGGCAACCGGACACACATTCTGTCCGAGCGGTTAAAAGCGGGCACGGAATTTAAACGGCTGAAAAAGGGGCATCGACCTGCGCCGATGCCCCCAACGTGGACACACATTTTGTCCTATAAGCCGACTTCCATCTATGTGACCAATTCGCTCTCGGTGTTTAACCTGCTCGAGACGCGCGAAGACTGCGACCTGTGCCTGGTAGGCGGCATGTACCGTCGCCGCACCGCCGCCTTTGTGGGACCCACGGCCGAGGATACCCTGCGTGCGCTGGGCATTGACGCGGCGTTTATCGGTGCCAACGGCATCTTGGACGGTGACGTATCTACGTCCAATATGGACGAGGGCCGCATCCAGCAGCTCGCCTTTAGCAAGGCCGATACGCGCCACCTCATCGCCGACTCCAGCAAGATCGGCAGGCGATACTTCTGCCCCCCCTGCCGGCGCAGGGGTACCGCTTTACAATGACGCGCAAATAACTTTGAGCAACAAGGATGAGGCTATTCTGAGATATGACTAGACTCCGTATCTCGTCTTTATGTCCATTGAGAATGAATCGTAGTCTTCATAGAGCCCTTCTCTGCTTTCATCCTCGGCGTGGTTTACACGTTCAAGGAGTTTATCCTTTGGAGCCTCTTTTGTTATTGCGGCCTCGCCATCGGGTATTGTGGCTTGTAAGAATAGTTCTAGAGCATGGGCGTCTTTGAGTATGTAGCCCGTCGAACGACCCGCTCCTGTTTTTTCGATTGCGCTGCAACTAACAAGCTGACCGAGGGTTCGTTTAACGGTTACCTCGCTGATATCGGGGCAGTTGGACCGGATGTCGGATTTCTTAATGACGCCGGGTCTCTGTTGAAATAGAACAGCGATGCGCGCTTGCTTCGACATGGGACGAGTGCTTGATTCAATTAAGGTACGCTGCTCGAGCTGTCGGTAGGCGGCCAGGGTTGTTCCGAGCATGAAACGGATAAAGGGTACTTCGGTGTTTTGATTTTCATTCCATCCAGTGGAGCTTGCAGCGAGGGCGTTGTAGTAAAGCGCTTTGTTGTCTTCAATAAGTCGCTCGATGCTGATGTAACGCGCAACGTCGTATCCAGTCTTTTCGAGCAGCAGCGTTGTAAGGAGCCGACTCATCCTGCCATTGCCATCGTTGAAGGGATGAATGCTAACAAAATCGAAGATAAAGCGGAGCGATATAAGGAGGGGATCGCAAACTTGGCGAGATAAAGCATCGTTGAGGGACTGGCAGGCTTCTTTAATAAGTCCCGGGGTTGCTAGAGCCGAAGGGGGCCTAAAGCGCACAAATCGATTACCTTGATCGTCAATGGAGACGATTTCGTTATCGCCATCTTTCCAATGGCCTCCATACGAGATTGCCGTGTGCGCCATGAGGTCACGATGCAACTGCAGAATGACCGATGGCGTTACGGGAATGGAATCGTGTTGCTCGTGAACAAGCGACAGCACATCTCGGTATCCAGCGATTTCTTCCTCTGCACGGGAGCTTGGCTTGGCGGAATACGCCATGATCGCTTTGAGTCTTTTTTGGGTGGTAACAATTCCTTCAAGTCCGTTGGAGGATCGGGTGCTTTGGATCTTAGCCTCCTCCATTAGGGACGATAGAAGCTCGGGTTTGACTTGACTCAGAGCAAGCTGACGGCCTTTATGCTCGCGTATCGAGAGGAGGAGGTTGGTGATTGGAGTTGCTTCGAGTTCCGCTGGGACTGTGGTGTAATCGAACTGGCGCATGCGGCTCCTTTCGGTATCACGAACATACTTTCGATATCATAATACCATTAAATGATACCGAAAGTATGTTCGTGATACCGAAAACTAGAAACCATGCTTCATAACTGCTTGGAAAGTTCGGATTTGACTATCTTATTGTCTTGATCTGTAACAGGTAGACGGTCGAAAGTGGGCTACGTGTTACAGATTGAGATCTTTCAGCCCTGGTCGCCCGTTCGTCTAAATCTATAACAGTTAGGATTGAAAATCCCTGCTAGATGTTACAAATCGAGACAAACGGCCTGCACGGGCCGAGCAAAAAAATAGGCCGCATGCGAACCCGTGGAGGGATTCGCATGCGGCCGACAGGGGGTATGCGGCAAAAGTTAGGCCATAAGCAGGCCGGTCTCCGAGACGTTCTTGTACCAGTACGCGCTCGCCTTGGGATAGCGCTTCTGGGTCTCAAAG
>CATZRJ010000129.1 GCA_958423535.1 uncultured Collinsella sp.
GCCGTCCTGCTGATGGTCCTGGGCCTCATCGTTGCCGTCAACTGCCTCAAGGAGTTCTTCGGTAAGGAGGCCGGTTCCATGCCCGACGAGGAGCCCGAGTGGTCCGAGATGGGCAAGGCCGAGTACGGCCGCGCCGCTGTCGCCGAGGCTCCTGCCGACGCCGAGGCTGCCAAGGCCTAGTTAGCTTGATGGGCTAACCGTTCCATCCATATGACTCGGAAAGACCGGGCCCGCAACGATGCGGACCCGGTCTTTTTTCTTGCGAGAACGGGTGATGCAAGGGCGTCCTCGCAGATGTTTTGCGTGGATAGGCTCGCGCGTTGTACCATATAAACGTATATGTGTACATATGAAAGGGGCCCCGTGGCCAAGACGGTATATTCCGATAACCAAAATAATGTCGATGCCCTGGCTGAGCGTCTGAGCAGCCAGACGTCGCTTTCTACCGAGCGCGCCAAGCTGGTTGCCTACGACCTGCTCTGCCGCAAGGCACTCAAAATCAAATCGAGCGCGCTAGCGCAGATTTTCCGCTCCGTCGATAAGGAATGCGACACCAAGACGATGCGCGACGAACTCATCGCGGCAAAGATCGTTACCAAGATCGAGGGCAGCGGCATTAACGGTCGCCCTGCCTTTTACACCATTAATGTCGAGATTAACGATGCCCAGGAGCAGCCCGTCGAGGTTGCCGAAGAGACCGTCGAGGACGTTGTCGAGGCGCCCGCTTCGGTGGAAACGGCTCCGCGCGAGCATATCGATACCGACGAGCTGCTTGACGAGAGCGTCGTTCGCGCCTTTACGGCCAAGGCCGGCCGCGGCGGTTTTGGCGGGGGTGGCAAACGCGACGCACAGCGCCGTGCCCAGCAGGAGCGCTTCCGTCGCGCCGTTGCTCAAAAGGATGAGCTCGATACCGAGGCTGTTGAGACCGAGGTTGCTGTCGAGTCGCAGAAGCCCGCGCAGGAGCAAAAGCCCGTGAAGGTCCAAGAGCCCAAGCGTTGTCGCGGTGCTCACTTTAAGGCTGCGCAGCGGGATGTCGCGCATGAGGTTGAAGAGCCTTCCGAGGTTGCAGACGATGCTGAGGAGTCTGCCAAGAGAGCTCCGGCTTCGTGCCGTCCCGGCCGCGGTTTTGCGGGACGCGCGTATCCCGTAAAGCGTCAGGAGAAGGGCGAGCCGGCTTCGACCGCTCAGGCTGAGAAGGCCAAACAAACCGAGAAAACCGTTGAGCCGGCGGCTCGCGAGCAGCAGCCTTCCGAGTCGCCGGCTACGGCTGACACCGAGGTCAAAGCTCAACAGTCCGCTGATAAGCAGGTGGGGGAGAGCGCCTCAAGCAAGCCCCGCCGCCGTCATCGTGGCGGCCGTGGCTCAAATGCCGAGGCCGCGGCCGAGAAGGCGACGCAAAACAAGAATGCGAAGGCTGAGACTCCGGTGGAACAGCCCAGGCGCCAGCCGGCGAGGGGGGACAAGCCCGAACGCTCGCAAAAGGGTCCGTCCGCGCCAAAGCAAGAGCGCAAAGCTCAGGTAGATTCCAAACGCAAATCCCAGGCGCAGCCCAAACCGACTGCAAACGATGCGACCGCCCAGCAGCCTGAGCCGCCCGCTCATGGCGAGGTTTCGGCGTTTGCTCTGGCCCGTGTCCTGGGCAGGCAGCTGCTCAAGATCGTTCCCACGCCTACGGCGCTCTCCAAGATCAAGGAGCAGCAGACTCAAATTGTTAAGGTCGAGGGTAAGGACGGCAAAAAGGCTCCGCAGCGCACTCAGCACAACGAGATGTCCAACCGCAAGATTGCCGAGGAGATTGCGATCATCCAGGCTTGGATAGAGCAGAATCGCGGCGCCGACACGCCGGTCGCTTCGCGTCGCCAGCGCGCCTACCAGATTTTTAACGATGAGAAGGCCTTTGACGGCAAGCATGGCGAGCGCCTGATTCGGCGTATGACCGAAAAGGGCATCAGCATGCAGGCGATTAAGGTCGCCCCCAACCGCCCCGTGCACTTTACGGGTTTCTTTACGCTGGGCGCCGACAAGCCGTTCATTATGGTCGAGAACCTGGACACCTATGACGAGATCGTCAAGCTCCTGCGCGGCCGCAAGCACGCCAAGCTTTTTGGCACCAAGGTGGGTGGCGTGATCTTTGGCGGTGGCTGCAAGGCGAGCGTCTCGCATGCGTTGGACGATTATCTGGCCGAGATCGGCTATCGCTTTAACTATGTCTACTACGTGGGCGACATCGACCGAGAGGGTGCGCGCATTGTCGAGCAGGCCCGTAATGCCAATGTCGTTGAGATTCGCCTACATGCCGGTATGTATCGCGCCATGCTCGCCGAGCACAAGCGTCGCGTGAAGGCCGGCGGAGAGTGCGAGCCCGCGGCTGCCAACCAGGGCGTGCCGCAGAACCTGGCGGCGACGATCAAAGATCTGCCCATGGTCACGCGCGTGCAGTTCCGCAACGTACTGCGCGAGGGCGGACGCATTCCGCAGGAGATTCTGATGACCGCCGACTATCGGGATGGCGACTCGGGAAGCTTCGACCGCATGCTGAATAATTAGTTCCGCCGGCCCCGGGAGAGCGGGGACACCGGCTTAGGTTTCCTGCTCTACAGTCCTGCTCACGACGGAGGCCACATTAAGTGGCCTCCTGT
>CATZRJ010000130.1 GCA_958423535.1 uncultured Collinsella sp.
AGCGGGGGAGTCCTGTGGGCATCAAAAAGAAGATCAAAAAGGAGCTTATCGGCACCTCCGATTACCCGTCGAATAAGATCTTCACGATCTCCAATTTCATTACCTTCACGCGCCTGATCCTCACGCTGGTCTTTCTGTACCTGTTTGTGACGGACAACAACCGTGTCGTCGCCATTGTCATCTATGCCATCGCGGCCTCCACCGACTGGATGGACGGTCAGATTGCCCGCATGACCAAGACGGTCTCGTGGCTCGGCAAGATGATGGACCCCGTCTGCGACCGCGCCCTGCTGTTTACCGGCGTGTTGGGCCTGGTAGTCCGCGGCGAGCTTCCCATCTGGGTCTGCGTGCTCATCATCGGCCGCGATATTTACCTGGGAATCGGCACGCTCATCGTGCGCCACTATCATCGCCGTCCCATCGACGTAGTTTTTCCTGGCAAGATTGCCACGGCGCTGCTTATGACCGGCTTCTCGCTCATGCTGCTGGGCTTTCCCACTGTGGATGGCTGGCATCTGCTGCCCGCCACGTTCACGGCCTTCCCGGGCCTCAACGGCAGCCCGGTACCGCTTGGCATCTTCTTTGTGTACGGCGGCGTGATCTTCTCCATGCTCACCGCCGTCATCTATTCCATTAAGGGTGGAGCGGCCATTAAACAGGCTATCGCACATCCCGAGGACGAAGACATCGACTTTCTTAACCCCGAAATCGAAGATTAAGTCATTGGGGTATGATTATGTACAGTTCATTCTTTGCGGCATGTCCGCGTTAAGTTAGGGGTTGTCATGGACAACATGGTTAACAATATGCCTCAGAACGATAAGGCCTCAGACGCCACCTGTGTTTTCCGCGTTCCTTCGAGCGATGCCACCGTTCCCGACCTCATGGCCAACGTGCACATCACCGCGCCCGTGTTGTCTATCGTCAAGGGCCCGCAGACCGGCACCGCCTTTGAGCTCGAGGACAATGTGACCACCATCGGCCGCGATCCCGCCAACGGCATCTTCCTCAACGACATGACCGTGTCGCGTAGCCACGCGCGCATTATTCGCGAGGGTCTGGGGGCCCGTATTGAGGACCTGGGCTCGCTCAACGGTACGTGGGTTGACGGCGCTATCGTCAACGGCGCCCCGCTGCACGATGGCTCTTCTGTACAGATCGGTACATTTACGCTCATCTATCACGAGAGCACGCCGGAGCGCATCGAAACCGGTGAGTAGGGCATGGCCGAACGCAACTATCTGAGTATCGGCCAGGTCGTCAATCTACTTCGAGGCGCATACCCCGATCTTTCGAACTCAAAAATTAGATTTCTCGAAGATGAGGGGCTCATCACCCCTCATCGCACGCCTAAGGGCTATCGTCAGTACTCCAAGGAGGACGTTGACCGCCTGGAGGTCATTCTGCACCTGCAAAAGACTCGCTACATGCCGCTCAACGTGATCAAGCAGCGCCTGGAAAACGCCACGGACCTGTCTACGCTCGCCTACGAGGTGGGCCTGCTGTCCGACGTTCCGCTCAAGACGGAGCCCAAGGAGACCAAGCAAAAGCTGCATCCCATCGAGACCATCCCCGATATGCTCGGCGTCGAGATCTCGTTTATACGCTCCCTGGCCGAAAACGACCTCATTCGCATCATCAAGAGCCCGCAGAATCGCGAGCTTGTCGATGGCCGCGATTTCCCGATCATCCGTTACTGCTCCGAGCTTTCGCGCTTTCATATCGAGCCGCGCAACCTGCGCCAATACGTATCGTCGGCAAACCGCGAGTCCTCGATGTTTGAGCAGGTGCTCGTGAGCATGCTCGGCATGGACACTTCCGATGACGAACGCGACGCCAAGCTCGAGCGCGCGTTTAAGAAGCTGCATGACCTCACCGAAGGTGTCCATACCGCACTGCTCAAGAACCGCGTATTTGAGTCACTCAACGCCGTGGTCGAGGACGCCGATATCGATGCCCTCGACGAGGAGATTGCACGCTCCGAATCCACCAAGGCCAAAAGCGAAGAGACAAGCGTTCCCGCGGTTGCCGCGAAGGACGAGTCGCTCGTGCATCCGTCCAAGGTCGTCGTCCCCTCGCATAGCCTGTCTGCTAACACGGGTAAATAACCGCCGTCCACCCGGCAATCCATGAAAGGTCACGTCATGTACGACTTCGAATCTCACATCGTCGACATCCCCGACTATCCCGAGCCCGGAGTCATCTTTAAGGACATCACGCCGCTCTTTGGTAATCCCGAGGCACTAAAGGCCATGGCAGATGCCCTGGCTGAGCATTTTGCCGACATGGGTATCACCAAGGTCGTGGGTCCCGAGGCTCGCGGCTTTATGGTCGGCGTGCCCGTGGCTGTCGCCCTGGGTGCCGGCTTTGTGCCAGCTCGTAAGCCGGGCAAGCTGCCGCGCAAGACGGTGAGCCGGAGCTACGAGCTCGAGTATGGCACCGACTCCATCGAGATCCATGCCGATGCCATTACCTCTAAAGATACCGTGTTGATTCTGGATGACTTGGTCGCGACGGGCGGAACCGTCGAGGCAACAGGTAAACTGGTGCGAGATA